>JAKSCD010000177.1 GCA_022360775.1 Sneathiellales bacterium | reverse complement strand
TTTGCTTTTCACGCGGATGGTTTTCCTTCCTCCCTGCCCTGGCGGTTTCTGTCCGGGGCGGCGCTTGCGGCCTCCTATATGCCGGGACTTAAGCTGCTCACAGACAGGTTGCCGGAAGGAAACCAGTCTCGCTCCATCGCTTTTTATACGGCCTGTTTCTCCACGGGCTCGGCGGTTTCCTTTTTGCTGGTTGGACTTGCTGAAAAAGCCTTTGGTGCGCACCAGGCCCTGATCCTTGTGCTCACTGGCCCTCCTCTTTCTCTGCTGATTGTCTGTTTGGCAACGAAATCGAAACCCAATCATTCTCCAAGGTCTTGGCGGGAACTTCTCAATTTTGGGCCTGTTCTCAGAAACCGGCGGACCATGGGTTTTGTCATCGCCTATTTCTGCCATTCCTGGGAGCTGATGGCGATGCGGTCCTTTGTGGTCGCTTTTCTTACATTCGCTGCCACATTGTCCTCCCCGCCTGCCTGGATGGATATCAGTGTCATAGCATCGATTATCATTTTCCTCGGATTGCCCTCCAGTGTCCTTGGAAATGAACTCTCTTTGAAGCTGGGTCGGCAAAAAGCTATTTTGCTGATTATGTTCAGCGCTTTTTTTGTGTCCCTGTTTCTCGGATTTTCTGCAGATCTGGCCTTTCCAGTTGTTGTCTTGCTGGCGGCCCTTTATGGATTTGTAGTGACTGCCGATTCTTCCTCCCTTACAGCAGGGGCCGTGAGCACTGCGCCGCTGGATCTGAAAGGATCAACGCTTGCCGTTCACAGTTTTCTTGGATTTACTGGTGCCATGGCAGGGCCGGTAGTTGCAGGTATGGTTCTGGATGCTGGTGGCGGGCATACCAGTCTGACGGCCTGGGGACTAACTTATATATCGATGGGGGCGATTGTTCTGCTGGCGCCTGTCGCAATCCGCATGACCCGATAACCTTCACGATTTGGGATGCGCTTTTTTATAGGTTTCAAGGAGTTGCCTTGTCTCCAAATCCGTATAAACCTGGGTGCTGGATAGGCTGGCATGCCCCAGAAGCTCCTGAATTGTTCGCAAATCCCCGCCGGCTGACAGAAGATGGGTTGCGAAACTGTGCCGAAGCGCATGAGGTGTTGCACTTTCCGGTAAACCAAGTTTGCGCCTCAGATCTTGCATTTTCTGCTGCACGGTTCGTGCATTTAGCCTGCGGCCCTGTTTACCAAAGAATAGGGGAGCGTCATCAGAGAAGGGATAGGGGCAATTCTGAAGATAGGTTTCAAGCGCGCCATGAATAATCGGGAGGACGGGCACCAGTCGCTCTTTTGACCCTTTCCCGAGAACCTTGAGAACCTCACCTTTTGGCCGGTTGCCAAAATTAAGCGAAAGGGCTTCATTAATGCGAAGGCCACATCCGTAAAGCAAAAGAAAGACACAGAGATCTCTGTCCTGCATCCAGCTGCTTTTTGTAAGTGCTGTACCGGCGGTATGTACCAGTTTTTCAGCATCTTTTGGAGAGAGGGGGCGAGGGAGCCGCTCTGGTTTTTTAGGGGTGCGAATGGCACTCAGATAGGGATTATGAAAAACTCCGTCCCGTTCCTGTTTTTTAAAAAAGCTTTTGACGGAAGAGAGTGTTCTTGCAAGGGAGCTCGCAGAAAGCCCCTCTTTTTGCCGCTGGGCCAGAAAGGCACGAAAGTCAGCCGCTTTTAAATTTGCAAGATCTGTGAGCGTCAGCGCTTTACCAAGATGAGTGACAAGAAACTCTTCAAAGGCTTCAAAATCCCTTTCATAAGCCGCCTGCGTATGAGGGCTCATTTTTTTCTCATGCAGGAGCCAGTTTTTCCAGATATCAATATGCTCTGAAAGGTTTTGCGGCATCCGGCTTCAGGAGAGTGTTGTATTTTCCAGCCACATCTGCAGGCAGGATTGTGTGCAGATTGCCAGGAAAGAGAGAAGTTCTGTCCCCTGTTCCGGGTGAAAATGATTTTCTTCCCGGCTGCCAATTGCCAGCATTGCTTCAGCATGCAGGGAGGGGACTTCCAGGCGAATGAGGGCGTCTGACGTCACCAGATCCATGGCGGGTCCGAAAATCGCCTTGGATTTGGAGGCAATGGGCCGCATGAGGATCTGCCCACCGCGCCAGTTTGCCCGCTCGACACTGCCGGATTTCAATCTTTGCAGTCCAGTCATTTCCGGAAGAGGAATAGGGCCATCTTCGATGCAGAGGGTAATCACATCCACTTCCAGAATTTCAGGAAGATCCTGGGTCAGGATATGGATGAAATGAGCAAATCCGGTTGCTGATAGCAGCGCCTGCACCGAATGATGAACCCGGTTCTGGATGAGCTGGTTTTGCCTGGCGGCACCGACAAACATCTCTTGCTGTTCAGAGAGCCGTTTCACTTCATTTTGCAACCTTTCCACCAGAAAAGATTGCATATCCACAACACCATCACCGGATTGGCGTTTGGGGGTCGCCGCAACTGCAAGCAGATCCGCATTTTCTTTTAAGAAATCCGGATGGGCGTTCAACCATTCCCGAACCTGGTCTTCTTTCAGGGCGGTTTTTTCTTCCTTGGAAGAGGTGCCTTTTTTGCTTTTTGCCACAACTGACCCCGCTTTGCCGTTAGCCCAGGATTTTCTGACCGGTTTTTTCCCAATCTGCCAGGAAGGCTGCGAGGCCTTTATCTGTAAGGGGATGAGAAACCAGCTGTTTCAGTACCTGCGGCGGGATGGTGCAAACATCAGCCCCCATCAGGGCTGAATCCACAATATGAGTTGGATTGCGAATGGAGGCGACCAGCACTTCTGTATTGAGGTTCGGGTAATTGGCGTAAATTTGAACAATATCGGAGATCAGGTTCATGCCATCCTGCCCAATGTCGTCAAGGCGCCCGACAAAAGGAGAAATAAAGGCAGCACCGGCTTTTGCCGCGAGAATGGCCTGAGCAGCAGAGAAACAGAGGGTTACATTGACCAGTGTTCCCTGTTTGGCCAGCTGCGAACAGGTTTTAAGGCCGGCCATGGTCAATGGTACCTTAACTGCGACATTTTCAGCAACGCCTGCGAGCTTCTTGCCCTCTTCAAGCATGGTATCATAGTCTGTCGCCGCAACCTCGGCACTGACCGGACCATCAACAAGGGTGCAGATTTCTTTGATGACCTCGATAAAATCACGTCCGGTTTTGGCAATCAAAGAGGGGTTTGTCGTCACGCCATCAAGAAGACCGGTATCGGCAAGTTCGCGGATTTCTTCGGTATCTGCGGTATCAACGAAAAATTTCATGGTGTTTTTCAAAGTCCTTCATCAGCACATTACGCGCGGGTTTCTTTGTCTATACCCGGTTTCAACGTCCGGGACAAATCTTCTTGGTACACATCCTTTTCCATAGGGATCTTTATTGCTATCTGTTATCACCATAATCCAATGACAATGGCATGACCAGTAAAGGCAGGGACTATTCCATTATGACAGCAGAGGTTGGACAGCGGCGTGTGCGGGTATTGCTTCCCATGAGCATGGGGGCTGCTTACGACTATTGCGTTCCGGCTGATTTATCTGTTGATATCGGTGATTTTGTCAAAGTTCCGCTGGGTCCGCGGGAAGTGGTTGGGGTTGTCTGGAAGGAAGCGGATAAGTCAACCGTGGAAGCCTCTCGTATGAAGGATGTTATTGAGGTTTTGCCTGTTGCCGCTCTGCCAGAGGGGAGCCGTAAATTCATTGAGTGGGTCGCCAATTATACCGTACAGAGACCGGGCCGCGTCCTTCGCATGGCGATGAGTGTTCCCGATGCTGTCTATCCGAAAGCGCCGCGTAAAGGATATCGCAGAACAGGAGAAGCGGTTCAGAAAATGACACCGGCTCGCCGCCGGGTTCTGGATGTTCTCACCGGTGATATTGCGCGAACCGCCTCTGAAATTTCTGAAATTGCCGCTGTGAGCACATCTGTTATTAAGGGGCTGCAGTCTCAGGGCGTGCTGGTACAGGTTGACCTTCCGGCTGAAGAAACCAGTGATGAACCGGATCCTGATCGAATTGGTGTTTCGCTTTCTGAATTACAGATCTCCGCCGCAAATGAGCTTGTGGACGCGGTGAAAAGTGAAGATTTTTCGGTCACGCTTCTAAATGGTGTCACCGGATCAGGCAAAACAGAAGTTTATTTCGAGGCTATTGCTGTAAGCTTGAAGGCTGGAAAGCAGGCTCTTGTCCTGCTGCCGGAAATTGCCCTTTCTTCCCAGTGGCTGGGACGATTTGAAGATCGTTTTGGCGTCAAACCTGTGGAGTGGCATTCCGACCTTACCCAGGCCGAGCGTCGCCGGAATTGGCGCGCAGTTATCGAGGGGAAGGCAAAAGTTGTGGTCGGGGCGAGGTCCGCACTTTTTCTGCCCTTTTCCGATCTTGGACTTGTTATTGTCGATGAAGAGCATGAAGCCTCTTTCAAGCAGGATGAAGGTGTTCCCTACAATGCGCGGGATATGGCGGTGTTGAGGGGATCTATCGGGACATTTCCTGTGGTTCTGGCATCCGCGACGCCGTCCCTTGAAACTCTGGTCAATGCTGAAAGCGGTAAATACCGGCATCTGGTTCTGCCTTCCCGTTTTGGCGGGGCACAGCTTCCCGATGTTTCCCTGATTGATCTGAAGGAACATAGTCCCGGAAGACAGCGCTGGATCTCTGAACCCCTGAAAGACGCGATCGACCAGACTCTTGTCGCCGGTCAGCAGGCCATGTTGTTTCTCAACATGCGTGGCTATGCGCCCCTGACCTTGTGTGATAATTGCGGCCACCGGCCCAAATGCCCCAATTGCAGTGCCTG
>JAKSCD010000354.1 GCA_022360775.1 Sneathiellales bacterium | reverse complement strand
GAATTTGGGGCCAAAATGACTGTCAATCCCTTGAATGAAGATGTGGTTGCTGCAGTAAAAGAATATTCCAAAGGAGGTGTGGAAGTTTCCCTGGATGCACTGGGGAGCCAAGAAACTTGTTTCAATTCCATAGCCAACCTCAGAAAAAGGGGGCGCCATGTTCAAGTAGGGTTGGTAACCGGTGACCACATCCACCCCAAAATACCTATGGACAAGGTAATTGCCAATGAACTGGAAATTGTGGGCAGTCATGGCATGCAAGCCCATAAATACCCTGAAATGCTGAGCCTAATCCAACAGGGAAAATTGCAGCCCGATAAATTGGTCCATCAAACCATATCCTTGGAAGACGCCACTACTTTATTGCCTAAAATGAACGAGTTCCATCATACCGGGGTTCTGGTCATAGATTCTTTTTAAACCGATGTGCCCATTAGTGAAATAGAGCCAATATCACTAAATTTCGGAAGAACAATCCACACGTAGTTATGAGACTTTCATCTGTTTTTACAATTTTATCAATTTGCACTTCACTCTTGGCCAGTGTTGATGCCGTAGGTCAAAAACTCGACCAAAAACAACTAAAAGATGCCGCGGAGAAATACACTGTAGCTTCATTTCCTTTATTAAAGGAATTGTTGAGTATACCCAATGATGCCTTTTATCCAGATGATATTGAAAAAAATGTGCTTTGGTGCGAGCAATCTTTTTCAAAAAGAGGCTTTACCACCACCAGAATTGAAACCAAGACGGTTCCCCTGCTTTTAGCGGAACGAAAACATAAGAAGGCCAAAAAGACTGTCCTTATCTATTTACAAATCGATGGGCAACCTGTGGATTCTACCCGATGGTTCCAAGAAAGTCCCTATATCCCAACTCTCAAAAAGAAAAGCGCGTCAGGCGATTGGGAAACCGTTTCATGGAACTCAATTACTGATTACAAAGATGATTGGCGGGTTTTTGCCAGATCGGCAAGTGATGCCAAAGGTCCGGTTGCCATGTTTTTAGCTGCATTGGATGCTTC
>JAKSCD010000414.1 GCA_022360775.1 Sneathiellales bacterium | reverse complement strand
GGTTTGGGGGACAACCAGCGGATGGCCGGATCTTGCTGTAGCTGGTGTGATGGCGGCGCTTTTCCTGAATTCGGCGCAGCAGATTATGCGTCAATCCATTCGGGAATGGCGTGAAAGTGACCGATCAGCTGCCCCGGCGTGATGCTAGGGTTGTTCAAGAAGAATGCCCAGTGCCTTTTGCAGATAGGGATTTGAAAGGCCGGACATGCTTCTTTCAATGCATAAAGAACGACCGGTAAAAGACTTATTTTCAAATATTTTTACGAGCTTTCCCTGATCCAGATAGGGCTTAACCAGATCATGATGCCCCATCAAAACTCCAGCACCGCTGATGGCTTCCTGCACGGCAAGACTGTAAAGAGAGAAAACCGGCCCTCTTAACCGGCCAATGAGGGAAAGTTGATAAGCCTCTGTCAGCCAGATTTCCCAATCCCTTTCCCATATGGCGTCAAAAAGGCAAGGTATTTCCAAAAGATCAGACGGTTTTCGCAATCGGGATTTCAGTTGCGGCGCGCAAACCGGATAAATCCTGTCGGGACCCAGAGTCACCCTTCCTTCTAGGTCCTCATCCTCGCAAAAGAAGACGGTAGCGTCATAAGGCTCCCGCATCAGGTTCGGGGCATTTTCCAGTGCTGTAATGGAAATGGATATTTCGGGAATTCGTTCCCGTATCCCCGGAAGCCTTGGTGATAACCAGAGTTGGGCGATCGCCGGAAGCGCGGCTATTCGAACATCGCTGGGAAGAGCGTTATTACGCAAGGTTTGAACTGCATATCCCAGCTGATCAAACGCTTTTGTAAATTCAGGAATAACCGTTTTTCCAACGGAAGAGAGCTGGACCCCTTGCGCTTTTCTCTCAAAAAGTTCACATCCAATCCAGGCTTCCAGGCTTTTTATCTGCTGCGCAATGGCCCCTGCGGTGACACAGAGCTCATCTCCTGCCAGTGAAAAGCTGCCAAGCCTGGCAGCAGTCTCGAAAGCCCGCAACGCATTTAACGGGGGGCCTTTTGGTCTTGGGGGTGCAACAGCCATTTTTTTACCCATAGATTTTCTAGGCCTATATTTTAGCAAAACTGATTTGCGGAGGCATCTTTTTTTCAATTCAATAGTCACTCCAATGAAGGAGGTTCTATTATGACTGCGTTATCCCCCCGCCCATGGGTGCCGGTACATTGTGAAAACCGCGTCCAGGCAATTGCAAAAGAAACGGCTCAAAAGAACACTGTAGAACTCGCTGATCGTTTGCAGACCTTGATAGCTGAAAATCTGGAAATCCACGAAAAGAACTGCTTTAACCTGAACCCGGCCACCAATGTTATGAACCCTAAAGCGGAAGCTGCTTTGGCCGCTGGCCTTGGAAGCCGCCCTTCACTTGGATATCCCGGCGATAAATACGAGATGGGTCTGGAAGCCATAGAGCAGATTGAAGTGATCGCTGCCGAACTTTCTGCAGAAGTTTTTAAAGCGCGTTACGCAGAAATTCGTGTCCCGTCAGGGGCGCTTGCAAATCTTTACGGATTTATGGCCTTTTGCAACGCAGGGGATACGATCATCGCGCCGCCCGCAACTATCGGCGGCCATGTCACCCATCATCAAGCAGGATGTGCAGGCCTTTATGGGATTAATACAGTTCCTGCACCCGTTCTCGCTGACGGATATACCGTGGATATCGACGCTTTAGAAACCCAGGCTATTGAAACCAGGCCTAAACTGATCACTATCGGCGGAAGCCTGAACCTTTTCGAACATCCCGTAGCAGAGATACGAAGGATTGCAGACAAGGTGGGGGCAAAGGTCCTTTTTGATGCGGCCCATCAATGCGGCATCATTGCAGGCGGGGTATGGAAAAATCCGCTGGATGAAGGCGCGCATCTCATGACCATGAGCACCTATAAGAGTCTCGCTGGTCCCGCTGGCGGCCTTATCGTTACTAATAATAAAAGCCTTGCTCAGCGTCTTGATGAAATAGCTTTTCCTGGAATGACCGCAAATTTTGATGCCGCAAAATCTGCAGCCCTTGCGCTCACAATGCTGGACTGGAAAGAGCATGGCGAGGATTATGCCAGGAACATGATCGACTGCTCCCGCCTCCTTGCCCAATCTCTGGACCAGGCCGGTATACCGGTATTTGCCAAAAACAGGGGCTTTACTGACTCCCATCAGTTTGCCATCGAAGCCACCTCTTTTGGTGGGGGACAGAAAGCATCCAAACATCTTAGAAAAGCCGGTTTTCTTGCCTGCGGCATTGGGCTGCCGATCAATGAAATCGATGGTGATCTGAACGGCTTGCGTCTTGGAACGCCGGAACTGGTCCGTTGGGGCATGACAAAGGCGGATATGCCAAGACTGGCCGAACTGATTGCCGATGCGTTGAAATCAGATCAGCCGGAAACTCTGGCAACCGAAGTAGCTAAATACCGTCAGCAATTTCAGGAAATTGGCTATGTGCTGTAAGCACTAATTTAATTTGTTGCCCAGAAATTTCCGTTTTTAAGCTGCTCGCGATAGCCGGCCATGAAAGATTCCGCCTGGGAGACCTTGGCAATTGCTGTCGCGCGCTTGCGAAATTCTTTTTCCGATCCATCGGGATCCTCTGTGATCAGATCGAAGGCATCAAGGTCCGGTGTGTCCACCAGTTTCTTACGGTAGGCTTTGCGAATATCAGCAATACCTTTCTGATCATTTGAAAGACTCATGGCTACAGCAAGCTGCATCAGACGCTGACGGTCCATGGCATTCAGCTTGTCCTGCCGAGGTGCACCGGCGTCATTCAGCAATTTCTGAAGCGACGGAATAACTTTCGCCCAGTTTTTCGACTTCCAGTAAATCTCTGTCCGCAGAAGATCCGCTTTCTTGCTCTTATCGTCCAGCAGTAACTCCAGTGCTTCCTCATAATCCCCAAGGGCCGCATTGGCTTGCGAGCGGATATGAAGACGTTCCTGTTTTACAGAAGCCGGCAGTGCCCGCCATCTTGTTTTTTGCAGGATATTCAGGCTGTCCTGTGGTTTATCATTCCAAAGGTGCACCACGGCAAGCTTCGTTCCAGTGTAGGATTTCTGCTCTCCTTTAAGTCGGAAATTAACCTGGTGGTCCAGCAGTTGAGTAGCCTGGTCCAGGAGATCAACCTTAATCAGCCGGTCGGCAAGAAGGCTGATCATCTGGTCACCTTTTTTACCAAGCGGTGTTAGTTCCCGATATTCGTAATAAAGAGCCAGTGCTTTAACCGGGGAGAGTTTATCTGCTCCGCCCTCCAGGAAAAGCTGATTGAAGATATCCGCCATTTCTCTTGCGATATCCCTGGCTTTCGGATTTTTGGCAAAAGATTTCACGATCTGTCGAAAGGTCTTCAGTCCCTCGCGCATATCCCCGGTCGCAATATGCAGATCCCCGACGCGTTTCTGGATTTCAACTTCAAGATCATCCCCTCGCCAGGCGAATTCCATTTTCTGAAACTGCTCAATGGCTTCTTCGGGTGTAATATCTTTCTGGGCGAGCTCCGCATTAATCTTGGCATATTTGGCTTTTGCGACAACAGGACGAATATCCAGTGCAATTGCCTGATCAAATTTGCTAATCGCCCGTTCCATATCACCAGAGCGAAGCGCAGACAGGCCTTCCAGATACTCACGCCGGGCTGCGACATAAGGATCTGCCCCCTCACTCAAGGACGTACGGATACCCTCAATCGCATTATTCGCGGCCTCAATATCAAATTCCT
>JAKSCD010000494.1 GCA_022360775.1 Sneathiellales bacterium | reverse complement strand
GTTTCAGCTAAAAGGCAGTTTATAGCTGCATCATGTTTCAGTTCTAGTGCAGCTTATGGCTGCATCATGTTTCAGCTAAAAGGCAGTTTATGGCTGCATCATGTTCCAGTTCAAAGGCCTTTGGGCTGCCACGGTCAGATCGGTCATCAGCTGTATCGTTTCATCGGAAAAGTATCCGACGCCTGGCAGAAATTCGAGGAAAGTACCTTCATGATCCTTACAGACACCGGCAAGGGCGATCAGCTCTTCATTGGAGGCATGGCGGGACGGAACAGGCATACCGTCAGCATCATTATGGGTTGTGGAGACCGTTGAGGAAAAGCCGAGAGCGCCTTCTTCGAGGCTTTGTTTAAGCAGCGCACACATGGCGCTTAGCTCCTCTTCCGTTGCCTTCTCACCAACAGCGCGTTCCCCCATAACAACACGGCGAATGGCACTGTGACCGGCATGAAATCCCATATTGACACCCGCCTTGCCGTCCAGGCGGCTCAGATAGTCCCCAAAGCTCTCCCAGTCCCAGGGAACTCCTTCCTTAAGAGACGTAACCGGCATGCCTTCCACGCGTGAGAGCATGTTCAACAAATAGGGAGCCGCGTCTTTGGAAAGCGGAGCGATTGAAAACCCGCAAAAACCGCCGAGAATTGTCGTGACGCCGTGATAACAGGACGGGGAGATTTTGGGGTCCCAGAAAACCTGCGCGTCATAATGTGTGTGAACATCGATAAAGCCGGGGGAAACGACACGGCCTTCGGCATCCAAAATTTCGGCGGCTTCTTCACTGACATTTCCAACGGCAGCTATTCTGCCGTCTTTAACGCCAATCTCACCTCTATAAGCGGGCGCGCCGGTGCCATCGACAATTTGTGCATTGATGATTTTGAGATCTAACATTTTTCCCTCTTATTCTTATTTTTTGTTAGTTCGCTTTTTTCTTATAAGAGCATGGATGCGGCGTAAATTCAACTTGTCTGCCTTTTAACAGCTACTAATATGTTGAGTATTCCAATGAATTAGTCGTTTTCAATTCATTTCGTTTGAGGGGCCATATGCCAAAGGCAGGAAAACTATATGAGCTAGTTGTAGCAGACATAGTGAAGGAAATGGATCCAGGAGCTATCGTTATTCGGGGGGAATGGATAGAAGGCCCAGATGGAAGAAGAGACATAGATGTTTTAGTTGACGGGTTTGTTGATGGAGTGAGGCGTCGCGTAAACATTGAATGTAAAGACTTTAACCCTAAGCGCAAGAATGGCAAAATTAAGATACCTATAATCGATGCATTAGATTCGAAACACCGTGATTTAGGATATGATTTGTCTTTGCTATGTACCAATGCGGGTTTTACTACCCCTGCTATTTCTAAAGCGCGACGATTAGGGATAGGATTAATTGGTGCCCTTAGAAGTGATGATCCCAGAGTTAAATATAAAATTATTGATGAAATCTACTTTCGTCGTGTCGATTTTTTGCCGAATTCCGCAGACTTTCAATTTATAGTGCCCGACGGGCCGCCAAAAGATGGCACTATACTCTTCACAGATTTTACTTTTCAGGGAATTCCATTGGTTGAATGGTTGCGTTATCGAGCGCAACAATACGTGGCTTTCAATTATATTGTTTCTGGAAAACACAGAATACGGTTTAGGTTAAAGCAGCCACTGGCGATAAAGGTAAAGGATTATGATTGCCATATGACAGAGCTGAGCGTTCAATTTGGAATTACTGGTGGGTGGTTTGCTCAACAAGTAGAAATAGACGCTAATTCTGGTTTATATGACTGGCTCAGAAAAACTATCCAATTGACACCAGGCCCCGGTCAGATTTCGTACAAAAATGTTGATTTTGATGGTGGCGGAATGGCGATTGATATGCCCCCTGATTTAAAACCTGGAGAACACGAAAGGAAAGTTGGAGGGGTAGGTATAGATGCATTGTTTTCAAGCATCCAAAGTTTCAAAGATACAACTGATATTCCAGCACTCAATGATCAAATCGAACCTGAAGACTTGGAAGCTACAAGGAGTGATATACCCGTAGAAGCCTATTACCGATCGGAACAGTAGTTTGGCAAGCTGCGTTAGAAATGGACCATAGCCGATCGTCATTTCAAATCTTCATTAAAATCCATGTCCAGAAACGAACCCAAAAAAAGTCCAAAAACACGCGCGACGCTACAGTATGCAGAAGCACAAAATAAACGTCTGGAAGTCTTCGAGTTTTTAGAAAAAAATGGTGCCCAGGGGCGGATTCGAACCACCGACACGCGGATTTTCAGTCCGCTGCTCTACCAACTGAGCTACCTGGGCATACCGTGTTCGGGGCGGTAGTCCGCCCGCGAGGAAGCTGGGTTATAAAAGAATTTCAGGGGGCTGTCCATACCCCTTTCCAGAAAAAATTCAAAAAGGCGGCAATTGCGGTTTTTGTGCCTGAATTCAGCGGCTTCCGGCGGTTTTCCTCAGTAATCCAGGTCTTCGTCATTGGCGGGAATGGTCTCTTCACCCGGAATCACATAGCTCTCATTGAGCCACTTGCCAAGGTCGACCTGCTGACACCGTTTGGAGCAGAAAGGCCGAAAAGTGGAGTCTGCTGCTTTTCCGCAATGAGGGCATTTTCGTTTGGGTGTTTCTGTTGCTGTCATGGGGCGCTACTCATACCGTGTCTCTGGCCTTGTCATTGGAACTTTCAATCCTATAGGCCTCTGGAGCGAATGCAAGCTCCTGCCGGAGAGAAAGG
>JAKSCD010000143.1 GCA_022360775.1 Sneathiellales bacterium | reverse complement strand
CTCTATGTCACGTTGGAGCCCTGTCCCATGTGCGCCGCCGCAATTTCACATGCGCGGATACGGCGGCTTTATTTTGGAGCGTTCGATCCAAAGAGCGGAGGAGTGGAGCATGGCCCGCGAATCTATGATCATCCGACCTGTCATCATAAGCCAGAGGTTTATGGAGGGATTGGAGAAAAACGGTCAGCTGCACTGTTAAAAGAATTCTTTGCCAACCGGCGATAAGAAGAACAAGAAAAAACGAAAGAGAAAAATAAGAAGGGAAACGGCATGTATTTTGAATATTCCGATAAAGTAAAGGATCTTCAGGCCCGTGTTCAGGCCTTTATGGATGAACATGTTTATCCGAATGAAGAAACCTTTGAAGAACAGGTCAATGAAGGGGATCGCTGGCAACCGACTGCGATTGTTGAAGAGCTGAAAGTCAAAGCGAAAGAGGCTGGGCTCTGGAACCTTTTCCTCCCGGAAAGTGACCGGGGTGCAGGTCTTACCAATCTCGAATATGCGCCGCTTTGCGAGATTATGGGGCGTGTTCATTTTGCGCCCGAAGTCTTCAATTGCGCCGCGCCCGATACCGGCAATATGGAGGTGTTCGAGCGTTATGCAAATGAAGAACTGAAGGAACGTTGGCTGGTTCCTCTCCTGAACGGTGAAATTCGGTCTGCTTTTGCGATGACAGAGCCGCGCGTTGCATCTTCCGATGCGACTAATATTGAATCTGATATTATTCGTGATGGCGATGAATATGTGATCAATGGCCGCAAATGGTGGACGTCCGGCGCAATGGACCCACGCTGCAAGGTCCTGATTTTCATGGGTAAAACAGACAAGAGTGCTCCCGTTTACAATCAGCAATCCATGATTGTTGTGCCGCTGGATACTCCGGGTATTGAAATCAAGCGATTCCTGCCTGTCTTTGGTTATGATCACGCACCGCATGGTCATGCGGAGGTTGATTTCAAGGATGTTCGTGTGCCTGCCGATCATATCCTGCTGGGCGAAGGCCGCGGTTTTGAAATTGCTCAAGGCCGGCTTGGCCCAGGGCGTATCCATCACTGCATGCGTTTGATCGGTGTTGCCGAGCGGGCGCTTGAAAAAATGTGTACGCGCGTCAAGTCACGCGTAGCCTTTGGCAAGAAAGTCTCCGAGCAAACAGTAACGCTGGAACGTATCGCTGAAGCTCGTGCAAAAATCGAACAGGCGCGCCTGTTGACCCTGAAAGCAGCCTATATGATGGATACTGTTGGCAACAAGAAAGCGAAAGCAGAGATTGCCATGATCAAGGTTGTTGCGCCAAACATGGCCTGTGAAATCATCGATTGGGCCATTCAGGCTCATGGCGGTGGTGGTGTGACCAGTGACTTTGGTCTCGCTGCGGCTTATGCGGGTGCGAGGACATTGCGTCTTGCTGACGGACCTGATGAGGTTCACAGAAACCAGATTGCGAAACTGGAACTCAGAAAATACGACTGATCCATTTCTAGATTGAAATAAAGAAGCCTCCAGCCTCGGCTGGGGGCTTTTTCTTTGCATCTGGCAGATCGGTCTTATATACAAGCTGACTTTGTAACTCTCAGGTTTTCAGGATTCTCTCATGATCAAGGCTGTTGGATGGACGACTGTTGGTATTGTTGTCATTATTGGGGGATTTCTTTACCAGTATGAAAGCCTTGACCCATGCGAATGGATGACCCAGGAACTCGCTGAATATACAGGTGTACCCACTGTAAGCGGACTTGGCGGTACTGCAGGCGTTATGATGACGCAAGGGGAATGTTTGCAAAACTGGATGGATCTGAGAGTAAAAGGCGCTGAGAAATATCAGGCTGAGAATTCTTCAAATTAGAAAACAGTGCCTGCCGCAAGAAAGACAGGCACTGCCTTTAGAGGCAGGGAATTCGGACCGGGGATTTAAAGCTGTATTTTGAGGAGGAACAGCCTTCCGTTTCCTTGACCTGCGAGATCAGGCGGCAAATCCATTGTGAATGAATTCCAGTTTATTGCCGAAAGGATCAATAACAAAAGCTGTATAGACATCTGCTTTGGGATAGGCTTCTCTTGGCCCCGGAGCCCCGTTGTCTTTTGCACCGGCTTCCATTGCATAGCGATGAGCCGCATCTACCGCTGATTTTTCTTTTGCGACAAAGGCAATATGGGTGCCGTTGCCAGCTGACCAATTGTCCCCATCAGATGGGAGCATTATGAGAAACTGGGGAGCACCGTTACCATAAGCAGCAAACCCTTCAGTCTGAGCGAGCAGATCACAGCCCAAAATTGTCATAAGCCCATTATAAAATGAGCAACCTTTTTCAATATCACTAACACCCAAGCTCAGGTGGTCAATCATTGTCATTTTTATCTCCGATTGTTAGAGGGAAGGGCAGGCGCGGGCACCTGCCCAAATGGTGGCGAGACCCTATTTCTAGAGATCTTTAGCCGCAGTATGTTTGATATCTTTCCAGTTCCTGGAGGCCTTGGCGATTGTACCTGCGCGATCTTTCTGGAATAGCTTGTAGATCTCTTCGCTTAGGAAGACGTAAAGCTTGCCATCCTCTACTGCAGCAAATTGCGGGTCGCCATCGAATTTCTTGCCAACAGAAACACCATAAGTGCAGAAGCCACCATTTTCAGGCAGGTATTTTGCAGGATTGGCTTTAAAGGTAGCCAGGTTCTCATTGCTTGCGAAATAGTAGGCGACACCCTCATGTACAGCTGTAAACTTTGCGCGGCCTTCGACACGGTTATTGATGTCGATAAAAGCAACAGGATCAACACCGTGTAATCCGAGCGGGGCGCCAGCAGCAGTTAGCCCACTGGCCACATTATGTTCATCAGCTGCGAAGGCAGGTATCGCTGCCATGGAGCCAAGCAGGGAAACAGCAACAAGGGTAGGCGCTAAAATCTTTTTCATCATTATCTCATCCTTCAGTTGACGGGTTTCAAAGTCCGAAACAGAAAACCGGGTGAGACTGTTGATGATGTGTCTCTGCCGAGTATCAGTTCTCCGTTTCGGATAACTGAGATTAGGGAGATGAGAGACGTTTTATCAATATGTCAGCCAAAATTGGAGATTAATGGCAATATAGATGGGACGATCTGCAAATTATTGAGTATTTCGACGATATTCAGTAGGTGGAATTCCAAATTTTGTTGTAAAGGCGCGGGTAAAGGCTGCGGAGGATTGATACCCTGATTCAAGTGCAATCTGCTGCACACTATGACCAGCTTCTGAGAGCGCGGAAAGAGCTTTTTGCAGTCTCCAGTCTGTAAGGTAGCTCATTGGGCCCGTGCCGACCAATTCGCCGAACCGGTCTGCAAAGCGGCTACGGGACATGCCGACTTCCAGGGCGAGGCGTTGCACGGTCCAGGCTTCTTCTGGCCGTTCATGAATAAGCGAAAGGGCATTGCCGATATGTTTGTCGCTGAACGCCGCCATGACGGAGCTCAGTTTTTCATTTCGTGCGAGGCCGAACCGAATAAGTTCAATGAACATGATTTCTGAAAGACGGGTTACTGCAGCAGAAGAGCCTGGGGCGCCGCCAAACATTCGCCTGGTGGTGAGCCTCAAAATGTCATCCAGTTCAGGCTCGAGAGCGCGATCGCCTGCTCTTGTAATCAGATAATCAGGCAAGGCTCTCAGAATCGGATGATCTGCCCCCTGGCGAAAAGTGAAGTGACCGCAAATCATTTGTGTGGCCGCATCAGGATCCCCGTCCCCGGCAACCAGAACACCTTTGCCATCATAGTTCAGGGCGTTCAGAACGGTTTCCAGATCCGGGGCTTTCTGGCAGGGGCTGTCCGACAGAATATGAAGATTTCCCCGCGGGATCAGAATGAGGTCGCCAGGATTGAGGATCGTGCTTTCTCCATCCTCAAACCCCACGTGACACTGTCCCTGGATAACCAGATGAAAACGGGCCGCCTGTTGATATTTTGGGACAGTAACAGACCAGGGAGCTGAAAAATCGGTCCTGAAATAAAGTGTCCCTCTTAAATCCAGCGTATCAAGAATATCGTCCAGAACATCCATAATGAATTTTACCTATCGTCCAGCTTTTCTAGACAATAAGCGTTGAAAGACTGGATTTAAAGATCATGCTTCTCACAATTCAGTGTGATATCAGCCTTCAGTCCTGACACGAGTATCTTCTATAAAAGTTTTATCGGCTTTTTTTGCAAAAGAATTTCGCCAGTTTTCTGCAAGTTCAGGGAGCCTGGAAAGGGAACGGGCGACCGTTGGATCCAGTTTCGGATCGAAACGGGCGCGAATGACGCTCGCCAGGGGCCATTCCGGACAAGGTCTTTCCCGCAAGGTAAGTGTATCACCCGGAGAAATGGACGCGGTTTCAAGAACCCTGAAATACCATCCGGTAAACCCGCTTTTCTGGAAACGGGCCACCAAGCTTTTTTCGTCAATATGCATATTCAGTTTCCAGCAAGGCTGGCGACCCTGGCTGATCTGCAATCGCGCCTTGCCCAGTTCAAAAATATCGCCAATGCAGACCTTCTCTTCAGTGATCCCTGCAGCTGACAGATTTTCACCGAACCCGCCAGGAAAGAAAAGATCCGCTTTTTCGGGAAGTTCCTGTTGCCAGAATGTGTAATGATCTGCCGGATAAAAATGCAGAGCCTTATCCGAGCCGCCATGAACAGAAAGGTCCGCTTGATTATCTTCTGTAAAGCCGTCTGTCGCGAGATCAAGGGTATGAGAGACTGCTTTCTTTGCAATGGCGGAAGGAGCTTTCCCCTCCCATCTTTGCTCTGCTTTACCAACAAAAAGACCCAAAAGCGGAGAAGAGAGAATAGTCATAGTTGAGTCTTATCCTTTTAGTTTAAATTCGTGGCAAAGCTTGTCTGTTTCTGAAATCTCAAGAGGTAGGTTCAGAAGTGCGCAGAAAGCGCCCTGTCTGGTAGATTGATGATAATGACAATCCTTGCAAATACCAAACTGCCTGCCGTCACGCAGCTTCAGCATCTCTTCAATTAAATGTTTGAGGCTTGCAGAAAGAGTATGAAGAGCGCTTTCTTGCAGATTCAGGAGAGCCCGATCAATGGCGTGAAGGGGTTTTAATTCCTCAAAACCCATAGATGTCACCTCATAGGAGATACTCCGTTTATCGCTTTCGGAGCGAATTTCACGGATCATTTGTTTTTGAGCAAGCGCTTTTAACGTCATGGAAACAGTGCCGCGTGTCGCTCCCAAATAGTCAGCCACATGAGAGGGACTGCGGGAAAACAGATTGGCACGGGCGAGATAGGAAAGTGCTGTCCGTTGAGTAGGGTTCAGGCTACCGCTCCAGTTATCAGCTGCATTTAAACGGGAAAGTCGTTCAAGAAGATCCCGTATCTCTGATTTTGTGTCCGTCATCATAATTTAATAATAGCGAGTCGAAAATATATTGCAATAATTTCGAGTCGAAACTAAAAGAAAGATGACAACACGAACTGGAGAAACGAAATGAGATCTATTTTTGTCGCATCCGCATTTGCACTCACGGCAACAGCCTGCGCTCAAGCGGGCAGCACCCATGATCACAGCAGTCACAAAGGACATGCCATTGAAATGGCTGACGCCGTTAAATCCGAGGCGGAAACCAGTAAAGTAGCTGCCTTTGATATTCTGGCAGCTCATGTTCACCGGAAGGGGCGCGTCGTTACTTTTCACATGACAACCAACGGCATCGCTGGTTCAGAAATTCCGAAACCCACTGGAAAACTGGGGGGAGCTCAAGTTCTGTCTTATGTCTGGCCAACCTCACTGGATCCTTCCGCCGTCGGGTTTAAGGGAAAAACCGGTATTCTTGCTATGGCCGCAACCAGTCAT
>JAKSCD010000295.1 GCA_022360775.1 Sneathiellales bacterium | reverse complement strand
TTCGATGTCGAACCGACGGACGGGTCTCCGGAAATCGCGGCCAAGGCGGAGGAACGGTTGAAGAGGCCGGTGCGGGTCATGCGCTTCGACGAGTTGAACGCCAATCAGTGTTATGACGCTGTTTGGGCAAACGCGTCGCTGTTGCATGTGCCGCGCGATGCCCTTGCCGATATTCTGCGTCTTGTTCGCAGGTCCCTCAAACCCGGCGGATTTCATTTTGCCAGCTACAAGGGTGGCGACCGGGAAGGGCGGGATCGGTTTGACCGCTACTTCAACTACCTTTCCCGCGAGGAGTTGGTTGGGATCTATGAGCAGTCCGGATCGTGGGAACTCGTATCAATCGTTGAATATCTCGGCGGTGGATACCAGGCATCTGTGCAGGGGCCCTGGGTCGCGATAACCGCCAGGCGGACGGACTGAGCTTCAATCTCCCGGTGCGGAATTGCCTATTGCTGTTCCGCGTTGCTTGTCTTGGAGGAGTAAGTAGTTATTGTGCAGTGCAATAGGTTTTGAAGACTGAATTATTAGACTTCAGGTAAGTTACGGTAATTTAATAACTAAAAGAAAACTGTTCACGTAATTATCAACAGCTTCGATTTTCTGTGTTGAAAGTCAATAAACGGAATGGACACGACGTAATCAATTTCGCATTATTAATTCCACTACTGGCGCGTTACTGATCTTGCTCTGGCCAGCAAGTAACCGGAAACGAAAAACCAGTAGCCCATGTCCGAGCTGGCAAACGCTTCCTTCCGGGGAAAGAGTGAGGCAGATTTCGGGGGCCACATGGGATGCATCGGAAGCGCTCACGTGACGCTGAAGAGGCCCCGGTGATCCGATGAACAGCGGGTAATCTGTTTGGTCGGCACGACCTACGAAATCCTTGTGATTACGTGGCCGTGGACCGGGCCCCTTCAAAGGGACCACGGTCACAGTTAACAGCGAAGAAAAATGTTTGCATGGGACCTCTTCGGCTTCGTTGCAATCGTTGAATCTTCCTTTAACGCAGGGGGGCGCTGGCTTAGGCCGGCGTCCTTTCCTTTTTAAGGTTCCTTTTTGATTTCACCTGAAGACCTTGCGCGCGGCCGGTCAGCCGCAGTGCACGTTGATGTGGCTGCCGGCAATCATCTTTTGCGGCGCTGAGGAAATGTCGAAATCCTGAAGACAGCGCGTGTTCACCGCCCAGCCCTCGAACGGCTGCACTCCCTGCGCCTGTTCCTCTTT
>JAKSCD010000149.1 GCA_022360775.1 Sneathiellales bacterium | reverse complement strand
TGCTTGCATTAAATGCAGCAATTGAAGCTGCCAGAGCAGGTGAACACGGAAAAGGTTTTGCTGTTGTGGCTTCTGAGGTGAGAAAGCTTGCTGAAAGAAGTCAGAGCGCTTCACAGGAAATTAGCAATATGTCAGTTTCCAGCATTAACGTTGCAGAAAATGCTGGAGAAATGCTGATAAAAATGGTTCCTGATATTCAGAGAACTGCGGATCTTGTTCAGGAAATTACTGCTGCCAGTAAAGAACAAAATGTTGGAGTTGAACAGATTAACAGTGCTATACAGCAGTTAAATGTTGTTATACAGCAAAATGCTTCGAGTAGTGAAGAGGCCGCTTCAACCTCTGAAGAGTTATCCAGTCAGGCGGAAAATTTACAGGAATTGATTTCGTTTTTCAAAATTGAGGGAAATGGAAATTCGTTAACGAACAAAGTTAAAAGAACAAAATATTTAAGTGATGATTCTGTTCAGCCTAACAGACAAACAACGCAATACAAATCACCGCCGCCAAGCTTCACCTGGCCAACTTTATCTCTCAGGTCATCGACCAACGCCTGCATATGGGCAGCATTGCTCTTGTAATCATCACTTCTCGTATTGAGATTGCTTTTAAGTACAGACATTTACGCAAAATTCCTTTTTTGCAAAAATGGAAGCGAAAGCAGACATCCCAAGGTCTGCTGACATGATTTTCTTGGCGAAGGGCGGGCTTTGTGCTACCCGTTTACCCCTTACATAAGAAGAACAAAGGAGCCAGAAATGGCCTATAAAGCTTTTGACCTTCAGGGAAAGGTCGCTCTCATCACAGGTGGAAATGGCGGTATCGGACTTGGCATGGCGAAAGCTATTGCCGAAGCTGGTGGCGATATTTGTATCTGGGGTACGAATGAGAGCAAAAACGCGGCTGCTATTGAAGAACTGAAAGCCTTCGGCACAAAAGTAGATAGCCTGAGCTGCAATGTGGCTGACCAAAAGGAAGTCCAGGATTGCTTTGCCGAAACCCTGAGCCGTTTCGGCCGTGTAGATGGCTGTTTTGCCAATGCAGGTGTGACGTCTGGCAAAAAGTCCTTTCTGGATATTGACGATCAGGACTGGCAGCGGGTCATTGGCGTCAATCTTGATGGCGCTTTCTATACGCTTCAGGAAGCCACCAAACACATGGTTGAGCGCGCGGAAAATGGAGATCCGGGCGGTCGTCTTGTCGGGACCGCCAGCCTTGCCGCCATTTCCGGTGCGGCCAGAAATGAACATTATGCTGCGACCAAAGGCGGTTTGATCTCCATGCTGCGCGCCATGTCCGTTGAATTTGCCGGAAAAGGTATTACGGCGAATGCCATTTTGCCGGGCTGGATCGAAACGGCCATGACGGAACCCGCTTTCAACTGGAATAAATTCTCCGATAACGTGAAACCGCGTATTCCGGCACGCCGCTGGGGCCAGCCGGAAGATTTCGGCGGGATTGCGGTCTATATTATGTCGGACGCCAGTTCCTATCATACGGGTGACACTTTCCTTATCGACGGCGGATATTTCCTTTTCTAATCCGCCTGCTAATCCCGGCCCTGCTTGCAGGGCCGGTACAATCTACATAGCCTTTATCAGGCCGCTTTGGATGCAAGATACAAATCAATATGCGGTATCCGATCCGCTCCCCAGAAAACTTCCTCGCCAATCTTGAACCAGGGCATCCCAAACGCCCCGCTATCAATTGCCGCCTGCGTATATTCGATCATAGTTTTCTTGGCATTCTGATCCTCAAGAGCAGTTGCAAGTTCACCATCATTTTCGCCAATTTCGGTCATGACACTGCTTAACTGATCTGCAGTTGTAATATCTTCTCCGCGCCCCCAAAATTTATCGAAAGCGGTTTTTACAAAGCGTTTCCCTAACTCTTCATCTTTGGCAGAAAGCCTGTAGAAAGCCAGACGCGCAAGCTTTGCATCAATCGGATGAACAGAAGGGCGTGTCAGCGGCAGTCCATAAAGTTCTGCAAAGCGAGCAGAATCCCTTGCCTGATATTTCAGTTTTACAGGATGACCGGCTGGTCCCACATTAACCGCTTCAATGGCTTTCCAGACATGTCCAAGAGAAACAGGACGCCAACTCACTGTCACCCCATGTTTTGCAGCCACGTCCTCAATGGCATTTGCTGCAATATAGGCAAACGGGGAATTAAACTCGAAATAGAACTCAATCACATTTGTCATCGTTTTTTCCTTTTATTGATGCGGGTTTGTTACCACCCGCCTGTTTGCAGCCATTCATCTACCTGAACGACCCTGTCTGCGCCCCAAAACGGCTCCCCATCCACAATCATGTAGGGGGCACCGAATACTTTCTTATTTTCGACAATATCCTCAACAGAGGCTTTGTAAGCAGCCTTCACATCATCAGAGGAAAACACAGTCTGAAGTTCTTCCGGGTCAAGGCCTATACGAGCACCAATTTGCTTTACAATTTGTGGGTCCGAAACATCCTGTCCGTCCACAAAATATGCGGCGAAAACAGCCTTGGCGAAAGGGACTGCCTTTTCATTACCTTGAGAGGATAGCCAGAAAAAAGCACGCGATGCCGCCAAAGTAATCTTGGGAAATTCCTCAGGCATATTAAACGGAATGCCATATTTTCTTGCGGTCCGATCAAAATCAAGACGAGAATATTCCCCTTTTTTCGGATAAACCGTCAGTGGCCCCGTATTCTCGCCCTTAAACGCAACACCCAGCATGAAGGAGTGCCAATTCACCTGCCGACCATGTTTTTCCGCCACCGGCTCGATCATGACACTGGCCAGATAAGCATAAGGAGAGGAAAAGTCGAAATAGAAATCGATCGGCTGGGCCATTATCTATCCCCTTATGCTGCCAGGTTGCGGGCTATAACCATTTTCTGAATATCCGATGTTCCTTCATAAATCTGGCACACCCGGACATCGCGATAGATCTTTTCCACCGGATAATCAGCGATAAATCCGTTTCCGCCCAAAGTCTGAATTGCTGCCGAACACACTTCTTCCGCCATTTCAGAGGCAAATAGTTTCGCCATACTCGCCTCCGTCAGGCACGGCTCGCCAGCATCTTTCAAGCTCGCAGCGTGCAAAACCATCTGACGGGCGACCTCGACTTTTGTTGCCATATCAGCAAGACGAAAACCGACAGCCTGATGGGTAATAATCGGCTGATCAAAAGACGTTCTTTCCTTTGCATACTCAATGGCATGAGAAAGAGCTGCAGACGCCATTCCGACGCTTTGCGCGCCGATGCCAATTCTTCCCGTTTCGAGATTGGCCAGCGCAATGCGATAGCCTGCCCCTTCCGCGCCCAGCATATTTTCAGCAGGAACACGGACATTCTCAAATGCTATCTGGCAGGTATCAGATGCTTTTTGACCGAGTTTTTCCTCAACCGAGGCAATGCGATACCCGTCTGCATCCGTCGGTACGATAAAGCAGCTTATTCCCTTTTTTCCGGCATCCGGGTCCGTGACGGCAAAAACCAGAGCAACGCCACCGATTTTACCGGATGTGATAAACTGCTTGGTTCCATTGATGATATAGTCATCTCCGTCTTTCACAGCCTTAGTCTTGAGGGCTGAAGCGTCAGATCCCGCATGGGGTTCCGTAAGACAGAAAGCCCCGATTATTTCCCCCTTTGCAAGAGGTGTGAGGAATTTCTCTTTCTGTGCCTGTGTTCCATCCTTTTGAAGGGCTGCACAACAGGGAGAATTATTGACACTCATCACTGTTGAAATAGCGCCGTCCCCACCGGCAATTTCCATTAAGGCCAGTGCGTAAGACACATAATCTGTTGCAGCGCCGCCAAACTCTTCCGGAACGGTCATGCCCATCAGTCCAAGGGCACCCATTTCATCAAAGACCTCTTTTGGAACCGCTGCGGCCTTTTCCCATTCCACAGTGTTCGGAGCCAGACGATTGGCTGCAAAATCCCGCGCCATATCGCGGATCATGGTTTGTTCTTCACTCAGGATCATGGTTTCACATTCCTATCGTCTGACTTCAGTTATCTGGATTAAGCGACCAGCTCTACAGCCATGGCAGTTGCCTCACCGCCACCGATGCATAGCGCAGCAACACCCTTTGTCTTGCCATATTTCTTCAAGGCAGAAAGAAGGGTCACAACGATACGGGCACCGGAGGCACCAATCGGATGACCCAGCGCACAGGCACCGCCATGAACATTGACCTTGTCATGATCGAGACCAAGATCCTTCATGGCCGCCATTGTAACAACAGCGAAGGCTTCGTTGATTTCGAAAAGATCCACATCATCTTTTGACCACTCAACCTTATCCATCACTTTGCGGATCGCGTCGATCGGCGCCAAAGTGAATTCAGAAGGCTTGCGGGCATGGGTGGAATGCGCCAGGAATTTGGCGATTGGTTTCAGGCCACGTTTTTCAGCTTCAGACTGACGCATCAGAACCAGCGCCGCACCACCATCGGAGATAGAGGATGAATTCGCAGCTGTCACAGTTCCGTCTTTGGCAAAGGCCGGGCGTAAAGTCGGGATCTTGTCCGGATTACCCTTTAAAGGCTGTTCATCCTTATCGATCACAATATCGCCCTTGCGGGTCTTTACTGTGATCGGCGCAATTTCTTCATCAAAGCTACCGTTTTCGGTTGCCTTCTTTGCGCGGGCCAGAGATTCAATTGCATATTCATCCTGGGATTCACGCGTAAACTGGTACAAGCCCGCTGTTTCCTCTGCAAAGCTGCCCATCAGACGACCTTCTTCATAAGCGTCTTCCAGGCCATCCAGGAACATATGGTCTTTGACTTCACCATGCCCGAGACGCGCACCGCCTCGCATTTTTGGCAAGACATAAGGGGCATTGGTCATGCTTTCAAAACCACCGGCAACCATAACTTCTGCCGATCCCGCAGCAATGGCATCATGAGCATACATGGCCGCCCGCATACCGGAGCCACACATTTTATTCACGGTTGTACAGCCAACACTGTCCGGAATACCGGCGCCGAAAGAAGCCTGGCGCGCAGGAGCCTGACCAAGACCTGCAGGCAGGACACACCCCATGA
>JAKSCD010000464.1 GCA_022360775.1 Sneathiellales bacterium | reverse complement strand
GGGACTTTAATCCCCTTCATGCGGATCCGCGGGTCGCCACTGCTGCCGGTTTTAAAGCACCGATCCTGCATGGTCTTGCAACATTAGGGGCCGCCGGGCATGCTATCCTGAAAGATGCCTGCGGTTACAATCCGGATAAATTTCGCTCCATGAAGCTTCGTTTTACCTCACCTGTTTATCCGGGGGAGACTATTGTGACGGAACTTTGGAAGGATGGTGAAGATGTCTCCTTCCGCTGCAAGGTTAAAGAACGGGATGTTGTTGTCCTGAATAACGGACACGCAAGCATCGCTTAATATTCTGCCTGATCTGATTTATCGGATCAGGCTTTTCATCTATCAGGAGAGACCCTTGAAAGTTTCAGAAGCTATTCTGTCTCGCAAGACGGTGCGTCAGTTTTCGGACCAGCCTGTAAGTGAAGCTCTGGTACGCGAGCTGATCGAAACTGCTAAGCGTGCCCCTTCTGGCGGCAACCTTCAGCCCTGGACCCTTCATGTTCTTACAGGCGAGCCCCTTAAGGCGCTTGTCGAGGAAGTGAGTGGAAAGCTTCTTGCCGGCGTGGTGGAGGAGGCAGAGTATCCTTCCTATCCGGAAAATCTGAAAGATCCTTACAAAACAAGGCGGCGTATTGTCGGGCAGCAACTCTATGACCTGATCGGCGTTCCCAGGGAGGATACGCCTGGAAAACTCAAGCAGCTTGCCCGGAATTTTCGCTTTTTTGACGCGCCCGTTGGCATATTCTTTGTTCTTGATCGGCAAATGGAGGTTTTCCAGCATGCAGATTTGGGAATGTTTATGCAAAACCTCATGCTGCTGGCGCGTGAAAAGGGGCTGCATACTTGTGCGCAGGGCGCCTGGGCGCGCTGGGCCAATACGGTCTCGTCCTCTTTGGGTCTTGCAGATCATGAAATCCTGTTTTGTGGTATGGCCCTCGGATATGAGGATGAAAGCGCTGTGATTAACAAGCTTCATTCAGAACGGGCCGCGTTTGAAGATTTCGTGACGCTTAAGGGCTTTTAGGAAATATTCCCCTGTTTCATAAAGTGAGATTGCGATCACTCTCCTTTTGTCGGTTGCAAAAGCTATTCCGATAACGTTCATTTCCTGTTTTCTATCTGGAAAATAAAGATAAAAATGGCAGTTTTGTTGACCTTTTTGCGGTTGCCATTTTGCGACTGCAAAAAAAGTGTCATTTTTTTTAAAAAAGGGTTTGACGGTTTTGATTGATGGGCCTATAAACCGCTCCACGCCGACGGGGCGGGCAGGTTTGATGTGTTGAGAGACACGGTTTGACTGGTTCGGATTTGTTGGATTTTCGAAGGTGATTTTTCTTTCGGTTTTTGATTTACATTGTTG
>JAKSCD010000347.1 GCA_022360775.1 Sneathiellales bacterium | reverse complement strand
GCGCCCATGGATGCCCCGGTCACATAAATACGGTTTTTATCGATATTCGGATCCTGCTGTATATCCGCAACGGCTTCCATGGCAAGCTTGAGTGAAAAGGATGGTCCGGGTTTCTCTTCAAAAAAACGACCCCAGGGCTGATTAAAGGCAGAGCTCGGCAGCATTACATAGGAGGGAAATTTATCCTGCAGTTTTTTATCGGCGAGATGATAGGCCGCGAGGGAACGCTTGTAACTGTCATGCAAAGTCACCACAAGTGGATACTGTCCCCCCTCCTCTATCCGCTTTGGTTTCATCAGGAGGTAGGAGCCGATAAAGGGAAAGTCCGCGGAAAGGTGGAATTTTCGTTCAAATTTCCCGGTTTTATCCAGCACCGGGTCAAATGGGTAAATCATCGTTCCCACGAGAAGGATTACATAGCCAAGTGGCGCCAGCCAACACCATTTGAGGAGCGATTTTACAACCAGACCCATTTTTATTCCCCCCGGAACCCCAACGCATAGATTGAATGGTAGCACACGTTGAAGATGAAGGATATTCGCAATTCCTTATTTTGAAATAGAGGCTTTTCTTTAAAAGGAAAATATGGTTCAATTTAGTTGATATTAGTCAACTAAATTGACTGCGGGGCCGATTTAAGAAAGGGCGCAAAAAACCATGGCAACAATACAGGAAAAACGGGTCGCCCGGGTGCGTGAATTCTCCCGATTTTATACACGAAAAGCCGGTGTGCTCAACGAAATGCTGCTTGATAGTAATTTCGGCCTTACCGAGGCACGCGTGATGTATGAACTGAATAACCGCACCAATCCAACAGCCAAGGAACTGGCGACGGATCTTGATCTTGATCCTGCCTATATTAGCAGGCTCCTTAAAAAAATAGAAAAAATGGGAGTGATTGAGCGCCGGCCTGCTCCTCATGATGGACGTCAGCAGATGATCACACTGACCGAAAAAGGACGGGAAGAAGCTCAGATGCTGGAAAATCGTTCCATGAATCTTTTTGGTAAATTAATCGGAGAACTAACTGAAAAAGATCAGCTTTCTCTTCTTGGGGCAATGGAACAGATCACGTCTTTGCTGGATCAGGAGACAGTATTGCAAAAGGATCAGGATGATCCGGCTTTTTTACTTCGGCCACACCGGCCAGGAGATCTGGGATGGATTGTTTCGGCCCATGGACGGATATATGCAGAGGAATATGGCTGGGATGACAGCTTTGAGGCTCTCGTTGCCTCCATCGCCTCGGATTTTCTGAATAATTATAAGGAAGGCCGGGAATTTTGCTGGATTGCCGAAAAGAACGGGGAAACCATTGGTTCGGCAGTGGTGGTCGAGGAAGATGAGATAACAGCAAAGCTGCGTCTGGTGATTGTCGATCCCAAGGCGAGAGGGTTAAAGGCGGGTCTTAAACTGGTTGAGCAATGTATGCGTTCTGCAAAAAAAGCAGGATATGAACAGATGTCCCTCTGGACCAATGACAATCTCACTGCCGCCATCAATATCTATAAAAAACTGGGGTTCGAGCTGATCGAGGAAGAGCCCCATCACAGTTTCGGGCATGATCTCGTAGGACAGTACTGGAAAAGATCTCTCTGATGCGTGCCCTTCCTGTTGCGGCTGCCACACTTACCGGTATTCAGGTGGGAGCGGCCCTTGTTGCCACGTCTTTCGTGATAGACCAGACAACGCCTGCCCTTCTTGCACTGCTTCGATATTTTATCGGCTTTCTCTGTCTTGCACCGGTTATGATGATCACTTCTCGCCAGGGATTTGCACTTAAAGATATTCTGCCTATTTCCGTCCTGGGGTTTTTCCAGTTTGGAATACTGATCATCCTTCTTAATTATGCGGTTCAATATATCCCGGTGGCTGAGGCGTCGCTCCTTTTTTCCACTTTTCCGCTTCAAACCCTTGTTCTTGCCGTTCTTTTCGGACGAGAAAGTTTTACGATACGGAAACTGTTGGGAATATTACTGACCATTGTCGGAGTTGGATTTTCCTTTGGGCCAGCTCTTCTTCAAAGTGATCAGGAGATCTATGCCCTCGCCTATTTGTCTGCTGCAGGAAGCGCATTTACGGGGGCCGTCTGCAGCCTGCTTTACAAGCCTTATCTTGAAAAATACCCGGCGCTGAATGTCAGTAGCCTGGCTATGGCAGCGTCGGTCCTCAGTCTTTTCGTTTATACGCTTTATGAAGGCAGTTTCAGCCTGGTACCCGCAATTTCCCTGGAAGGCTGGTATGCCATCTTGTTTATTGGTGCCAGCAGCGGCGGGGCGTTCTTTGCCTGGCTCTGGGCGCTGCACCATCTACCGGCCACCAATGTCACGATTTTCCTCTCACTCGGACCGGTGACAAGTGCTATTTTGGGGGCACTCCTGCTTGATGAGGCACTTTCTCTTCCGCTTATCGTGAGTATTTTGCTGGTGATCCTGGGCCTCGGGATCGCTTTAAGACAGAAGAACAGTAATTAATAACGCAGGATGTCAAAACACCACTAAAGGAAGAGTGGATTTTATCATAAACTCTTAATACTCTGAAAGCCTTGGAAAACTAGGGTTTTGTATAGAATTCCCTTTATTCGTTTTCTGTTATTTGTTAAGAGCGAGCCACGGGATTGTATACAGTTGATGGCTTGCCCAATAACTGTGATGTAAGAAAAAGCAAAAACGCACAGTAACAGGGCGCGTTCTAAATGGATTACCTGCTGGAAAAGCTAAGGAAACTGGATTTCCTGGAAACAGCAACAATTACCGACAAGTCCGGTAATTCTGTTGACGGGAAAGAGGCCTGGAATGTCATCAAAGAGACAGTCCTCACTCTTGAAACTGCACTTGAAAACACAGATCAGCTGAATGTCCAGATCGAGCAAATGACCTGGCAAATTGCAGAAATACGGGATCAGCAGGAACGAATGGAAGAAGTGGCATCAACCACCGTTGATACAGCAGAAGAGATTTACAACGCCCGTGAACAAATCCGTATTGCCCATGAAAAGCTGGAAATCCAGAAAGAGGAACTGCGGTTGCTTTCCATCACAGATTCATTAACCGGCGCCTATAACCGTCGCTATCTGATGGAGTATCTCGCCGATTTTGGTGAGAAACAGGAGGAGAATTTCAGTCTTCTCATGCTGGATATTGATCATTTTAAAAAGGTCAATGACACATATGGGCATGCCTCCGGAGATGCAGCACTGAAGGAATTTGTGGGTCTTTGCATGAATGTAATGCCGGAAGAGGCAATACTCGGCCGTCTTGGCGGTGAGGAATTTGCCCTTGCATTGCCGGGTCTTTCCCTTATTGCTGCAACAGAAATCGGTGAGAAAATTCGCAAATCAACGGAAGCGCTGATCTGCGAGGAAGATGGAAATCGTTTTTCCTTTACCGTCAGTATCGGAGCGAGCTGTATTCAGCTCTCGAAAAGAGACAGCATGGATCTTCTGACCCATGCTGACAAATTGCTTTATGATGCAAAAGAAGGTGGCCGCAACACGGTTGTTTTCGCTACCTGATCACTTTTCCTTCCCTAGCCTTCCACAAATCCCGGCCAGGTGCCAAGGTAATCGATAAAAGACTGACCCAGACTTTGATCCTTCAGATAAGCTTGCGTAACCGGAAGTGTGTTGGAGACGAAAGCTGAATTGGCTTTAACATCATTTGGAAAATCCGGGTGGAGAATTGCAGCCCGGCCGATCATGACGAAGTCAGCACCGTTATCGAGACAATATTGTGCTGTTTCCGCATCCATAATTTTCCCAGCAACCCCGAGGCGGGTTTTCCCGCGTTCGAGTTCAGTGAAGTAAGACATCAGGGATCTTCCCTGAAACTCTTCCTCTACCGGTTCTTTCTTCACATCCCAAAGCGACATATCCAGAAAATCGATCTTGTCGCTTTCCAGCAGCCATTTGGCAACCTGAATAACTTCCTTAAGTTTCATGTCAAAGCGTTCCGGTGAAAGGCGAACGCTGACGTTAAAATCGGCGCGGCAACGGTCCCGGATACCATCAATAATATCAAAAATAATCCGCACCCGATTTTCAAGACTGCCACCGAAGCGGTCGGTGCGCTGATTTAAGGTGGGGCTAATGTATTGCGCCAGCAGATAACCATGGGCACCATGAACCTCAACACCGTCAAATCCGGCTTTTTCAGCTCGCTGTGCGGCGGCAATGAAGTCCTCAATCAATTGCCCGGTTTCTTCTGTCGACAGTCCCCTCGCCCCGTATTTTTCCACGTTAGAGGCAGAGACTGGCTGGACACCATTTAATTCTTCAGTTGCTCGCATCCCCCCGTGATGTAACTGCAGGATGGCAATATTCCCCTCGTCCCTAATAGCTTTTGCAAGGCGGGTAAGCCCCGGTAGGTGATTATCGGAAAAAGCGCCGAGCTGTCCTGGAAAACCGCATCCGGTTTTCTGAACATGGGCCGCGCAGGTCATGGTCATGCCGAAGCCACCTTTGGCCCGGCGGACCAGCCAGGTAAATTCGTCCTCTGACAGAACACCATCTTCATGGCTCTGGCAGTTGGTTAGCGGCGCGACCATAAAGCGGTTTTTCATTTGCGGGCCGTGACTGAAAGAAAGAGGTGAAAATAAATCAGACATATTATTCTTCATTCATTGTGTTTCATCGATGATGTCAAAGTAAGGTCTGGTCCGTAAAACAACAATCGCTAAAATCTGATTTTGGTTGTCAGTGTGATGGACGCCGCTTAAACTCTCCTCACGTAAACAAGAATAAAAAGAAAAAGCCTGTGCAGCCAATTCATCATTTTATCACTCTTCCCGATCTTGAACTTTCTTATTATGAATGGGGCAACCCCGAGAACCAGACCATCCTGCTAATCCACGCAACAGGAATGCATGCTCGGGTCTGGGATGCGACAATCAAGTATCTGGTTGATCAATATCACATCATCGCCATTGATCAGCGCGGGCATGGGGACAGCTATTCGGATACCTACCTTCTGGACTGGTCCATCATGGGACGGGATGCGATTAATTTCGTCGACCGGATGGGATTTGAGAATATCATCGGTGTCGGACATTCTATGGGTGGCCATGTTATGACGCAGGTTGCTCTTGCCCGGCCAAATCTGCTTCAGAGAATGATCCTGATAGACCCTGTTATTTTCTCACCTGAACGATATGAATTGGTGACTGATTTTGAGAAAGGCCATCCAAAAGACAACCCGATCGCAAGACGACGAAACCGGTTTGATAGCTGGCGGGACATGGTGGATAATTTCAAGGATAAGCCATCATATTCCAATTGGTTAGAAGAAACACTTCAATCTTATTGTGAATTTGGATTAAAACCCTCTGATCATGGCGGTTATACGCTTGCCTGCGCACCGGATATTGAAGCGTCCGTCTATATGGGCCACCACAGCATCAATCCATTGAAGGAGTTGAAGTCCATTGACTGTCCGGTAACAATCCTGCGGGCCCGCGGACGAGATCCGAAAGCAAAGCACAAGATCGACTTTTCAGCGTCTCCCACCTGGGATCAGCTGCATACCTGTTTTCAAAATGCAAAAGATGTCTGGATGAAAGATTATAGCCATTTTATTCCAATGGAGACACCGGAACTCACTGCAAAATATATTGCAGATCAATAGCCCAGAGAATTATTGGCGAGCAAAGGCAGAGCGGATTAATCCAAATCCTGCTATGGCAAACAATCCGGCCACAACGCCTTCAATCCAGCGCCGGGTTTTCTGATACCCTTTCATTGCTCCAGGCGTTGAAAAAATCAGGGCGTAGCCGCAGTTAATGAGAATACCCAGCAGGATACAGGTTCCTGCCGCTATAAAGATGTGAAGCGATGATTGCTCATTTCCAAGGCCAAGGGCGAGAACAGCCATCCATGCAACGACCGCTTTCGGGTTTGATAGATTAAGCAGTAACCCCCGCCTGAAATTATGCTTTGCCTGCGTAACTTCCTTTAGAACACTGTTTTTTCTGGATGCTGATCGCGCAGCGTTGAGAGCGAGCCATAAAAGATATAGACCTCCCAGGATCTTTAAGGCGGTCAAGGCGTATGTCGAAGCCTGCAAAATTGCCCCTAGTCCGGTCGCGGCAACAAGGCCCCAGAAAGCCAGCCCCGCAGACAATCCCAAACCAAACATTAAACCCGGTTTTCGTCCGCTGCTCATGGAAATTGTGGCGACCGCGAGAGTAGCGGGCCCGGGGGTTGCAACTGCGATTATGAAGGCAAGAGCGATGGTGAACAGACTGGAAAAATCAAACATCAGAAAGGCTCGTCTTTTTGAAAGTAACTTTTAGCTTAGCGGCTTAAACGTGAATTACCACCAGATGATTACTCTTGTAATTCGTTGCTTTAGAACAAAGGTCTTCTATCTTTGTCAGGAGAACACCAAAGGAAGGGCTGTATCATGGCAGTAGATATCGGATTAACACATATTGCCCTCGCCAGTACCGATATTGCCGCCAGCATTGAGTTTTACGCCCGATATGCTGCAATGGATGTGGTCCATCAGCGTATTGATCAGGAGAGCGGGAAAGCAGTGGTCTGGCTCTCGGACAGAACACGGCCCTTTGTTCTTGTGCTGATCGAGCATGAAACGCCCGATCCGGTTCTCAAGCCATTTGCCCATTTGGGAGTAGGATGTTCCTCTAAAAAGAAGGTTGATGATCTTTGCACGCTTGCGCGCGCAGAAGGAATTCTGAAAATGGGGCCTGAGGATGCCGGTTATCCGGTGGGATACTGGGCGCTGTTAAGTGATCCGGATGGACATTCACTGGAGCTGTCTTTTGGCCAGGAGGTTGGTCTCACAACGAAAAAGGACGAAAGGGGCGAATAGACGCCCCTTCCCTATTCAGCCTGCCATCAGATTTTGAAGCCGGCCTTGGATAATGGAATTAGCTTCATCCATCATTCCGCCGATTAATTCGGCGCAGGTTGGAATATC
>JAKSCD010000579.1 GCA_022360775.1 Sneathiellales bacterium | reverse complement strand
TGTATTATTTGCTGAGTTTTTACGGAAATGAGAAGCGCAACAAACTGGAGAGCCAGCTCCTTATGGGTATAACAATGGGGGCCCTAAATGCGCGTCCTTTCATTGATAGTGAAGAATTAAAGCGGGCAGTTGGCGACGAGGCCAAGGCGGAGGAGATTTACCACAAGGTTGCTCTCAGTATGGAAAATATGTCAGTGCATGAGCTCTCCCGGCTTTGGCAGACATTCCCGCAAGTTCCGCTGGTTCTTTCTACAGCTTACAAAGCAACAGCTGTCCTCATCAGCGAACAGGTGGATGTGAAGATAGCAAAGGATGTTATCGACCGGGATTTTACCCTGTTTCCGGACAATATTGACGCGATGGATCCTCTTCTGAAACCAGAGGATAAAAAGGGTCCCGACAAGCATAAAAAACCAAACCCGGCAACATTTCGTCAAATTCTGAGAGCCATTCGAGGGCGGAATTGATGACAGAAGCTGCTGTTTTCTCCTTCGCTGAACTCACCGAAGATATCGCTTTGGAAAATGATGCCGCCATTACCTGCTGGTCTGCGGATATCCTGATGTTATTGGACAATTTTGCGATGCCCGGTTTGGAAGAAAATGAAGGAGTGATCAAAGACGCTCTCGAAAAAGACCTGCCAGATCTTCCGCCCTTTTTAACGTCATTGTCTGGCTATGCCGGGCTGGATCCATTTGAAAGCAAAGTACTCATGATCTGCATGTTGGCGCAGATCGATAGCGAGATCGTTCAAATTGCCAGAGAAATTCAGGGGATTGAAGATGGGTTTTCGCCAATAACTATTGCTTTGCTCCTCGCCTTGTTTGAGGACGGGACACATTCTCACTTTGTCGCAGATGCTCCTCTTTCAAAATATGGACTTTTGACCGTATCCGGAGATGTTCTTTTTGAGGCCCGCGTTGAGATTGACGCCGCCGTTCTGGGTTATCTGATGACAGGAAACCTGTATGAGCCGTCCTTTTCCGGCCTTATTCAGCCTCTTTCTTCACGCGGTCAATTCTGCAAAACCCATGGTGAAGTTCTTGATAAGGCAATAGATATATTAAAAAGCGGCACTACGGTTTTGCAACTGGTTGGACGAGATCGGCAGACAGTGCTTGATATCGCTGCTACAGCCGCGAAGAAGATATCCTGGAGTGCTGCTTTGGTATCTGTTCTATCGCTTCCTTCAGCTCCGCAGGATCTTGCGGATTTTACGCGGCGCTGGCGGCGCTTTGCCGTTTTGCAAAAACAGCTTCTGGTTATCGATGCAACAACATTAACAGCATTGGACAAGGATTTTGCTCCGGTCAGTCACCATTTGCGCCATTTTATCGATCACAGCCGATGCACTGTTATTCTGCTTGTAAAAGAGCCTTTGAACTTCGAATTTTCATCCTCGTCGACTTTGAGGATCTGGGCGCCAGAAAGGCGTGAGCTGGAAGCATTTTGGTTGAGTGCCTTATATTATACGCGGTGCCGCTTGATGACGGAGGGTCTAGATGATGGTGCAAGCATTGAAATAGATGACGCTGAAGACAGGAGGCTGGCTGCTGAACTGGCAGCCAGTTTTGCGTTTTCTCCTTCTGATATTACAACTACTGTCTCGGATTTTCAGGCGCGCCTGATCAATCAAAAGGAAGTTACCCAGGAGAGTGGTTTGCTCTCACCTGAGCAATGGAGAAAGGAATGGTGGGATGCAGCACGGCATACCGCGCAGCCGGATTTTGGCGGCTTGGCCCGTTTTGTTCCTGCGCAGGCTGATTTTTCGACATTGGTAACGGATAGTCACACTGAAAATATTCTTCAGCAGATTATTGCCCAATTCAAAGCAAGAGCTGTTGTCCGTGAGAAATGGGGATTGGAGCCTGCTTTTCAGCGTGGTAACGGTATTACTGTTCTTCTGGCCGGGGAAAGTGGAACCGGCAAATCTCTGACCGCGGAAGTCATCGCTAATGCCTTGTTTCTGGACCTTTACCAGATCGATTTATCTCAATTGGTAAGTAAATATATTGGCGAAACGCAGAAAAATCTTTCTCGAATATTTGAAGCGGCGGAGAAAGGGGGAGCTGTTCTCCTGTTTGATGAGGCTGATGCCCTTTTTTCGAAACGGACAGATGTTAAAGATGCACGGGATCGCCACGCCAATATGGAAGTTGGTTTTTTGCTCCAGCGTATGGAGGAATATAGTGGCATTGCGATCCTCACAACAAACCTGAAGGAAAATCTTGATGACGCTTTTCTAAGGCGCTTACAGTTTGTCGTGGATTATGCTTTTCCAAACACAACCCTTCGGGCGCGGCTTTGGCAGACTTTATTGCCGAAACCCGCTTTGGAAGATAACTCCCTGCCAAATCCGGAAACTCTCGCGAAGCTTACTTTAAGCGGGGCGCAAATTCGTAACGTTATACGGCGCGCAGTATACAAGGCTGCATCAGGAAATGGTGAGCTGGATCTTGAGAGCCTGCTCAGTGCAACACAGGCAGAGATGGAGAAATCTGATCGCGCTCTTACCAAGAGAGACTTAAGGGAGTTGTTGGCATGCTAGCAAAAGGATCCTTCCATATAATTTCCCCAAATTCAGGCCAGACGCAAAAGAGCACGTCACCCAACACGATAATTTTTCAGTATAATCCGGATAAGGTAAAGCGGGAGATCAAACCCAATATTGTTGGCGGGCATTCTGGAGGACATTCTGTTGATGTCCGGTTTGGCACCGCACCGCAGGAAACCTATTCCTTGCAGGTGGAAATTGACGCGCTCGACAACTTACCCAGTAAGGCACAGGCCAGGGCTGCCGTTACTGATGGAATTTATCCTATCCTGAGCGCTTTGGAGCTTTTGATGTATCCATCGCTTGCATCAGTGAAGCAGAACCAGACGCAACTGGATAGTGGTGTCCTGCAGGTTGCCCCTTATGTTGCGCCACAGATTTTACTTAATTGGGGGCAAAAACGCATTGTGCCAGTGGTTTTTGAAAGCTACAGCGTTGAAGAACAGATGTTTGATCAGGCCCTTAATCCACTGAGGGCTGCAATCCAACTGACGGTTCGCGTCCTGACTTACGATGACGTACAGGCCGATAATTCCAATTACCAGAGCTTTGTCAGTTATCAGCGGTTCAAGGAAAATGAGTCAGAGAAACTTTAGGGGAATGCTGCCTTCATAAGGATCAGGAACACCATTATGGCAGATCACGCGGAAGCTCAATATCCCGCATATTTAGGGCGGCTCCATATGAGGTTGGCCGGTGGTGCCTTTAATGCAAGAAAAGATAATGAAAGACTTTCTGATGCAGATTTATCCGACTTATATCAGGATCATGCACAAAATTATATTCGATCAAAATACAAAGGAAAAAAGCTGGTGGTTTCGCACCCGGACTCCGATCCGGAAGGGGGAATGGAACTTGATCCGCTCGTTTATACAAGCGGTATCCCTATTTTCGGGAATGATGATGCCGCAGTTCGTGCAGGATGGTCCAGAGGACATAGTGAACTAAGATCTGAGGCGACACGCAGCTTAAAACAAGAGGCGTCAGATAAGGGCTTTTCTCGCAGGTTCAGTGCCGAGCATGCAAGGTCGGAAAACTCTCATGCTCTTGGCCATGGTGACTACGGAACCGATCACATTCTGTCCGCCCCGTCTGCTTCGAAAGCCCAGAATACCGAGCAGCTCGCAATTGAGCTTGGAATGAGGCATGCCGCAGAATTACTAAATTGGGAACAGGGAATGGATGACGAACATTCACTCGTGCATGCAAAGATTACAGATGTTCTGCACCCTCAAAATGGCCGCCTGATGGCGCGCCGTATCAGGCTTATCAGACGTATTGACAAGGATGATCGTGAAGGGACAGTGGTCTTTGATCATCTGATGGATGGAAATCGCTTGCATATAAGTCGGGAAGAAGCCTTCGATTTGGGAAAACGTGTACATGATGCCTTGCTTGGGGAGCCTGTTGAAGCTGAAAAACCATATGGTCTTAAGGGGCCGCATCGGGGAATGGGAGGGGCTGTTGCTCCCACTGCGACCGAACTTCGGAATCATCAGGCTGCAGTCCTGCGCAATTTACAGGCCGCGAAGCCTGCCAATATTGCTGAGCGTGCGACATCCCGGGACCGGGCCGCAGTTGATATGATTGGCCCGGCATTTACAGAAGCTTCCTTTCCTGCTGATCAGGTTGTTGCGCATGAACGTGATGTTATCGCAGGTGAGGACGCATTACGGGAGATGCGCAATCGTATGATTGCCCATCAAACACCGATGGGGGCAGAAGATGATGAAGCTTATGACATAGATACAGCTTTTCGAACATCCGGCTCTGTTCCAGCTGATGCGGACAGTACTTTATTAAGGGGCATTCAGGCAATCAGGGCTCAATTCAAGCTCCACGTAGGGTCACGAATGCCGACATCAGAGCAAATTCGTGATTATTCTCCCCATCTTATCAACGATTTAATGGCAGCACACACGATCGCACATAACAGTGAGGGGAATAGGGAGATCCTGCGTCCAGACGAAAGACAAATGCTGGAAGAAGTCGATGCTCTAAGAGCAAGGATCACTGAAGGTTAAAGATGTCGATGAGAAAACTGGACATGTGCAATTCTGTGAGACACAAACTGA
>JAKSCD010000577.1 GCA_022360775.1 Sneathiellales bacterium | reverse complement strand
GGGACTTCAAGATTTGCAGCGGAAGGAAATGCCCTGTTCGGGCAATGGACCTATGGCGGCGGGATCAAGCCAAAATCCCAGCGAGAGGAAAAAGGCGATTACCGGATCAAGACTTTCGAAACACCGCTGGCCTCTGTAAAAGCCTATATGCTCAATCTGAACAGCAATCCCGCCTATAAAGAGTTCAGAACAAAAAGGGCGAGCTTGCGCGCGCGAAATGCACTGATTTCAGGGGCAGTGCTTGTCGATACCCTGCATGCCTATTCGGAAAGGGGCCAAGACTATATCCTGTCCCTCAAAGGGATCATGCGTGTCAATAATCTTACCCCTTTTGATCAGGCACTTCTGCAGCCTGTTCCCAGGATCAAGGTCAGTCTTTAGGATCGGTGCCGAAAGTCAGGATGCCGGTTTATGAAGGGAGACTGTGCTGGCAGTTGTTCCCTTGAGAACGCGGTCCCGTTCTTCGAAACGCAGCCTGGCAAGGCGGTTAACGTTTTTCAATCCATCCAGCAGACCCGGGATAACAATTTCCGAAGGTTTCTTCTGCTGTGCCAGTTGCTTCAGGGCGGTGCTCATACTGTCTTCATCCCGGACGCCATCATCGATGAGGACACTGATCAGTCCCAGTTCAGCAGCGCGGGTGGCCCGGATATATTGCTCAAGGCGGGGCACCGTACGCGGAATGATAAGCGCCCGTTTATCCATGGAAAGCACCTCGCAGAAGGTGTTATAGCCACCCATGGCGACAACCGCTTCCGCCCGTTCCATCAGGCTTTCCATATGATTGTCAAAAGTCACCACCCGGGCATTCTCAAGTTTGCCAATGCGCTCCTTGAAGGCATTGCGAATATCGGGGGGCATAAAGGGGCCGAGGACGAAGAGAGCGTTTAGTGGCGGCGGGTTCGTGCTTTCAAAAGCGCGCAGGACCCAGTCCGTTAAAACTTCCCCATCACCTCCGCCGCCGACAGTAATAAGAACATAAGGCTCCTGCATTTCTTCAAGAATTGTCGGCTCTGCCCCTGCTGAAACAGTGCGCGGCAGATACCCTGTATAGGAAATCTTCCGTTTCACATCAGCGGGTAAATTCAGCTCTTTCAAAGGGTTATAGAGCTGTTCGACCCCAAAAACCCAGATATCGTCATAAAGATCCTGCAGTGCAGGAAGTGCATTTTTGCGTTTCCATTCCGGAACAAGAAGGGCAGGGTCATCAAGGACATCCCGCAGACCAAGAACCAGGCGTGTTCCCCGGGATTTGAGGATTTTCAAGGTTTCCTCCACCTCGCCGCGCAAGCCAAATGGCTCCTTATCCACGATCAGGATGTCCGGATCAAAAGTTTCCGCGGTATGACGAATGATGGAGGCTCGCATGGCCAGCGTCTGCTCAGTATCAATATGCAGGCTGAGGGAGGTATATTCCCCGTTTCTAAGCTTGATAATACCGGGAATGCGGACAAAATCCACGCGTGCCTTAAAGTCGAAGCTGCCAATGATAGGGGAGCCGGAAAGAATGAGGACGGAAAGATTCTGATTTTGCTCAACAAGTGTATGCGCGAGAGTACGACAGCGACGCAGATGTCCCAGACCGAAAGAGTCATGGCTATAGATCAGGACGCGTCTTGCACGATCTTTCTCAGTCATTTTACCCCCTTAACACAACACATATTCAGTCGAGCCTATACCGGTTTGTTGCTCATATACATTTAATTGCCGGTAAATGCATCATACAAAGTAGCCGTCGGGGATCACGAAAATCATCTTCCGTACCAAGTGTGGCATTTTGCACATGCTTGTCGAGCTCTCAATAAGAGTATGATGATTCTCTTATAAACGGAAAAATAGGCTATTGATCTTCAAAAATGATCTTCAGATTGAAATTGGAAAGCAATTTTTGCGAGTATCTATAAGACACTAATCTGCCGCGGAAAACTGCGAAAAATTATCCGAAAAATAGATATTTTATTTTATTGTTCTCTTTTTTAGAAAATTATAGATGACAATAAAAAATAAAATTTTTATATGAAAATAATCAAATCATAAAAAAAATTGATGATTTGAATTCAGAGGGGAAGACCTCAGAAAACTGTCTGTTATCTATGATATTTGGCAGTTTTCTGAGAAAGGCATCCATGTGAAGACTCGCCTTTTCCCTGCCTGAAAGTTGTAAAGGCAAATAACGGACCCCGAGTGACCAGGGGTTATTGATACGCAGGAGGCAAGTCATGAAACTATTAAAGAAATTCGCACTTTGTGAAAGCGGCGTTACGTCTGTCGAATATGCATTACTCGCAGCGGCTGCATCAGCGGTTGTCGGTGTAGCCGGAAGTACATTCTATGGCCGTATCAGTGATGCCTTTGAGGCCATTACAATAGGCGGCGGTTCCAGTGGCGGCGGAAGCAGCGACTAACCCAGGAAAGGAGAGAGGGGATGGAAACAATCCTGTTTCAGAGCTGGGGCGCGTCGCTGGCAATCGGGCTCCTGATTTATGCAGCATTGTCAGATATCAAGACGCGCCGTATCCCCAACTGGCTCACCCTCTCTCTTTTTTTCCTTTTTCCTGTATTTGCCATATTTGCGGAGGCAGAAATAGAAATCTTCAGACATTTGTTCTGGGGAGGGTGTCTCCTGGTGCTTCTCTTCCCGCTCTTCATGCTGGAAAAAATGGGGGGAGGGGATGTGAAACTAATCGCAGTGACCGCTCTATGGTGCGGCCCGCTCAGCGGGATCGAGTTTCTTCTTTTAACCAGCTTTATCGGGGGAGCCCTGGCCCTGTATTATATTTCTCCCGTTTTGCAGTTTTCTTGGGAATGGGTTAAGCATTCTCTTCATTTACCTGAATTTTCAAGCCCTTCTGCGCAAGCATCCACTCTTCCCTATGGCGTGGCCATAGCGATCGGCGGCAGCCACGCGATCTGGGCTGCCTATATGGGATGACGGCCCTCATGAAATCCGCATTCCTGTTTCTTGCCAGTCTCCTTCTGTTATCGGTCTCCGGATATCTGGGATATGTACTGGTTTCTCAAAAGCCCGCCTCGGTGGTTGCTGCAGAACGCCCCGCCAGGCCTATGATCATCCTCGCGCTTTCAAGAACCAATCAGCCTGCAAATTCCATTCTTTCCTCCAGCGATATCCTCTGGACAGAAACCGGATTTGAAGGGGAGAAGGCAGAATTTGTTACCCGGGAGATGTTTCACACAATGAAAGCGACACATTTCCTTGTTTTGAAGGCTCAAAAAGCGGGATCAGTGCTTCGAAAAACAGACATTCTTATGGAAGATGATGCTGATTTCATGATGAAGGCACTGCGTGATGGACACCGGTTAATGGCCTTGAACGCGCAAGATATAGCAGGCGGTCATGATCATCTGAGGCCAGGAAACATCCTGTCGATTTATTTTTCTCCAGACGTTCCGCATCCCGCATCAGGTACCGTGATCAGCCCGTCTGTTCGGCTCATATCAAGAAGCAACAGTCTTGCACCGGAGGGGAAGAAAAAAGATCCGCAAAAAACGGCGCTTTATCTGGAAATTCCTATGGAGGATCTGGATATCGTGACCCGCGCAATGACTCTTGGAAAGATCAGTCTTGTCCTCAAACCAGACGGGAAAGCATCGCAAGACCGGGGCTGGAAGCCGAGGCGCCAGGAGATATTGGCTCTGCTTTCGAGCCAGCAAGGGCAGATAAATACAGAAGAAGCACCAAAATGGCGGCAAGTGACTATTCATCGGGGAGAGGAAATCCAGATTGAAAAACGCCGGGCTGATCATGGGAGCAGACTGGATGATGATTAGGAATGTCTTCTTTTTTCTCTGGGTAATTTTGATAAGTCTTTTCGCTCCGGGCGCGCCCAAATTATTCGCGGCAGAGATATTATCCCTGCAGGTGAATGAGGGAGAATTCAGGCGGCTTGAGAAACCCGTTCAGGATGTCCTGATTACCAATCCTGATGTTGCGGATATTCAGCTCACCCAGGGAAATTCGCTTTTCATTTACGCAAAACAACCGGGGAAAACCCAGATTGTCGCTGTCGGCGAGGGAGACCGGGTTCTGCTGGACCGGATAATTGTGGTGACGCGGGATCTTGCGCATCTTCAGCAGAGCCTGAGGTCCGAATTTCCCGGCGAACCTGTTGTGGTAACCGGGGCCGGTGGCAGGGTGGTCCTGACCGGGAAAGTTTCATCGCCGGTTATTATGGATCAGATCCTGCTGGTGATCAGCGGCTTCCTGGATAAAGAAGAGAAGATTGTCAATAAAATGACCCTTAACTCCTCGGTCCAGGTCAATCTTCGGGTTCGCATTATGGAAATGAACCGGCAGGCGCGTGAAGATCTTGGCCTGAACTGGAACGCTCTTTTTAATCCGGGTAATCTGACAATCGGGTTGCTCACAGGTCGAACACCGTCATCTGTAGGTAATCTTATCATTCCAAACCCGGATTTAACAGGCGGAGGCGGAAGCGCCCTTTTGGGTTACAAGGGGCGGGATGCCAGCCTGAATGCGGTTATTGATGCTCTTGAAGAAGATGAACTGATTACAGTTCTGGCAGAACCCAATCTCACCTCTCGCTCAGGCGAGACAGCCAGTTTTTTCGCAGGCGGCGAGTTTCCCATACCGGTTGCTGCTTCCGAGGATCGGATAACCATCGAATTCAAGAAGTTCGGTGTAATCCTGGATATGACACCAACCGTCCTTTCCGACAATCGCATCCGGTTACATATCCGCCCTGAAGTCAGCGAGCTTTCTTCTGCCGGTGCCGTGATCATTCAGGATATTGCCGTACCCGGGATCTCGGTTCGGCGGACGGAAGCAACCATCGAGCTGGCGAGTGGACAAAGTTTTTCTGTTGCAGGACTAATGAGAAACGAAAACCGGAACCTGGTTCAGGATGTGCCCTGGCTTGCGGATCTGGATGTTATCGGTCCGTTGTTCCGATCCCGAAAATTCAGAAGATCGGAAACGGAACTGGTCATTATAGCAACGGCCAATATTGTGCGACCTCTCTCTCATGATCGGTATCAGCTGCCCTCAGATCAGCTGGATATTCAACTTCCGCGGCAGATTACCAAAACCGGGAAGATCCTTTCAGACCGAAAAGGCTCCCAATCGCCTGTTTTTCAACAGCCTGCACACCCGCCGCTCAAGGGTGGCCGCGGTTACATTTTTTAGGAGAAGGCAGTGAGAATAAAGCATTTCGGATTTAAGTCTCTGCTGGAAGTCTCGGTCATGCTACCGGTCCTTCTCCTTATGCTGACATCCTGTATGGCTGGAAAGAGGGATCCGCAAGGTCTTTCAGCCGAAATAGAAGACCATGTTTCTTTTCAGACGGCGAAAGAAATGCTGCTTTTCTCAAAATCCGGTGAGCGGGATGCATATTGGTCCTCTTCTGGAAAAGGTCTTGATGAAGAACTGAACCGGCTGACAGGAAGAGAGCTTTATCAAATCCGATTGAGAGCCAAAACTCCCCTGCAACAGAAACGGTTAGAGACCCGACTGGAAGACGTTTTCAGATCCGCTGGAAAAACAGCTCCCTTCACATCGGGGCCGCTGCTGGCGGCCGATAGCCCCTATACGGCCAGCCTTGAAATCTATTATCCGGTTTTAAGGATAGCGGATTGCCACAAGGGAGACAGCTTTGCAAGACCGGGATGTGTTATCGCCGTTAATCGCGCCCTCAGCCTGAAATATCCGGAAGAATTGCAACAGGGCAAGGCCTTGTCGTCTCCTTCGGGAGCCTATGTTTCCCGGGCATTGGGCAGCCTTAGACAGGGCAAGCAGGCCGATCTACCCGCATTGTCTCAGGAAAGGCATGGATATGGTTCTGATTGACGGCCTTGAAAAACCGGTCTCTCTTCTGTCTGCCTCGCTTTTCACAGAAGATGAAGAGAGTGAACAGACCCTTTTAAATTGCCTTAAAGGGAGCCGCTATGCCCGGATCGACGGATTTCGGGGAGGGGTTAAAGAGGCAATTCAGAAATTCTCGAAAGAAGACAGCCCCTCACTTCTGGTCATTGATATTTCCATGTCGGAAATGCCTTTGTCGGACCTTCAGGCGCTGGCCAATGTTTGTGCGCCGGATATTCGGGTGATTGCCATCGGCAGAACAGATTCTGTCGCTTTATACAGAAACCTGATTTCCTGCGGTGTTTCCGACTATTTTGTCAAACCCTTGCCCCAGGATCTTCTGTATCAGTCGATCCATGGTGAGGCAAAAAACCAGGAGGACGGGGGCACCCGCACAGGAAAAATAGTCAGCTTATGTGGCGTTTCGGGCGGGGTTGGTGTCTCAGCGCTGGTTTGCTCCCTCGGGCAGATGTTGTCTGCCGAGGCCAGCCGGAGAACGATGATTGTTGATCTGGATTTCGAACTCGGGGATTGCGGCCATCATTTTGGTATGGGAGGACGCGGCAGGGCGCTTTCCCTTTGGGAAAATCCGGAACGGCTTGATGCCCTTCTGATAGAAAGAGCTGCCCAGACAATCGAGGAACGGCTCGATATTCTTTTCGCAGAGCATTTGGATGCGGGGCCGACGGCGCAGAAAATAGAGGTCTTTCATAAACTGAAAGATCATTTGAAGAAGAGATATCACTTTATTCTTCTTGATATTGTTGCCGAGAACTTCGCGCAGAAAATCGCATTTCTGGAGCATTCAGAAACCGCCATTTTGATCTTTGAGCCGGGAATGCTTTCCTTGCGCAAGGTCAAGCTTATTCTGGATACTGTGCCTGATCAGGGAATTTCTGTCCGGTATATTCTGGTTCTCTCCCAAACCCGGCCTGTTCAACGCTATGGATGCAGCCTTGCTCAAATCGAGGAATTTCTCGGGCGCAAGGTCGACATTATTTTGCCCTATGAAGGTAAATTTGCTGAAAAAGCAGTTCTGGACGCGGTTCCTCTCTCTTCACGATCTCTCAAATATAAAAATGCCGTCTTGAAATTGCTCGGTATCCTGACCGGTTCCGAGAGATCTTCTTCCCGCCGTGTTTTCACACCCTTTCCGTTTTTAGCCAGGAGATAACCATGTTTGGGAAAAAAATGATGTCTTATAGCCCTGGTCTGGAAGAAGAACCTGACGAATGGAAGGGACCTGAACCCGAAAAAGAGAAGAAAACGGAAGAGCTTGAAAAAGTCGATCTTTCAGAGGACCTTGTGGATCATATCCGGCAACATTTTTTCCAGCTGGTTAATCCCTCAATTGCAGCTTCCCTTTCCAGGGATGAACTGATCGGAAAAGTGACGGCAGCCGTTTCTGAAATTGTTACCCAGGAAAAAATTCCCCTGAACTGGCGGGAGCAGAGTGTCATTGCCAGGGATCTGCTCAATGACATGATCGGACTAGGGCCGATTGAAGAATTGCTCGAGGATCAGGCGATCACGGATATCCTTGTGAACGGTTTCAACACGGTTTTTGTTGAGCGTGGCGGCAAGCTGGAACTTACGGATCTTAAATTCCGGGATGACGAGCATTTGCTTTCTGTTGCCAAACGCATTGCGCTGGCCGCCGGGCGCCGGGTGGATGAAAGCAGCCCCATGGTGGATGCCCGTCTGAGTGATGGCAGCCGCGTGAATATTATTATTCCGCCCCTTTCCATTCACGGGACAATTGTCTCGATCCGTAAATTTCCCCTGGACCGCATTCATATGCATGATCTTGTGGAGAAGGCGGCATTATCCAGGCAAATGTCCCTCTTTCTTGAAATTGCAACGGAGGCCCGCCTTAATATCCTCGTCTCCGGCGGAACCGGGGCAGGCAAGACGACCTTGCTCAATGCCCTTTCAGGATATGCAGGATTTCATGAGCGGATCGTCACCATTGAAGATGCAGCCGAAATCGACTTGCAGCGTCCTCATGTGATCAGTCTGGAAACCCGGCCCAAAAATCTTGAAGGAGAGGGAGAGATTTCCCCGAGGGATCTTTTGAGAAATGCACTCCGTATGCGTCCGGACCGGATCATAATAGGGGAAGTTCGCGGGGCAGAAGTCCATGAAATGCTGCAGGCGATGAATACAGGCCATGATGGGTCCCTGTCGACCATCCATGCCAATTCTGCAAGAGACGCCTTGCTTCGTATCGAGGATCTTCTTCTCAGTTATCATAACAATTTGAATTTGATGGCAATTCGCCGACAAATCGCGTCGGCCATTGATCTGGTGGTTCACCTTGACCGGGATGTCAGCGGTCACCGTTATGTTCAATCTATTACCGAGGTTGTCGGTCTGGAAGAAGAAACCCTGATCACACAGGAACTTTTCTATTTCAAGCCAGAGGAAAAACGCAATACCGATCTGTTTGAAGGATCTTTCATCTATTCCAAAATCCGTCCCCATTGCGAGGGAAAAATGCAACGATATCAGCTCACAGAGAGATTGCGCGCATGTTTGAGAATGTCCTGATCTCAGAAGAGAGTATCAGGAGCGCAGCTCCCGTGCTTCTACCCCTCTGTCTTGGCCTGTTCATTTTCGTTGTCATCGCTTTTGTGTTCTATGCAATTGGACACAGGAATGTGGCACGAGTTCAGGCACGTCTTCAGTCACTTGTCACCGAAGCAACAGTGGAGGATGAGGGGGAAACGCAGCTTCTCAAGGCGCAGCAGGTCAATACGGAATTTCGATCTAGAATGCCGAATATCCGCATCATATGCCTGTTCTTCCTGGCAAGTGGGGCGGGGCTTTTTGTCTTCACCGAGCCATTTGTCATGCCTGTTTTCGGGGCAGGCCTGTTTCTGCTTTCGGCTATCGCATACTGGGCTTTGAGCCGGAAGGAAAAAGAGGAACAGGAAGCCCTTACCCTCCAGTTTCCGGAAGCCATTGATCTTATGGTGAGAGGGGCCCGTGTTGGTGTATCCCTTGAAGGAAATATCAAGGCTATCAGCCGCGAAGTCCCGGCTCCTTTGGGGCCGGTGTTTAAAAAAATATCAGAACAGCTTGAAATCGGACTTCCTTTTGAAGAGGTCCTTGCGGAAACGGCGAGCAAAACGAAAAGATCCGAGTTTCGATATCTGGCGGCGACACTTTCCGTACAGAGAAAAACAGGATCACATTATGCGGATGTGCTGGAAAATCTTGGAAAGGTGCTTCGGCAACATATCGAGATTGTCGACAGGACCAAAGCGGCTACATCCGAATCCCGACTGGCGGCCAGAGTCATTGCCTTTCTGGTTTTATGTGCGATTGCCCTTCAGTTTTTCGTCAACCCCGGACAGTTTCGATTTCTTTTTGAAGACCCCACAGGGCATTCCCTGATGATCTATAGTTTCTCTAGCCTGCTTGGCGGGTTTCTGGTGATCAACTGGTTTCTCGGAAGACTGGGAAAATGAGGGAGACCGAGACGGTGATGACAGTGAGTGTATGGGCATGTTTTTTCTGTTGCGCCGCTGCGTTATTTCTCTTGCATCGCGCCTTTGAGGAAAAAAATAAAGAAGGAAAATCAAGGCGCTTGAATGGGATGATACAGAATTCAGGCAAGGAGGAAGAGCCGGGAGAGAGAGAAAGAAGTGAAGGAGCTTCGGGATTATCAGGGATAGTCTCCATCCTGCCGGATATCCTGGCGAAGCGTCATAAGGCAGAAACCGAGTTTATAAGCGCCGAAGATATAGAGGGAACGACACCAGATACGGAAAACGGAATTGCCGGGTTTGTATCAATGGGAGTTGGGGTCGCTGCGTTTTTAACGGTAAATATCCTGATCATCGGCCTTGAGACATTTTCGCTGCTCTGGTGCATGGGGGTCTTCTGCTCGGGTCTTGTTTTTTTTGGAATGCCCGGAATTTTTAGTCGCTGGAAGAAGAAACGATATAAAGAGGATATTGAACGCGCTGTTCCGGATTTCCTTGATTTGCTGGTTCTTTCCGTGGATTCGGGCATGACTTTTGACGCGGGATTGGCGCAATGCAGGAAATTCAGTGCGGTTTTTTCCAAAGCGCTGGATAAAGAACTTGAACAGCTTGCGGCAGAACTCCGCATTTTACCGTCCAGGCGGCAGGCCCTGGAAAGCCTGGTTGCAAGAACCGGATCAGAAACCCTGGATTATCTGACAATTGCGCTTAACCAGGGGGAGAAATACGGTACGCCCATCCGGTCCTCCTTAAGAACCGTTGCAAAAGAAAGCCGGCGCAAAAGGCTGATTGCGATCGAAAGAAAGGGATCACGTTTACCTGTCCTTCTCAGTATCCCTCTGATGCTGCTGATTTTGCCGCCGGTTGTCGCCATTTCAGCAGGCCCGGGCTTTATTTCCTTGCTTCGGTCAATCGGGGGAAGCTGATGCGATCGTCTTTTCTTGCCATCATACTCATGATTGCCTTATCCGCGTGCGGCAGTCTGCCTGGTCGCTCACTTTCCGCTTCTTCCTCTAAAGCAGCAGTGAAGGGTGAAGCACTTGCTAAAACTGTGTTTGAAGGAGGAGATCTGCAAAATGCCCGCTTCCTTTACGAGAAACTTGCCAGAAAACATGCAGGCACGGCACGGCTCTGGCAGCAGCTGGGCATAATTACCTATCAGCTTGGTGATTATCATGCGGCGCTGGAGGCTTTTGGCAATCATCAAAAAATCGAGAAGAATAGCTGCAAGTCCTTGACTGGAATTGGAAAATCACATCTGAGACTGGGAAAAGAAGCTACTGCCAGGCATTATCTCTCAAAATGCCTCCAGAATGAGCCGGACAATCAGAACGCACTCCGGCATTTGGCTATTGCTCTTGATCTGATGGGGTTGTTTGATCAATCCGTTCCTCTTTACAAACGTGCTTTATCCCTTTCGCCTGAAGATCCGGTGCTCAGGAATAATTTTGCACTGTCTCTTCTACTGGATGGAAAGGCGAGGGAAGCGGTGAGAGAATTGTCCGTCATTGCCTTTCGGTCCAATTCAACAACTGCAATGAGGCAAAATCTCGCCCTTTCCTATTTTCTGACAGGGGATGAGCTGGCGTCCCGGCAGGTTCTGGCCCTTGATTTGACAACAGCGGAAATGCGCAGGAATATTGAATATTTCAGACTTTTAAGAGCCGATAAAAATCGTGCGAAACTCAGACAGTTTCTACTGGGAGGGGCAGGAGCATGATGGAGGATATGGCAAAGTCTGTAAAAGGGCTGAAAATTTCCGACGCCGGAAATGCTGCAATGGAAACTGCACTTATCCTGCCGCTTTTATTTTCTCTCGTTTTTTCTCTTCTGGATGCAAGCCGGCTTTTTATTATCCACTCGGTTTTGCAAACAAGCTCAAGCATGGTGGCCTTGCAGTTCGAGGTCGGAGAGATCGAGGAGGGTGAGCTAAAATCCGGGGTTTTCAGGGCGTCAGAAGAGATCGCTTCGGGCTGGATTAGCAAAGCGTCACTAACCGTCTCGCATCAGTTGTCAGAAGGGGAGCCGCCGTCCGGTGCCTATCTTGAAATTGACTATGACGGGCATGACGGGATCGCCTCTCCGTTATCGTTTTTTGCAGACAGTCTCTACCGGATCAGAATTCACCATTCTGTCCAGAGGAACGGGATGTAGCATGCTCGAAAAATGGCAGTCTTTGGTCAAAAATTTCAGGGAAGACAAGAACGGCAATATCCTCATAGAGATATCCCTGTCTCTTCCCCTTCTTGTTTTGCTTTTGAGCGCAGGATTTGATCTCGCCCGTCATGTCCTTTTGCTGAATAAACTTGATCAGTTTATTGCCGTACAGGCGCGGCACCTTACCCAGAACGCCACGGCAGAAGAGGGAGAAATAAATGCATTGCGCTTACAAGGGCTCAGGATCATGGGATTGAAAGAGGCAAATACCCGATTTTTTCTTTCCGCTGAAGGAGGGGCAATAACTGCGGATGGACGCTATCAATCTTACTGGTCTGTAGTCGCACCGGCTAATGATTTAGCCTGTCGTCTGCAGGATCGCCCGGTAATCGGGGATTTGCCAGATCCTGATATCACTTTCCCTGACTACCCGATGATAATTGTCAGCGCCTGTTTTGATGCGGGGGCAGATTATTATCTGACACCGATCCTGTCGGAAAGTCTGCGGGTTCTGCAAGCCCAGGCGATTGATTATACAAAAAAATTTCGTCCTGTAGGGGAAGCCGGCTGATGGCTTCCTTGGCAAGAAAAGCCCTTACATTTTTCGGTGATCCAAAAGGAGGGGTTTCCTTGCTTCTGGTCTTCCTCTTTGCGGTGCTTATGGGAATAACAGCGCTGGCGGTGGATCTGGTGAGATATTTTGGTGCGAAATCCGCGATTTTACAGGCCACGCATGTTTCCTCGGAACTTATTTCGAAAAACTCTCTTTTTGTGCCGGAAAATACCCTTAGACGGGTAAGTGAAACGGCTGCAGGCTTTGAGCTCGGTGGTCTTCAAAACGGATCACTTCTCACCAAAACTGCAGTGCTCAAGGATCTCACCTTTTCTTATGAAGAGGAAAGAAAAACACTTAACGTAGCGCTGACGGCAGAGATCCCGACAACGCTCATGAGTTTTTTCTCCTTTTCTGAAAATCTCCAGGTTTCAGCGGAGATACAATCGGGCCTTTATACTGATCCTGTTGAGCTGGTGATTGTGCTGGATCGATCTCTTGGCGCGGCCAGCAGCGGAAAACTTGGCATTGCTCAGGCTGCATTAACGGTCTTTCTTGATCAGTTAATGCGACTGCCGCGAAAGGAGGGCGCGGAACAGATTGCAGTTGGATTAATTCCCTTTGGAAATGCTTATACCAATGTCAGCCCTTATAAATCCTGGGTTGAGGCGGGCGCATGGCCAACAGAATATCCGCCCGAAGTACCGGGCTCCGTCACCTGGTCGGGTCTTTTGGAAGAACAGCGATGGTGTGTTGATGTAAGGGAGGGAAGCGCCGGGATGAGTTCTCTTTCACCGGCGTTGCAGAAATTCCCGCTTATTCTGGATCTCCAGATGGAGGTGGATCCGGAAACTGGCGAAGCTCTGTATTCTGTGGCGACAGATCCAGCTTGCAGCGACAACCCGGTTCTTCCCCTTCAGCGGACTATACCGGCCGTGAAGCAGGCAATATCGGAAACGACCGGACATGGAGATGCCATGCCGGGAAGGGCTCTTGTCTGGGCAGAACGGGTCCTGTCCGCGGATTGGGCGGCTGACTGGAATATTGAAGCCGGATTGCCCGCGGCAAATCTGGCAGAAACCAGCAAAATGGTTCTGATGATTATCAATAGTGAAGCCGCATCGATTGAGGATCAGGCACTTCTTGCGGATAAATGTCAGGCACTCAAGGCGGAGGGGGTCACTCTTCATGTTCTTGATTATTCCGAAAGCGAGAGTTTGCAAGCGGCGCTTAGGATTTGCGCGAACCCGGCTCATGCCTATAGGGAAATCAGCGATGACGGAACCCTTGCCAAAGGACTAACCGAAATCGCAAGATCCCTGCTGAAGGTGAGAATTACGGCTGTTTCCTATAAATAGGATATTCCCTTAAAGGCTGAAAAGCTCATTAAAGGCTTTCTTTCCCTTGGGTGTGAAGGTGACAATTCGGCTTGAGCCTTCCCGCGTTGCCCAGCCTTCAGAATAAAAAAGATCCAGAAATGCACTTCCCAGACTGCCGGAGAGATGGCTGCGCCTTTCGCTCCAGTCCAGGCAGGATTTGCAAAGAGGGCGGCGCTTTTTCTCAAGGACGGCGAGATCAATCCCGAGATCTTCAACAAAGATCCGACCTGAACGGGTCAGCTCCACGTGATTGGGATCTCCTTTCAGGAACTCCCGTTTGACCAGGCTGTCAAATAGCTGGACCGCCTTTTCCCCGGCAAGATGATTGTAGCAAACCCGGGAATGACGCAAGATGGGATCCTTCGGTCCCGTACGAACACGGGTCAGACCTTTTTGCATGGCATAGCCGAGCAGGCTTTCCAGAAGGTCTCCAACATCCTCATCGGCGAGGGCAAAATACCTGTGGCGCCCCTGCTTGCGCTGGATGAGCATCTTGCCTTCCTGCAATTGCCGCAGGTGGCTGCTGGCTGTTTGCGGGGTTATTCCGGCTTCTTTCGCAAGTTCGGATGCCGTAAGCGCTTTTCCGCAGAGAAGGGCTGTGAGCATATTGGCTCTCGCAGGATCGCCGATCAGGGATCCGATATAAGCAATATCCGGCCCTTCTTTCATCATGATGAAACAGATCCTTTCGACGTCAGCAGTTTGTAGCTGGCAAAGCAGAAGAAAGTGCCAAGGCCTGCTTCGATGTAGCGCCGCGCTTTAATATAAACTCGAACCACGGGAGAGGTCGAGAAGAGCACGGCATAAGCCAGATGCCCAAGGGTTGAAAGGATACTTGCCAGGATGACAATAAGGGAGCTGACCCAGAAAGGCGTGGTTGCGGTAATCCCGAGAGACATAATGGCAATCCAGGTAAGGGCAGCCTTTGGATTGGTCAGCTGAATAAGCAGACCCCTCCTGAAATAACTGAACGAGCCTCCCTTCAGGTTCAGGCTATGGGTCGCCGGATCCCCCGCTCGCGCGGCCGATTTGAACGCCTTGAACGCAAGCCATAAAAGATAGAGGGCACCCGCAATTTTAATGGCGGTAACAATGGACGCGTAAACAAGCAAAACCGACGTTAAACCGATTGCGGTCAGACTGCCCCAGACAACAGAGCCTGACGCAATACCAAGGGCAAGAGCCTT
>JAKSCD010000457.1 GCA_022360775.1 Sneathiellales bacterium | reverse complement strand
TACAACACGGCCAAGCCAGCTTGCATCAGGATAAATAACAGGATCCTGTTCTGCAATAAGCGCCTTGCAGCCCATTCCAACACCTTCAAGGGTGCCGAAAGGCATCAGCAGGGCACGATCATTTTTAAAACCAACAACTTCGCAGGGAACAAGAGAATCCCCTCTTGCCAGCAATTCAACACGACTTCCTATACTAAGATGCCGCTGAATACCGTTAACCTCGACCAACAATCCCTGGATTCCAGCTACCCGGCCATAATATTGCTCGGGACGAACTCGATTGACTTCGGAAATAACACTAAGCACTGACGACTCCAAAACAACCCTGACGAAAGTATATCAACAATGGTCCTCTATTGTGCCGATGATCCTTTAAAGATTGGTAAAGGCTGGTTGAATGAACCTTGTTAATGTTAGTTAATTTTTTGTCATGGCATTTACCATTTATTAAGTTAAAATGTTAACAATATCGGCACCAAGGAGGTTTTTCTCAATGCGGGTATTATTAATCGAAGATGACAGTTCTATGGCCCGTGGCATCGAATTGATGCTGAATGCCGAAGGACTTAACGTGTATTCCACTGACCTCGGAGAAGAGGGAGTGGATCTAGGTAAACTGTACGACTACGACATTATCATTCTGGACCTGGGTCTACCTGATATGTCGGGTTATGACGTTTTGAAGAAGCTGAGAACAGCTAAGGTTTCAACTCCTATCTTAATCCTTTCTGGTATGTCAGAACCTGACGACAAGGTTAAAGGTCTAGGTTTCGGTGCGGATGATTACTTAACCAAACCGTTTAACAAAGACGAACTTGTCGCCCGGATTCATGCGATTGTACGACGCTCGAAAGGACACGCGCAGTCAACGATTGTGACGGGCAAGCTTACTGTAAATCTGGATTCAAAATCTGTTGAAGTGGACGGTCAGCGTCTGCATCTGACAGGTAAAGAATACGGTATGCTTGAACTTCTTAGCCTGCGTAAGGGAACAACACTCACTAAAGAGATGTTCCTTAATCATCTCTATGGTGGGATGGACGAACCAGAGCTGAAAATTATTGACGTTTTTGTCTGTAAGCTGAGGAAAAAACTGGCCTCTGCAACAAATGGCGAAAACTATATCGAAACAGTTTGGGGACGCGGTTATGTCTTGCGGGACCCTGATGAAAACAGTCACGCGAAGGCAAGCTAGAACCAACTTTTTTGATACTTCAACTTCTAAAACCGTACATGGCTTTGTCATGTCCGGTTTTTTATTGCCGAATTTCTCTTGCGGAACTCTTCACCCACAAAAAAAGGTCGCCTGAAGCGACCTCTTTTTGACCATCAGCACTTACAGAATCTAGCCTGTCGCGGCAAGCATACCGCCATTTGCTGACGTATAGACCCCTTTCAAACCTGAAACCGGTTTGAAATCATCACAAATACCGAGAACGGTTTCCGCACCGCCAAGGAATAATGCACCATCACTCGCCAGGATTTTATGCATTTGGCTGAGGACTTTTCCTTTGGTTTCGTGATCGAAATAAATCAGAACATTGCGGCAGAAAATGACGTCGAAATTGCCAAGTGTCGCCAGATTATCCAGCAAGTTTGTTTTCTGAAACTTCACCATGGCACGAATAGAACTGTCAATTTGCCACATCTCGCCCATCTGCTGAAAATATTTGATCAGCAATTGAATGGGAAGGCCACGCTGTACCTCAAACTGGGAATAAAGACCCGCTTTTGCTTTTTCCAATACCTCGTTGGAAATATCCGTTGCCAGAATTTCCACTCTCCATCCCGGCATTTTAGCAGCTTCTTCTTTGAGCAACATGGCAACGGAATAAGGTTCCTGTCCGGTTGAACAGGCCGCATTCCAGATGCGAAGGGTCTTTTGACTGCCGCGTGTTTCAAGGAGCCGCGGCAGAACCGTTTCCTTGAAAATATCAAACGGTTTGGTATCCCTGAAGAAAAACGTCTCATTCGTCGTCATTGCTTCAGTGATTTCTTCTTTGAGTTTCTCGTCGTTACCACGGCGAAGTTCGTTCGCCAGATCCTCAAGTGTGTTCATTCCGCGCTGACGCGCTAACGGAACAAGCCGACTTTCGAGCAGGTAAACCTTTTCCTCGGTCAGGACCAGGCCTGATCGATCAAAGACGAGTTTGCTTAAGAGCTGGAAGTCCTGAGAATTCATAGAGGCCTCCCTTGTATCGCTTTTTCTATCGCTGATGGGATATCTCCCAATGGTAGTACAGAGTTACATAAACCAGCAGTCGCAACTGCACCAGGCATTCCCCAAACAACACTAGACGGTTCATCCTGAGCAATTAGCGTCCCCCCATCACTGGTCAACAATTCACACCCTTTCAAACCATCATGCCCCATACCGGTTAAAATAACGGTAAGAACACGGGATCCATAGACAGAGTGTAGACTTCTCAACATTGGATCCACTGCCGGACGGCAAAAATTCTCCGGCGGATTCTGATTAAGCCGAATAACAGATTCAGCACCATCCTTGGCAACGGTCATATGCCAATCGCCTGGGGCCAAATAAACCCGGCCGCCAACCACTTTTTCTCCCTCTACAGCCTCCGCGCAGGTTGCACCAAAGATCTTGGTCAAATGCTCGGCCAGAATGGCAGTAAAGGTTGCTGGCATATGCTGTGTAATAAAAATCGGCAGGGAGATTTTCCCTTTGATTTTTTCAAACACGCTGAACAGAGCTTGTGGTCCGCCTGTAGAAGAGCCGATTGCGAGAACTTGCGGGATCAGTCCCGGCTGCTGTTTTCGCAAAAGGATCGGTGCATCTTTATACAGGTTTTTCTTAAGCGCTGTTTCCTGTCCATTGGTCTCGGTATTTTTTGCAACAACTTTTGGTGATGCCGTTCGGGCAGATGCAGGAAGTTTTTTTCTGCGCGTCGCACCCAACGCCCTGATTTTTTCAACAAGTTCACGCTGGAATTCTTCTTTCTCCCTTACGTCCCTTGTGCTTTCAGGCTTTGGAATATAATCGGCGGCCCCTTTGGCCATGGCCTTCATACTGATATCTGCATTACGCCTGGTGAGTGTCGAGGCCATAATAACCTTCACGTCGCGGTCCAGCTCGATGAGCTTGGGGAGCGCTGTCATTCCATCCATTTCTGGCATTTCGATATCTAGCACGACGACTTCCGGTTTTGCTTTTTCAAATTCCCGCAAGGCAAACACACCGTTGCTTGCGGATGAGACTACCTCGATATCTCCTTCTTCCTTCAACCATCTGGTCAGGAAGCCGCGAATTACAGCGGAGTCATCGACAATCATTACTCTATATGGTTCAGCCACAGTTCCTGCTATTTCATTATTGGCGGGACATCCCATAGTATTCACTAAAGGACCCCAACTTGTGAAAATTTGGCTTCAATTATTGCGCGATCAAAAGGCTTCATGATGTATTCATTGGCCCCTGCTGAAATGGCTTCACGAATGTGAGCCATATCATTTTCTGTTGTACAGAAGACAACAACCGGATCACTGCCGCCGTCAGTCTGACGAAGGGTTTTAAGGAAATCCAGCCCGTTCATAACCGGCATATTCCAGTCCAGTAGAATGACATCTGGCATACCATCCAGGCAGACGTCCATGGCGCCCTTCCCGTCCTCTGCTTCAAGTATGTCAAACTTGAGATCTTCCAGAATTCTTCTGGCAACCATGCGAACCACTTTTGAGTCATCAACAATCAGACAAGAAGCCATGATATTTTTAACCTTGTATAGAATTAAGCCGCGACGTTAGCACCACCAGCAAAGTCCAGCAGCCTGTCAATTTGAAGGATAACCAGAAGCTTATCTTCTGTTCTGTAAATCCCGGATGAAACCTCGCGCCATCTTGGATCCATCGTTCCCGGGTTCATTTCCAGCTTGTCTACTTTCAAGCTCAGAACTTCGCCAACGGAATCGATAAGAAGGCTATAAGGTTCCCCCTGATGCTCGACAACCACACTCATCGGATTGTCTTCAGGGTTAGCCTGGGGAAGACCCAGACGTTTACGAATATCAATGCAGGTGACAATACGGCCACGGAGATTGAGTGCACCTGCCACTTCCGGCGGCGCCAGCGGGATATTCGTCAATTTGACACTCCCGAGAACATCGTGAACTTGCAATACCGGAATTCCGAACATCTGATCCGCAATTGTTACGGTTACAAATTCTTGTATTTCGCTATCACTCATTTCGCACCTCCACCAGCACGCAGTGTCTGGGACAATGTATTCATTAATGCATCACGATCGAATTTCGCGACATAGTCAGAGAAACCGACTTTCCGGCCTCGATCAAAATCCTGAGGGCTTGTGTGTGAGGAAAGAGCAACAATGGGTGTATCGGCCCAGCGTTCATCTCCCAAGACTTCCTCAGCAAACTGGAAACCATCCATTTCAGGCATTTCAATGTCACTGACAATGACGTCAAAATGTTTACCTTCGTCTCTTAGGGAAAGAGCCTGAACAGGGTTCTCTGCTGTGCTGACTTCGTATCCGGCAACAGAAAGAAGCGGAACCAGCATATTTCTGAAGAACGGACTGTCATCGACAAGCAGGATCCGCTGGCTGGACTGCGCGCTTCCGAAAGCCGGACCTTCGCCACTTCCAAACCAGTCGCCAAAGCACTTCTGCAGATAATAACCCACATCGAT
>JAKSCD010000413.1 GCA_022360775.1 Sneathiellales bacterium | reverse complement strand
TTCCGAAATCGCGTGGGTGATATAGGAGAGAAGGACAAGACTGAGAATAAAGATCAGCGAGCCGGTAAGAATATCGGCAATCAGCTGGATCTCGATATATTGTTGTGCGTAAGGCCGAAGGAGCGGAAAAGCGTAAAGGGTAATAAAGGTCGCTCCTATCCATCCGGAGATAGAAAGAACCTCTTTTACAAATCCGCGGGCAAAGCCGAAGATTGCAGAAATCAGCAGAACAACAAGAATACCGGCATCGGTTATGTTGATCGGCAAGTCTTCCATACGCGTTTGCGACCTTCTTTAGGCGTTTCGGTCCGGGGCTTCCCGGGTGAAAAGAGAAACAATCTCCGAAAGATGCTCAACCTCGATCACTCGAATGGATGGATCCTTGATCTTGCTCCCCAAGGGTATAATCGCGGTTTCAAAACCGAGTTTTGCAGCTTCCTTAAGCCGCGCATCTGTTTGTCCAACTGCTCTGACCTCACCAGATAAGCCAATCTCACCAAAAATGATACTCTTTTCCGGCACAGGAATGTCAGAAATTGAAGAAACCAGTGCGGCCGCAACGGCGAGATCGGCCGCAGGCTCATTGACCCTTAGCCCGCCAGCGACATTCAGATAGACTTCATTTCCAGAAAGCGAGAGCCCGCAGCGGGCATCCAGAACAGCAAGGATCATGGCCAAACGGCTTGAATCCCAGCCAACGACGGCTCTTCTGGGGGTTGCCTGTTGCGACGGTGCAACCAGTCCCTGAATTTCGACAAGCAAGGGGCGGGTACCTTCCATGCCGGCAAATACAGAAGCCCCGCTGATATCCTTTTCCTGATTACTGATAAAAAGCGAAGAGGGATTGGCGACTTCCTGAAGGCCAGTATCGGTCATTTCAAAGACACCGATTTCATCTGTCGCCCCGAAGCGATTCTTTACCGCCCGCAAAATCCGGAACTGATGCCCGCGATCTCCTTCAAAATAGAGAACGGTATCCACCATATGTTCCAGCACACGGGGACCGGCGATTTGCCCGTCCTTTGTGACATGTCCAACCAGCATCAGGGCGCAATTCAGTTTCTTGGCAAGGCGTATCAACTCCTGTGAGCAAGCGCGCACCTGGGATACTGTGCCGGGCGCACTGTCCAGATTGTCAGCATAAACGGTTTGAATAGAATCAATAATCAACAGGTGAGGGGCCTGCTCTTTTTCAAGGCTTGTAATGATATCCCGAAGAGAATTGGCCGCCGCCAGTTTCACCGGACTATCCGCAAGACCAAGACGCCGAGCCCGCATGGAAATCTGCTGGGTCGCTTCCTCACCGGATATATAGGTGCAATTATAGCCTTTTTTGGCCATCACGCCGACGGCCTGCAAAAGGATTGTGGATTTGCCGATCCCGGGATCACCGCCGATCAGGATAGAGGAGCCTGGCACAAAGCCGCCACCCAGAACCCGGTCCAGTTCATTCAGGCCGCATAAATGCCTTTTATAGTCTGAGCTTTCCGTATCAAGGGAGGTAAATTCGATGCTGCGTCCCTTGCCTGAGGAAAGGCCTTTGGGGACGGTTTGACTGACCGCATCCTGGGTAATGGTATTCCATTCATTGCAGGAATCGCATTTTCCTTGCCATTTGCGGTAGGAAGCACCGCAGCTCTGGCAGGAGAAATGTTCAGTTACACGGGCCATATATACCTGTCATTCAGGGTTTTAAGATATCCAGCTCGATCGGGCCGTTAACATCACCTTTCACAAACTGCTCTACATAGGCATTGCCGGAGGTTTCAATCTCGCTTGCAGGGCCAATCCAGACGACGCTGCCTTTATAAAGAAGTGCGATGCGATCCGCAATTTTTTGTGCACTTTCCATATCATGAGAAATGGTCAGGGTGGATGCGCCCAGTTCCCGCGTACAATCCCGGATCAGGTTATCAATGACATCGCCCATTATGGGATCGAGACCGGTCGTTGGCTCATCAAAGAAAATGATTTCAGGATTTGTCGCGATTGCCCGGGCAAGGCCCACCCGCTTTTGCATACCCATCGACAGGCTGGCGGGGCTTTTACTCGCCATGTCAGATCCAAGGCCAACCAGGGACAGTTTTTCAATAGCGATATCTTTGGCGTCTTTACGGTTCATCCCATGGGCCTGGATCAGGCCGAACGCCACATTTTCCCATACCGGAAGGCTGTCAAACAGGGCCGCATACTGAAACAGCATTCCCGTTTTGCGTAAGCTTTTTTCACGTTCTGATTTTGGAAGACCAACAACCTGTTGACCGTCGATAAAAATCTCTCCCTGTTCCGGCTCTAGAAGGCCGAGGATACATTTGAGCATAACAGATTTACCGGTACCCGATCCCCCGATCACAACAAGGGATTCACCGTCTTCAATGTCCAGCGAAAGATCTTTCAGAACATGATTACTGCCAAAAGACTTGCAGACATTTTTCAGACTGATTTTCGGACTGTCAGCCATGGATCAGTCCAGCAGCATGACAGTGAGGAAATAGTCGCTCACCAGGATCAGAATGAAAGAAGAAACCACGGCATTTGTGGTTGCACGGCCCACACCCTGTGCCCCGCCGGTTGAATTAAAACCGTGATAGCAGCCCATCAGGGTTACAATAAACCCGAAGACAGAAGCTTTGATCAGACCTGAAATGACATCCCGGCTTTCAAGAAAATCAAAGGTGTTCTTGATGTAGGATCCCGCATTGAAACCTAACGTTTCTGTCGCAACAAGGTAACCCCCGGCAACACCGATGATATCGCCAACCAGAACCAGCAGGGGAAGGGTAATAATGCCAGCCAGAACCCGCGGGGTTACCAGATAACGAAAGGGATTGGTGGACAGGGTGACCAGGGCATCTATCTGTTCGGTAACCCGCATGGTTCCTATTTCCGCGGCAATCGCTGCGCCCACACGACCCGCTACCATCAGGCCACTTAGGACCGGTGCGAGCTCGCGAGTGAGACCAATAACAACAATTGTCGGAACCGCGCTTTCTGCATTGAAGCGAGAGGAGCCGACATAGATCTGCAAAGCCAGAACCATACCGGTGAAAAGGGCTGTCATACCAACAACCGGTAGAGAATAATATCCTACATTCATCAGCTGCCTGAGAAACAGCCGCATATAGAAAGGGGGCAGAAACAGGTTCTTGACACTTTCCAGGGTAAACAGGGAAAGATGACCAACGGCCTGCATGAAACGAAGGGTAATGCGGCCGATGGCAGCCAGAAAGTTCCATTCCATACGCTTTGGTCCTATGCTCCTGCTTCCAGATACCGACGATGGCATCTGTGTCCGAGGCCGGTCAGGATTTCATAGGATATGGTTCCCGCATGTGCCGCCACTGCGTCCAGCTCGATTGCGCCGCCGATCAGACTAACCAATGTGCCTCTTGCACATTCTTCTGGTGCTAATCCAGTGACATCAATTGAGATCATATCCATTGACACCCGCCCGACAACCGGGACTTTTTTGTTCTTGATGGCGCATTCAGCCTGATTACCGAGAGAGCGAAAATAACCATCCGCATATCCAACAGAAACTGTGGCAATCCTCGCTTTACGCGCACTTTTCCAGGTGGCACCATAACCAACGGTATTTTTGCTGTCAACGTCATGAACCTGCAGGATTTTTCCCTGTAAATGGATCACCGGCTTCATGGGATTTGGCTTCCCGGTGCAGGGGTTGCCGCCAAAGAGGGCGATCCCCGGTCTTAACAGATCAAAGTGAAAATCGTCACTTAAGAAAATTCCACTGGAATTGGCAAAGGAGACGGGAAGATCCTGCAACCCTTCCGGCAGCATTGCTTTTAAGGTTCCGAACTGTGCCAGCTGTTCCCGGTTTTTCTCGTGCCCCGGATTATCTGCGCAGGCCAAATGACTGATCAGATAGCGGATTTCCAGCCCGTCAAGCCACTCCGGATTT
>JAKSCD010000515.1 GCA_022360775.1 Sneathiellales bacterium | reverse complement strand
TAAAGGATTTGAAGATCAATCGGCTGGTGGGCTCGACAGGCGAGTAAATGCAATCCAAGGCGGGTATTGTGAGCCTGAGGGGGAACGATGTTGGGTTGCTGGTACATATGGTACCGTATTAAGCACAGTAAATGGTGGAGAGAACTGGGTTGATTGGGATACCCAACGAGCAGAAGATTTTGAGAGCATTACATTTTCGCCTAGAACGGATAAGGGCTTTGTTATAGGGAGTGGTCAGTATATTTACGAGACAAATAAAATCTATCGCACTTTGAAAAATAGGCTAGACCCGAGAAAAGGGAACGTTGCAGCAATTATTTTCTCAGGTAGTATGTACCCACAAATGCTTGTCTCCCAATCTGGTGAAGTCGTGAGCTTTTCGCGTCATGGAAAATCGGAAAAGATCAGTTACGAAACAATTACCCAGGCTGGTGTAGAAATTGGCTCAGCTTCTTATCTATCGGGAAATGTCATCGCGTTTGGTGGAACAAAGGGACAGTATTTTATAATAAATCTGGATAATAAAATCAAATCTGATGTCCAATTAGTGGGTGAGCGTAAAATTACATCGCTCTTTTTCCAACAGGATGGCCAAATTGGTTGGTTGGTGGAGCAGCCAAGCAATCCTGAGAGTGAAAAACCGATAATCCATCAAACAGTGGATGGTGGAGAAAGTTGGTCAGTGTTGAGTTATAGGCACATGCCTCCGCCCATCGTTCTTTTCATTCTGGCACCAGTTTTAATGATTTCATTAGCTATCCTAACTATTGTTTGGGGGGCGTGGAAAGGTAATCCTAAGCCAGTTAGTGGTGTTGAAGGCATAGGAACCAGTGATGATCCCATTGGCTGGCAGGATAAGGATCATCTTAAGATTAAACCTCTCGCCCGATCTATCTCGCGTTTTTTACGGAATGACAAGACCATACCACCGCTGACGATTGCGATTACCGGGGAATGGGGAAAGGGGAAAAGCTCCCTTATGAATCTGATCGCCGAGGACTTGAAGAAGTATGATGCGCACCCTGTCTGGTTTAATGCTTGGCATCATCAGAAGGAGAAGCACTTACTCGCTGCCTTGCTTGAAAACATCCGCAATCAGGCCTTTCCCAACTGGTGGCGGTTTTCAGGGCTTTGGCTGAGAATGAGGCTTTTTCTTATGCGTAGTCTAACGGATTTAAAATCTTTACTGGCGATGCTCATTCTCGTTGTGGCGCTTTTTGCGTTGACTACTTTGGGTGGCAATGCAGCGTTTTCTTTTGAGAGTCTTATTCTACAGCTTGACGTGCTTTCGTCTATTCAAGTTAGTGATCTTTGGCAAAATACTACATCTACTCTCATTTCTAGTAAAACTGGAGAGTTGGCTCTCAACAGCACTTCGTTTCTCTCATTTGCTTATCTTTTGATTCGGGTCGCCCACAATTGGAAGGTGGTTTCTTTTAAGCCGGCAAGTTTGATGACTACGGTTTCTAGACGTGCCGGAATAGCTCAATTTAAGGAACAGCTTGGTTTCAGATATCACTTCAAAACAGAATTTTCTGACATTTGCCATGCCATGAGGAAAACCAGTCGTACGGGGATGGTGATTATGATTGATGATCTTGATCGTTGCCGACCGGAAAGTGTTTTGGAAGTATTGGAGGCCGTGAATTTTCTGGTGACAGCAGGGCCATGCATTATTTTTCTTGGTATTGACGAACCAAAGGTGCGAAATGCCGTTGCTTATGGGTTTAAAGATTCAGTTCTGAAACTTGATAGTGAGGAGGAGGGGGACGCAGCTGTCGAGGTTGATGCCAAGAACCTTGCCGAGTTTGCAGAAAACTATTTGAAGAAACTGATTAACATACCGGTTGCTGTTCCCGCACTGGAGGAGGAGGGGAGCCGGGAGATCGGAAGCTCCCTTTCTGATGGAGAAGTGCATTTATCCCCCTGGCCTGATCGGTTTCGTCATGTTTGGCGAAATAGTGTCGATGTGGGAATTGCGCTGGTCATCTTTCTGATAATTGGGTTTGGGGGGAACGAAATTTATAAAAGCTATACCAAGATTAACGAGGGGAACCAAAGCCAGCAAGCAGTCAAGTTGCAACGGGATATTGAAGTCATAAAAACAGCGCCGCAAAGCCAGGGGCAAATGCTGAGTGTTAATACTAGACGGCCAGAAATAAGTACGGTTGCTGTTAATCCCCCTTCAGTGGGCAGGGGCGATCTTGAAGATAATAGCTTCGAGTTGTTTGGGAAAATTGCTGTCCTGTTGATAGCGCTTTTGCTTTTTATCGGCATCCGGCGCAGCAGCAAGGAACAGGATGAAAAAATCGAGGATACCGCGCGATTTAAAGATGCGCTTTCCATATGGAACCCCGCCGTTTTCGCATCCAACCCGACGCCTCGGGATATGAAGCGGTATCACAACCGCCTGCGTTTTAACGCCATGCGACTTCGTTCGTTCAATGCAAAATGGACTTGGCTGGACAAGATCTTCAATGGAGAGGGGCCCGAAGAGCCAGAAAAGATCAAAATTCCGGAACCCACCCTTGTTGCCTTGGGGGCGGTTGAGAGTTTCGCGCCTGGTTTGATTTCAGGAAAGGAAGCTTCAGAAAATTACAATCCAGATGATTTTAATGCTGCCGTTCAGGAAGAACTTAAAAAAATGAACGGATCAATTTCTGTTAAGAAAAATGGAAGTGCAAATGCAGGAGACGGGACCGACATCCTGAAGGATTTCGAGAAACATTACCCAAAACTCTGGCCGCCCAAGAAAGAGTATTTTGACGAATATCAACAGCTTAACAAAGCGCTGGATTAAACCTCTTTGCAAAAATAATCCGGGACTTGAAAAACAGGGGATTTAAACATAATGTCTTGCAAAGGCGTGACCCGTGCCTCCTCCCTCGAACGGGGAAGCATTTATTATGCAGGGTTTTCCTTTCTCTGATCTCTT
>JAKSCD010000237.1 GCA_022360775.1 Sneathiellales bacterium | reverse complement strand
TTTTCAAAAAAGGATTTCTTTCTGGCGAAAGTTCTATCAATAAACTGATCAACCAGAACGAATGTCCCGGGAGGGAGTTCTTCAATTAACGAACCACATGCGCTCACCGAAAGAATTTCAGTAACCCCTGCCCTTTTCAGAACATCGATATTGGCCTGGTAGTTGATTTCCGATGGCGATAGTCTGTGCCCTCGCCCATGCCGAGGAAGGAAAACAAGCTGAATCCCCTCTAATATACCAAAGAGTAACTCATCTGAAGGGTCGCCAAACGGAGACGCTACTTTTTCCCATCGGGTTTCCTCCAACCCTTCAAGGTCATAAACTCCGCTTCCGCCAATAATTCCAATCACCGGTTTTACTGATGTCATAAATACCTCCTGCTAGGGGGATACTAACCCTTTATGCTTTCCCGTTCAGCAGGAAAGAAAGAAGGAAACATAAAAAAAGGCGCTTCATACGAAGCGCCTTTTCTTCATCATAATCAATGTTGTTCTTAATGAACGTCAGCCCATGCCTTGCGCTTGGCTGCATAGAACAAACCTGTCATCAGAAGCAGGAACAGGATCACTTTCATACCCATATTCTTGCGCTCTTCCAGTTTAGGCTCTGCTGCCCATGCAAGAAAGACAGTGACGTCTTTTGCCATCTGATCAACTGTAGCCGGTGTTCCATCAGCATATTCTACAGCATCCTCTGTAAGAGGAGCTGCCATAGCAATCTGGTGACCTGCGAAATAGGCGTTGTAATTCATGCCTTCCATCATTTCAAAGTCTGATGGAGGATCTACATAGCCGGTAAGCAGTGAATATAGATAATTTTCAAAGCCAGGCCGTGCTTTCACCATCAGAGACAGATCTGGTGGATAGGCACCACCGTTAGACGCACGTGCTGCCTTTTCATTGGCAAACGGCTCAGGGAATTTATCAAATGGCTTACCTGGACGCTCGAACATATCGCCATCGTCATTCGGACCATCTGTAAATTCAGATTCAGCCGCCAGTGCCTTGATCTCGTCTTCATTAAAGCCAAGATCTGCCAGGGTACGAAACGCAACCTGGTTCAGGCCATGACAAGCAGCACAGACTTCGCGGTATACCTGAAGGCCCCGCTGCGCAGAAGCACGGTCATAGGTCCCGAAAAGGCCTGTATGTTGCCAGGTTGCAGATTTTAGCTCTACAGCCGCACCTGCAGCCTGGGCGCCGGAAATCGAAACCACTGAGAGAAGAGCAGCAGCGCTCAAAGACTTGATAAACTTAAGCATTGCTTGCCTCCTCAGCAGAAGGTTTTTTATCCAGTACAGCTTCCGAAATACTTGCCGGCAGCGGTTTGGGTTTTTCAAACAATCCAACCAGTGGCAACAGGATCAGGATATGCACGAAATAGTAAATTGTCGCGATACGGCCGATCAGGATATAAGGCTCTTCCGCTGGCTTGCCACCAACATAAGTCAGAACAATACAATCCAGAACAAAGATCCAGAACAACTGCTTGTAGATCGGACGGAAACGCGCAGAGCGGATCCGGCTCTTATCCAGCCATGGCAGCAGGAACAGAACAGCAATTGCACCAAACATCAGCAAAACACCGCCGAGCTTGTCAGGAACTGCACGCAGGATTGCGTAGAAAGGCAGGAAGTACCATTCAGGAACAATATGTGCAGGTGTTACCAGTGGATTGGCCGGAATGTAATTGTCCGGATGGCCAAGATAGTTTGGCGCATAGAACAGGAAGGCAGAGAAGAAGATCAGGAAAACACCCAGACCGAACAGATCCTTGATTGTGTAGTAAGGATGGAACGGAATGCTGTCCTGTTTGTCTTTAATCTCAATCCCTGTCGGGTTGTTGGACCCATTGGTATGCAGCGCCCAGATATGCAGGATCACAACGCCTACAATAACAAATGGCAACAGATAGTGCAGGCTGAAGAAACGGTTCAGCGTTGGATTATCAACCGAGAAACCACCCCAAAGCCAGGTCACGATTGTATCGCCAACAACCGGAATAGCACCAAACAGGTTTGTAATAACCGTTGCACCCCAGAAACTCATCTGACCCCAGGGAAGAACATATCCCATGAAGGCTGTTGCCATCATAAGGAGGAAGATCACCAGACCCAGCCACCACAGCAATTCACGTGGTGCCTTGTAGGAGCCGTAATAAAGTCCCCGGAAAATATGCAGATACACAACAATGAAGAACATGGAAGCGCCGTTCGCATGCATATAGCGAAGCAGCCAGCCATAATTCACATCACGCATAATATGCTCGACGCTGTTAAAAGCGAGGTCCACATGTGCGGTGTAATGCATGGACAGGACAATACCTGTCACAATCTGAACAACCAGCATAAACCCTGCAAGTGAACCAAAGGTCCACCAGTAGCTTAGGTTTTTAGGGGTTGGATATTCGAATAAGGCATGATGCATCATGCCGGTGATCGGCAGACGATCTTCTACCCACTTGATCACGGGATTTTTTGGTTCAAATGACATCTTCGCGCCTCCCTTAACCGATCTTCACAGTGTTATCGTCAAGGAATTCGTATGGCGGAACCTCAAGATTGAGAGGAGCCGGACCCTTACGAATACGACCGGATGTATCATAGTGAGAGCCGTGGCACGGACAAAACCAGCCATCATACTCACCAGCTTCTTTAAGCGGTACGCAGCCAAGATGAGTACAGATACCGAGCATCACCAGCCATTCTGGTTTAATCACACGCTCTTCATCAGTTTGCGGATCTGGCAATGTCGCGACATCCACATCTTCAGCGGCTTTGATTTCATCAGCAGTACGATGGCGGATAAAAACAGGTTTACCCTGCCATACTGCGGTGACTTCGGATCCTTCATCGATCGCGCCCAAATCCACTTCTGTGGAGGAGAGAGCCAGCACGTCTGCAGATGGGTTCATCTGATCCACGAACGGCCAAATGGCCAATGCTGTCCCCACGGCACCAACGCCACCAGCAGCAATATATAGAAAATCGCGGCGCTGTACGCCGTCTTCTTCTACAGGGGTGGTAGTAGTCATTAAACTTCCCCAGGTTTCGAAAATAAATCTCTAGCGAACGCTTTTTGTCACCATAATTGCCCAATGTCCAGCCCCAAGGCACAGAATGTGGCAATAAGTAGCAGATTTGCTTTGTAAATGTGGCACGAAAGCCATTAAAAGATCCTTTATGGAGCTTGCACTATACCAACCTGACATTGCCCCTAATGTAGGTACCCTTATGCGAATGGGCGCTTGCCTAGGTGTAAAAGTCAAT
>JAKSCD010000576.1 GCA_022360775.1 Sneathiellales bacterium | reverse complement strand
GATCTATACATATAAAGTTGCCCCTTGGCAAAGATGGTGAACTCCGTGCTACCCCCGCCAACGTCCACATAGAGGAAATACCTGTCCTTTTTTATGAGATCCTTTAGATCTGTGGCCGCAATGATCTCCGCTTCTTGTTTTCCGTCTATAATGTCAATTTTTATTCCAGACTTTTTCTGGATCTCATCCACTACCTCTTGACCATTTTTTGCCTCCCGGAGCGCAGAGGTGGCACAGGCCATATATTTCTCCACGCCGTACACTTGCATCAAGAGTTCAAAGGATTGCATGGTCTTGACCAGTCGGTCTAGATTTTTTTCAGAAATATGCCCTCTTAAAAACGAATCCTCGCCCAATCGCACAGGTACTCTGATCAACTCGCTTTTTTTGAATACGGTGGGTTTGTCCTCTTGTTCAATGACATTGTTAATGAGCAGCCGAACGGCATTGGAACCAATATCGATAGCTGCAAATTTTCGTATTACCAAATTTTGGAATTTTAGGAATCCAGTTTGTTTTGATAATAGTTGTACAATTCAAACTGGGATCTTAATTCAACTTCATTTTCGTCCTTGGTCCTATAGGCATTGTCTTGGCGATCGGAAAAGACCCTGGCCTTTAGATTGTCCCTCCACGAAATATCAAAAGTATCCAAAAGCTCTTGCTTAATGTCCTCATCATAAATAGGGCATCCCACTTCAACCCTAAAGTCCAGGTTCCGCGTCATCCAATCTGCAGAAGATATGTATACTTTTGGATTTCCCTGATTTCCAAAAATAAACAGGCGCGGGTGCTCCAAGAACTTGTCCACAACACTTATGGCCTCTATGTTTTCGCTCATGCCCTCTATGCCCGGAATCAAACAACAGACCCCTCTGATGATCAGCTGTATTTTCACCCCTGCCCTACTGGCCTCATAAAGTTTGTCCACCATTTTATAGGAAGTAAAGCTGTTCATCTTGATCTTAATGTAAGCTTCCTTTCCAGCTTTTGCATTTTCAATCTCATTATCAATGAGTTTGATAAAGGTGGATTTGGTATAGTGCGGAGATACTATAAGGTGCTTGTACTTGTTTATTTTGTAATTGGT
>JAKSCD010000526.1 GCA_022360775.1 Sneathiellales bacterium | reverse complement strand
TGAAAGCCTGGAAAAAGATACACAGCTTGTATTGGAGAAAGACCTGAAAAGCTGGGTTAGCCGCGCACGTTAGCCGTCAGCGTAAATCCTTAAAGGACACCCAGGCTGCGTAAATGCGTGTTGCGGTGGTAATCCAGCACATAACCCCGAACACAACTGCTATCAAGGCGAAGAATTCGGGGAACAGGCAAAAGAGGAAAAATGCAACAATTGTTTCTGCCCCTTCAGTAAGTCCGCCAAGATAATACAGGGATTTAATCCCTCTGATATCGGTGGTGATCTTGTGTTTTTCTGCCATGATGGCATAAGTAAGAAAAGTCGATGTCGTTCCGATAAAACTAAAAATCAAAAAAACAGCGGCCAGTGTATTTTCCGATTCTGCAAGCGCAAACGCGAAAACAATGCCTGCGTAAAATATAAAATCACAAACAATATCCAGATAGCCGCCAAAGTCTGACAGGATCGACTGACGGGCAACAGCCCCGTCCAGGCCATCCAGAATTCGGTTAATGACAATGAGAATGAGGGCAATCCCATAGTTTTCAAGCGCAATGAAGGGCATGGCGCCAAGACCAACCAGAAACCCGACAACAGTTACAGAATTGGCAGAAATACCCGCAGCTGCCAAACGGGCTCCAGCCACGTTAAGTGGTGGATCTATATATTGGCGAAGGGCTGCATCAAACATTAAATAATAAACCGGTAACAGACAGTATTGTTTCGAAATTAAGGACAAAAGGCAAAATGTAAAACCAGAAACTGCAGGGCTCTCATAAACGTGATTTCCTGCGGTAAACACAGGCTTTTACTAATCATTCGCCCAAATTACGCTTTGCATAATATTCTATTAACTGTTCTTGGGCAAAATCGCCCCATATGACTTAGATGTAGATTGATGATGTCCAAGATTTTTGAAGCCGCCGTTTTTAACGAAGATGTACTTAACGCTCTGAGAGACGGTGAGAAACATAAGCATCTTGATGATGAATGGGCGGATACCCATTATTTCGAAATAAAAGCGGAAACGCTGGATGAAGCATGGACAAAAGCCAAAAGAAAATACCGCAGAGACCACGGTTTTGTCATTAAAGCTGTCGAACCTCAGGGAGAGTTTTAATACCCTACATAATAAGGGTTTGTGCCTCCAGCATGATCCGTCACATCCAGCACCTGGCTAATAGACGGAACAGATTTCTTAATTTCGACTTCTACACCCTGTTTCAGCGTTGCATCTGCCATTCCGCAGCCCTGACATCCACCTGCCATTTCCACAAACGCTGTATCTTCGCGAATATCAATCAGGTTAATGTAGCCCCCATGAGCTGCAATCGCCGGATTTATCCTTGTTTCCAGTAGAATTCGTATCGCTTCAGCTTCAGGTGTCCTAAGCCCCGGGCGATCTCCTTCAACCGCTTCACTTTCCATAACCATTCGGTCAAATTTTACACGGCTCACTTCCGGAATAAAATGTTTGATCGTATTTTCAATTTTAATCTGTGTCCCAAAGGCAGGTGTGCTCAATCCTGTACTATCCATTTCCAGCACGATCATTCCGCTTCCAGGATCATAGGACTTAAAGACCAGATCGCCCCCATCTTCCTGAAGCTGAGGTTGAATGCGTTCCTCGACCAGTTCCCGAACGGAATTGACGATTTTCAACTCTCCTTCTGAATAGTTTGCATCCTCTTCATTTTGGACAGGACCGTTCAGAACAGGCATTCCGGTCATATAGTGGTCCATGATCGCGGCCAGAACCATCGGCTTCAACTGGATCCACATAGGCCCTTTTTCATCAGCCGACAATTTGGTGATTGTCAGAGAATCTTCACGCAACTCAACCGCTTCGACACCCGGGATATCAAAAAGGCGGCCCGCCAGAGGGGATTGGGATTTGCCCTCTTCAGCATTGGAAAATGCGATGGAGCCTTCTGGCATGACCTGCCGGCCTGGCAAAAACTGCATCTGATTTTCATCAGAAAGGGGCAAGGTCTGAATGAACATAAGAAAACTCCAACATCACTGTATTAGCAAGTGCCTGTGAGCTAGCAAATTGCAACACGAAGGGCAAGCTCTAACACTAACATATATACGCTTGCCCCTTAAACAAGAAGTGAACTAAACCGTCGCTACCGGACTTGCAGGAGATCCAACAGCACCTGGTAAGCGGAGCGGAGGTGCTGTCAGGAAGAACCGGCTGCGTCCATTTGCCTTCAGCCAGTTGTTTAAAGGTGTCAGATGCCACAGCTCTCCCAAATGTATCCCCAGTTTAAAAAGGCAATGCTCATGCAGAGGAAGCGCTGCACAACATCCCTCACCTGCTTTTGAGGGATATGTTTCCACAGCATAGTTATCAGCGATAAGGACTGAAAGTCCTGTATCCGTGATCCAGTTAAGGAGCTTTTTATCCCGGCCATTTAGGGTGGCGCATGAATTATGAAGACGATTTTTGTCTGGTTTACCGCCCATATCAACAATAACTTGTGCAAAACCGGTATGTAGACAAACCATATCACCTTCTTCGACGGTGACGTCATCTTCCTCCAGTATGCGCATCAGATCATCATATCCAACAGAGACAGGTTCCTGTCCAAATCGACGTTCAAGATCAATCATGACACCACGGCCCTGCACCCCTTTCTCCGCCATTTTCTCAATGCCGAGGGCATGCGCATACATGCCGCCTTCATCTTCCGGTCCTCGAATATCTTCGCCTGCTTTAAAACCATTGTAATAAAGTGCTTCTGCAATCCCGTCCCCGTCAGCATCAAACTC
>JAKSCD010000567.1 GCA_022360775.1 Sneathiellales bacterium | reverse complement strand
CCTCGAAGAACTCGGCAACCTGATGACCACCAGCTTCAAAAAGGATGGTCCATTCCTGATTGAGCTTCTGGTTTAACTGAAAGCTTACTTTAAGATGGGAAGTGGTGCCGCTAGCAAGACTTGAACTTGCGACCTACGCATTACGAATGCGGTGCTCTACCAACTGAGCTATAGCGGCACGGGAAGAGAGAAGAATACCCTCAGCTGGTGCCCGGGGCAAGAGAGGGAGGAGAGACCTTCTCCCTATTCTGCGGCGGGGGCTTCGATTTCCTTCACAATCTCCGCGCTGATCACTTCAGGTTCCTCTTCTGCGCGATCGGCTTTGCGCCAGCTTTGGCCGTCAAAAGTTTCGCATGTAGGGCAATGGGCCGTCCAGTGACGATCCTGCCGGCCGCAGGAGGAACAGATCCATAAGGGATCCTGCGGGGCTTCAGCACTTTTGATGATCCAGTTTCGCGCCGCCGCTGCATCTGCATTGGCCGTTTCCTCAAGATCAGCAAGCAAACGATATATGGAGGAGGAGGGATCCACCTCTGCTGCCTTGCTTAAAAACTTTCGGGCCTCCCCCCATTCCTGGGCGGCAAGGGCCGCTTTACCCATGACAATCAGGGTTTCCCGGTTCTCGGGCTTCAAAGGGGCGATAAGGCGTTTGGCCCGCAGATACCAGTCTTTCGGGCTTTCGCCGGGGACAAGGGCCTGAATGGCCTCGGCGATATCCGGATGCGGAGCGTGACGCCAGGCTTCATTCAGCAGGCGGTCCTGCTTGCGTCCCGGAACAGAATGACGAATGGCAAGAATTGAAGCCGGGACAAAATCCGGCGCAAGATCATGGGCTTTCTGTGCATAACCGGCAGCGGCGTCTTTTTCGCCCGCCTGCTCTTTTTCCAGGGCAAGCTGATAGGCGATCACGGCTTTGAGGCGTTTGACCTTGCCTGATTTTGCCGCCTTGCCCCGGGCCGTGCGGTTCAGCACCCCTTCCGCTGACATATAATCGCGAACCGTCAGATACAGCTCCAGCAATTCCTTTTGCACCCATTCCGTGCCCGGTTTCAGACTGTCTGCTTTCAGCGTCTGTTCAATGGCAAGCGGCAGATTATTTTCTGCTTTTGCCCGGGCAATCAACCCGCGAAGACCCAGAAACTCCGTATCTTTGCGTTCAGTCATCCGGTCATAATAAATTTGTGCCGCCCGATCATCCTCGTTCAGTTCTGCGGCTTGCGCCGCCAGAAGAAGGGTCAGCGGCTCCCCTTTCAGGTGTTTTTCAGCAGCAACAGCGGCTTTGCGGGCTTCTTCCGCGTCACCGGCGGCAATCGCTACCATGCCATTACTGATAGCCTCCAACCCCTTGCCGCGGCGACGGGCCGAGAAGGCGCCGCCCAGTTTACCCGGCCGGGATTTGAGCCAGAAGAAAATCTGCAAAAGAACAAGCAGTGAGAGGGCCAGCAGCGCTGTCGCCAGCACCAGCACAACAACTGTTGTTTCCACCACATAATTATCCCAGCGCAGCGTCACCGCCCCTGGGTTATCAGCAAGCCAGACAGCGCCGAGCGCAAGCAGGGCAATAAGGGCAAAGAGATAGATGGACCTGATCATGTCTCCCCCCCTTATTTCTCGCCAGATTTAACAGTTTCAGCAGAGAGCATGCTGAGCAATGCGGAAAGCTCGCTATCCACCAGATGGCGGGCCTTTGCCTTTTCAAGCCAGGAAGCTGCCACATCAGCAGGCGCGTCCTGCAATCCGGCGACAGCTTCGATGGCCCCTTTCAGGTCATTTTTCTCGAGTGCCAGCTCTGCCCCGGCGACAAGCGCATCAACAGAGCCGCCTTCCGTATCATCCACACGGCGGAATTTCACCAGGGACGCCAGATTATGCAGGGTCTTTCCATACCAGGTTTCAGTGTCCGGCAAGCGGGAGGCTTGCGTAATATCCTGAGCGAGCGCTGCAAATTCCTCTTTAAGCGCTAGCGCTGTCGGCGCACCGGTTTTAGCGGCAGGCTCCAGGATTTCCAGTCTTTCTTTCACATCACCTGGCGCCACAGCGGCAGCCTGTTTAAGCGCCGTTTCAAAGGGTTCTGATTTACGGCTCTCGCGCTGCAATTGGCCCAGTGAGAGCAGCAGGGCAGCTTCCCTGGCAAGATCGCCCGAAGCCAGTTGTTGATCCACCTGGTTTTTAAGCGCGGTGGAAAGAGCTGCAACCTCGGTACCTTGTGCGCCGATTTTCTCATTAGCCGAGGTGAGAGTGGCACGCAGATCCGCAATATCACTCGCAAAACCGGCCAGCTTTTCATCAAAGCCGCTCAGCTTGCCTTGTAGTTCTTCTGAAAGCGCGGGAGCTTCCGTTGGCGCCGCAGACGCAGGGGCTGGCTGGTTTTTAAGGATTTTAATCTCTTCACTTAATGCCGCAAGGGCCACTTCCATATTGGCGACCTTGTTCTGCTCCTCCGCCAGTATCTTTTCAAGCTCAGCAGATCCAGTATCCTGCACAGGGCCGTTTTTAAGCGTTTCAACAGCAGCAGCAAGATCGTCAAGCTGAGACCTCGTGGCTTCAAGGCCGGTTTGCAGGGGAGTAAGATCCACGGACGAAGCAGATGCAGGAGCTGCAGACATTTTTTCTTGAAGCTCTGCGATTTTCTTCGAGATTTCCGTATTTTGCTCCGCCTGACCCAGACGTCCTGCAATAATTTCCTTTGTGCTTTCAGGAAGATAGGAGGAAACAGCTGGATAAAGAACGGGCCAGGCGGCCAGCCCCAGCGCAAAAACAACAAGAAGGGAACCGGCATAGAGACCTAAGCGGGATTTTCCTTTTGCTGCCGGTACAGTGTCGGTTTTACCGGTGAGCGATTCAGGGATGGGATCAGAAAAACTTGGCTCCTTTTCAGTTTTTTCTGCCTCAACCTCTTCAGCTTCCACATCGATGATCGTCTCATCCCTGGCTGGCTGATCCTGGTTTTCCCCGTTTGGCTTGTCAGACACGCCCCGCTCCTCATTCTTGTTGCCGGGAATTATCCGGCCTTCTCTATCAAGTCCAACAAATGATCTTCTGTTGGCTGCTTTGCTACTTCAATCTTTTTAAAATCCAGCCCTCTAAGGGCGTCTTTCACATTACGGCTCAGGCAATAGGCCACCATAGTCTTCACATGTGCTTTATGCCCGGACCGTTCAATGATGTCCTTAAAAATACGCGCCGTTTGCGGTGAAAATAAGAGTACACCATCCAGCTCTTCACTTGTAAGCGCTTTTTCCGCTTTTTTTTGCAACTGCGAAGCAGCAATCATCTCATAGAGAATTTCGCGGTTATACGAAAATCCCGCATTTTCAAGCAATCCCCGGAGATCACCGGCAAGGCGTGCACCGCCGATATGCAAAAGAGAACCCGCCTCCGGATCCGCCTTTTCCATGACCAGTTCCGCAAGACTGTCAACATCTCCATCCGCTGAATACACTCTGTTAAAGCCAACCTCCCTTGCCCCTTCAGCAGACCGGGCGCCGACAGCGAATAAGGGAAGGTCTCGCCTTTCAGTGAGTTCACAAAAGATACGAAGTGCGTTGATACTGGTCAGCAGCAAGGCTTGCATATCCTCAAGATCAGGTTCCTTGAGGGGCAGACGTTTCATCTCCATCACCGGGGAAAGAAACGGCATGTGACCCAGGGCGTTCAGTTTTTCTGAAAGGGCACTGCCATCCGGTTCTGGTCGGGTCACGAGAAGTCGCATAAAGAGTAAACTTATATCTGGAAAGCCGGGAAATCAGCCCCGGCTTTATCCCGTAATTCTTTTCCAAGTCGACGTCCAAGCTCAAGGGACTTATCAAAGCTCGAGCTTCCCTCAACATCAAACCGCTGGGCACCATCAGGGCTTAGAAGGCTGGCCTGCAAGGTAATCTCATCTTTACCCGTTATCACCGCATGACCCGCAATGGGGGTTCGGCAGGACCCGTCCAGTTCCGCCAGCATCGCCCGCTCGCAATTTACCCTGAGGCGACTATCTGTATCATTAATGGCGGCAAGTAACTCCCCCATAACGACATCCTCTGCACGATGCTCTATCCCGATAGCGCCTTGCGCGACGGCCGGAAGCATGTCGTCTTTTTCCAATGCATGGGTAATCACGTCAATTTTGCCAAGCCGGTTCAGACCTGCACAAGCAAGCAAGGTCGCATCCGCTTCGCCTTCTTTTAACTTGCGCAAGCGCGTATCAACCGCCCCGCGAAAAAGGCAGACTTTCAAATCCGGACGGCGGTTCAGGATTTGTGACTGACGGCGCAGACTGGAAGTCCCGACCACGGCTCCTGCTGCTAGATCATCAAAGGAGGTTCCATCTCGTGAAATAAATGCGTCTCTTGGATCTTCCCTTGGCAAAATGGTTTCAATCACCAGCCCCTCCGGCAAGGTCGTTTCCATATCTTTCATGGAATGAACAGCAAGATCGATATCACCGCGTAAAAGCGCTTCCTCGATTTCCTTTACAAACAACCCTTTCCCGCCAGCTTCACTCAACGCCCGATCCTGAATCTGGTCCCCGGTTGTCTTGATGATGACAATCTCCAGACTATCTTCCTTTAGGCGATCCGGATGAGCCTCAAGCAACCTGTCGCGGGTTTCATAGGCCTGCGCCAGTGCCAATGGGCTTCCCCGGGTGCCAATTTTGAACTTTTTGTCGGTCGTCATATTGCGAGTTCACTTATTCAATGATAGAGCCATACCCAATTTGCACCGCTTTTGAACAGAAAACAAATGATTGTCCTCGGTCTGGAAAGTAGCTGCGATGAAACTGCTGCTGCCGTCGTTACGGCAGAAGGGCAGATTTTGTCAAATGTCGTTTTGTCGCAGGTAGAAGAACATGCCCCCTTTGGTGGCGTGGTGCCGGAGATTGCTGCGCGCGCGCATATCACGCAAATGGACCGGCTTGTTGCAAAAGCGATGAAAGAAGCGGATCTTGATTTTGACCAGCTGGACGGGGTTGCGGCTACTGCTGGTCCGGGCCTGATTGGCGGTGTCCTTGTGGGCCTGATGACGGCAAAAGCGATCTCGGCCGTTCAGGATATTCCGCTGATCGGTGTTAATCATCTGGAAGGCCACGCGCTCACCGTTCGCATGACCGACAAAATTGCGTTTCCCTATCTTCTGCTTCTGGTCTCCGGTGGTCATTCACAAATTCTGGTGGTTGAAGATGTCGGAAAATTCAGACGGCTTGGCACCACCATAGATGATGCGGTAGGTGAAGCCTTTGACAAAACCGCCAAATTGATGGGCCTGGGTTTTCCTGGCGGACCGGCAGTAGAGCGTTTTGCCGCCAAAGGTGATGCAGACCGGTTTGATCTGCCACGTCCGATGAAAGGAAAACCCGGTTGCGATTTTTCCTTTTCAGGCCTCAAGACCGCTGTCAGGCAGGTTCTTGAAAATCTTGGCGAGACGGTTACCGAGCAGGATAAATGTGATCTGGCCGCCAGCTTTCAAAAAGCCGCCATTGATGCACTGATGAGCCGGATGAAAAACGCCTATAAAATTGCCAAGGCAGATCACCCGGAGATCCGGAATGTCGTGATTGCCGGTGGAGTTGCCGCCAATGCCTCTCTTCGCAGCCAGCTGGAAGCCGCTGCAAAAGAAAAAGGCTATTCCCTTGTTGTACCGCCGCCCGCCCTTTGTACGGATAACGGCGCGATGATTGCCTGGGCCGGTATTGAACGGCTTCGACTTAACCTGACAGATACCCTGGATCTGGCTGCAAAGGCCCGATGGCCGCTGGATCCGAATGCAGAACCTGCCCCTTTTGCCGGCTATAAAGCCTGACTTTTATTCTATGGATGGACCGATGACAGAAGATCAACAAAAGCAAATCGCAGCAGAGGCTGCCGTCACCTATATTGAAGACGGGATGGTCGTTGGTCTTGGAACCGGTTCTACCGCTGCCAAAATGGTGGATCTTGTAGGCAAAAGGGTAAAAGACGGTCTGGATATCATTGCTATTCCAACATCAGAAGCCACAGCAGGACAGGCCAAAGAGCTTGGCATCAGAGTGGTCGGGTTTGATGAGGTCAAGATTATTGACCTCACCATTGACGGTACTGATGAGGTGGATCCTGAAATGCGCCTGATCAAGGGCGGCGGCGGCGCCCATCTTCGCGAGAAAATTGTGGCTTCGTTAAGCGATCGAATGATCGTCATTGCGGAAAACAAAAAAATGGTCAATCAGCTGGGGACGTTCAAACTACCGGTCGAGGTGATCCCTTTTGCCGCCGGCGCCCTGCTTCCCAAAATGGAAGCCCTCGGGTGTCATCCTGAAATTCGGATGAAAGACAGCGCTCCTTTCAGGACAGATGAAAATAATCTGATTATCGATTGTGCCTTTGAAATGATCGAGGATCCTGAAAACCTGGCTCTGACGTTAAGCACTATTCCCGGTGTTGTTGAGCATGGCCTTTTTATCGATTTAGCTGATATCGTTCTGATTGGCACAGAGGATGGCGTAAAAAAATTCTCCCGCTAGGCGCAGAAAACTGCGACTTTTCGGACTTTTGGGAAAAATATTGACTTTCTAGTTAATAATGATTTGCATTATTAAAAACATCCGCTATTGTTGGTCTCGAGAATAAGCCTTGCTTATCCTCTCTAGCTCAGACTTTGCCCCTCGCTGTCCCTGCGGGGGGCATTTTTTTTACTCAGCTTGAGAAAATGCGTGGCTGGAAAAAAATCACTCTTGCAGTTAATAATGATTTGCATTTTCAAAAACATCCGCTATTGTTGGCCTTGAGAATAAGCCTTGCTTATCCTCTCTAGCTCAGACTTTGCCCCTCGCTGTCCCTGCGAGGGGCATTTTTTTATCAATAGGAATCATTATGTTTCAGCCAGGCCATCGGGTTTCCCTCGGCGTCTTCATTTCGTCCTTTTGGTGTTAAATCCATATAGCGATAGGCGAGATTGATCATTTCAAGGCCCCTGCCATATGTGGAATAAGTCCGAAAGATTTCTCCATTTTCATCCTTCAGGAAAACAGAGGCACCATGTGCTTCCTCATCATGATTGCGGCCATTTTCATTGAAGTTATAGAAAACAGCAGCATCAGGATCATGATCCGGCCCGAAACTGACATTAAAATCCTGATTGAACCCGTTCTCAAAAGAGGACACCCAGTTAATAGTCCAGCCCATCCTCTTCTTGAAGGCCGCGAGTTTTTCAATCGGCGCTTTTGAAACTGCGGCAAAAGAGATATCCCGCGCGGCCAGATGCGCCTCTATCCCGCTGACATTATCCATCCAGAAAGAGCAGCTGACGCAGCCCTGCTCCCAACTTGGGGCAAACATGAAATGATAAACAACCAGCTGGGAATGCCCGTTAAACAGATCGGCAAGGCTCACCTCTCCCTGTTCTCCTTGAAAAACATAATCCTCCGTCACCTGCATCCAGGGAAGTTGCTGACGCTTCCTGGTGATTTTATCCATCTCCTGCATATGCAACTTTTCTTCCAGCAAGAGCGCTCGGCGCGCTTCCAGCCACTTTTTTCCATCAACAATCTTATTCATGATCTCCTCCAGAAAAAGGGTTTCCAAAATCCTGTTAAAGGAGATTTATCGATTGCTAAGTCTTTGACAAGACGGCAGATTTTTGTGACTTGGTATGATTTTTCATACTAATGCGCTGCTATTTTTCGAGGTTAAGCCGTTCAGGAAGAGAGTGACAATGTCGCGGATCTGGTTTTCCAAAACCGTGTCTGTTGCCTCTGTCATGCTTTCCAGAAGGCGATATTGGGTTGTTCCGTTATAAAGGGTTTCTGAAAGGCGAAACGGATCCTGGCGCCGGATATCCCCGCACTTCATTCTCGCATTCAGGTAGAGACTGAGATCTTTACGGAACCGCCGGTCAAAGCCCTTGGCAACAAGAGGAAGTTTCCGCCGGACAAGGGAAAGCAGACCAGGCATTCCCGGATTATCCTGACGAAGCGAGAGATGGGCGTTGAGCTCCGAACAGAAATATAAGGGCAGGATCTGATCCGCTGATTGTTCAGGGTCCAGGAGTTTTGAGAGAGTTTCCGCCATCTGGAGCATTTCCTGCTCTACCAGCTCCCCTGCGATATCGAGTTTGTTTTTATAGAAATTATAAAGATGCGCCGGAGATAACGCGCAATCCTCCGCCAGCTCCGCCATGGTGGTTTTGGTATAGCCAATGCTTGCAAACCGCTGCTTGGCGGAAAGGAGTATCTGTTCCCGTGTTTCAGAAAGATCGCGCACCATTCGAGCCTCCCTTGAGTGTTTTTTGAATATTAGTGAATTTATTCAAAATTTAGAAGCAGAATTCTTTTCCCTATTCCTTCGGACTCTCTTCTTCCTGCAGGGACTTCATGTTAAGCAAGGGTTATGACGACACAACCCACATCCCCTGACCAGATCAATGTCCTCGGTGCCGGTGCTTTCGGAACCTCCCTCGCCATCGCGGCCGCAAAATCAGGAAATCCTGTCACGCTTTGGTGCCGAGATCCGGACCAGGCGAAAAGCCTGAACGAAGAAAGACAGAATAAACGCTATCTTCCGGGGGTGACACTCCCTGAAACAGTGACGGCAACTTCAGACCTGGATAAAGCGACAGACGCTTCTCTCCTGCTCAATGTGGTTCCGGCCCAATATGTAAGAGCGTCCTTTCTTGACCTTAAAGACCACCTGACATCCGCTAACTCGCTGGTCATCTGCGCCAAGGGGCTGGAAAAATCCTCGAGCAAGATGATGAGTGAGATTGCAACGGAAATCTTGCCAAATCAGCCCTTTGCTGTCCTATCAGGCCCTAATTTTGCACGAGAAATCGCCACGGGACTGCCCGCAGCGACCACAATCGCCTCCTCAGACCCTGAATTGGGACCACGCTTTACCAGGGCCATGGGCTCTCCCACCTTTCGGCCCTACTACACAGATGATGTTACAGGGGCGCAAATGGGCGGCGCGATCAAGAATGTGCTGGCGATCGCCTGCGGAATTGTTTCGGGTGCGAAACTAGGGGAAAATGCGCGCGCGGCCCTCATTACCCGCGGTATGGCGGAAATTCTGCGCCTGGGCGAAAAACTGGGAGGACGCGCGGAAACCCTGATGGGTTTGTCCGGCCTTGGTGATCTGGTGCTGACCTGCTCTTCCAGCGCGTCACGAAACTATTCACTGGGAGAAGCTCTGGGACGCGGAGAGACACTTGAAGAAGTTCTGGCCAGCAGACAGGCCGTCACCGAAGGGGTTCACACAGCGGCCGCCCTTTGTGAAAAAGCTCGCACTCATAAAATTGAGATGCCAATATGTTCCGCGGTTGATAAAGTCCTCAACCAGGGCGCCAAGGTTCATGATGTAACTGAAGAACTACTCGCCCGCCCTTTCAGAGATGAAAAGCTGGCGGGTTTTTAAAATCGAAAGGAAATTGAGTATGTTGTTTATCGCCCATTGCCACGACAAGGAAGGTCATCTGCAGATCAGAATGGACACCCGTCCCCAGCATCTTGACTTTCTGAACGCGAAGGGAAGTGATTTAAAACTTGCCGGCCCGACCCTGGCAGAGGATGGTGAAACCCCGAACGGGAGCCTGATTATTTTTGAAGCCACGTCACTGGAGGACGCAAAAAACTGGATTGCCCAGGATCCCTACGCCGCCGCCGGTCTCTTCACATCCGTAGAGGTCCAGCCCTGGAAGCACGCGATCGGCAACGGGGTTTGAAATGGCGTATTGGCTGATCAAGTCCGAACCGAACAGCTGGTCCTGGCAGGATCAGCTGGATGCGGGTGAGGAAGGCACCTATTGGGATGGGGTTCGCAATTATCAGGCGTCCAACAATATGAAAGCCATGTCGCTTGGCGATAAATGCTTTTTCTATCATTCGGTAAAGGAAAAGCAGATCGTCGGGATTGTTGAAGTGATCAAGGAATATTATCCGGATCATACAGATCCCAAAGGCAGGTTTGGTATGGTGGATGTGAAAGCGGTCCGTAGCTTTGAAGTTCCTGTCACGCTTGCGGACATCAAGGCTGAGGAAAGACTTTCCGAGCTCGCCCTTATTCGTCAGAGCCGTCTTTCTGTTGTGCCAATAGACGCCACTTCCTGGGATCTGATCTGCACGATGGGCAAGACAGATGCGGGTTAATACTGCGCGCTTATTCTCTTTTTTGCAAAACACCTGTTCCAATTTCAGAGTTCTACAGGTAAACAATCTGCTCTAGACTGTGTTCTTGCTCTTTTCATCCGGCATTTCCGGTTTTTAAACGCATCAGGATTATCAATGACAAGCGAAACAGCAACGGCGTCTTCCTCCAGTAGCCGCAAAGCCTATCTGTTGCTGACCATCACAACCCTGTGCTGGGGGTGCAACGCTGTCTTCAGCCGGCTTGCGGTTGGCGAGGTTTCGCCGCTCACCCTCGTGACGCTCCGCTGGGTAACGGTGATGCTTCTGGTCTTTGTCATTGCCCGCAAATATGTCAGACAGGACTGGCATATCCTGAAACCACGGCTGCCCTTCCTGATGGCGATCGGCGCTATTGGTTTTACAGGATTTAATTCCCTTTTCTATGTTGCTGCCCATACGACAACAGCGGTGAATATCGGTATTATCCAGGGTTCTATTCCTGTCTTTGTGCTCCTCGCTGCCTTCATGATTTACCGGACACCGGTAGGCCTTTCCCAGATGTTCGGTGTGTTTCTGACTATCGTCGGTGTTATTCTGGTAGCCTCGGCAGGCTCACTTGAAAGGCTGGCATCTCTTGCAATCAATTTCGGTGATTTCCTGATGCTGATTGCCTGCGCCGCCTATGCAGCCTACACGCTGGCCCTTCGCAACAAGCCGGATGTCCATGCGCTCTCGATGTTTGCTGTCCTCGCTTTTTCAGCTTTTCTGACGTCACTGCCGCTGGT
>JAKSCD010000316.1 GCA_022360775.1 Sneathiellales bacterium | reverse complement strand
TTGGCAAGCGCCCGGGCGATTGCCACCCGTTGCTGTTCACCGCCGGACAATTTTGCAGGACGGTGTTTGAGACGATGGGATAACCCCATCATTTCCAGCAATTCCGTGGCCTGTTTTCTGGCTTTCGATTTAGCGATCCCGGAAATCAGGTTCGGCATCATGACATTTTCCAGGGCTGAAAATTCAGGCAATAAATGATGGAACTGATAAACAAATCCGATTTTGTCCCGGCGCATCTCGGTTCTTTTACGATCTGCTTCAGTCGTGCAATCTACACCATCTATAGTGATATCACCCGTAGTTGGAGGTTCCAGCAATCCTGCCATCTGTAGCAAGGTGGATTTCCCGGAACCGGATTGCCCGAGCAAAGCAACAATTTCCCCGGCATGAACGTTCAGATTAACATCCTTCAGGACTTCAAGTTTCTCCTGCCCTTGCGAAAATGTCCGACCCAGATTTTGAAGCGAAAGAACAACGTTACTCATAACGCAGCGCCTCCACCGGATCGAGGCGGGCTGCCCGCCAGGAAGGATAAATGGTTGCCGCAAGGGAGATAACAAGTGCCATGATCACGACTGTTGTGACCTCGGCAGGATCCACTTTCGCCGGAAGATGGGATAAAAAGTATATCTCAGCCGAGAAAAGCTCCGAACCGGTAAGCCCCTCTATCAGGTTTTTGATCTCATCAATATTGGCGCAGAAACCGAGCCCGAGGGCAAAGCCAAACATGGTTCCCACAACCCCGACACTCGCTCCTGCAATAAAGAAAACCCGCATAATCATCCCGCGGGTCGCCCCCATGGTTCTTAAGATGGCAACATCCCTGCCCTTATCCTTTACCAGCATGATCAGGCTGGAGATAATGTTAAAGGCGGCTACCAGAATAATCAGGGTCAGGATGAGAAACATGACATTGCGCTCAACCTCAAGCGCATTAAAGAAGCTTGCCCGCGATTGCTGCCAGTCATAGATATAGGCTCTGATATTAATGGCGTTGATGATATCCGCCCGAATGGCGAGCGCCCTGTCCGGATCCGTCGCAAAGACCTCAAGCGATGTGACCCCTTTTCCATGACGGAAATAGGTTTGCGCGGCACTTAACGGCATAAAGATATAGCCGCTGTCATATTCATACATTCCAGTATTAAACAGACCGGCCACCCGATAGCTTTTTACCCGCGGAAAGGTTCCAAAAGCTGTAGAATTTCCTTTAGGGGACAGAAGTTTGACCTTATCCCCGACACTTACGCCAAGGGTTCTTGCAAAACGGTGCCCGAGGATGATCTCCTTGCCATCGTTAAAACCTTTCAGGGAGCCGACAACGATATTATCGGAAAGGAGAGAGAGTTTCTCAAGTTGATCCGGTGACATGGCACGAACCAATGCCCCGCTTGCCTGCTTGCCTGCGGTTGCCATCACCTGGCCTTCAATCAAAGGAGTGACGCGAACCACATCGCGAACGGCGGATAACCGTTCGACAAGGGGTTCGTAATCAACCAACAAACCATTTTCCGGCGCTTTCACCTCATAATGACCGTTCATACCAAGGATCCGGTCAAGAAGATCTGCGCGAAACCCGTTCATCACGGACATCACAATAATCAGGGTCGCAACGCCAAGCCCGATCCCGAGAAACGAGAAAAGAGCAATGACGGATATAAAACCCTCCTGTCGGCGGGCCCGCAAATAGCGGAGCGCCATCGTCCATTCAAATCGGGAAAACACAGTTCGCTAGCCCACCATTTTTTGTAACGCGGTCTCTGGTGACATTTCCTCTTTTTCACCAGATGCACGGTTTTTGATTTCAACAACGCCGGATTTCAGGCCACGGGGTCCGATTGTCACCTGCCACGGCAAACCAATCAGATCCATCTTGGCAAATTTGCCGCCAGCCCGATCAGAAGTGTCATCATAAAGAACGTCAACACCGGCCGATTGCAGCTTGCCATAAAAATCTTCACAGGCAGCGTCGCAAGCGTCATCACCGGACTTCAAATTAATCAGGCCAACCTTGAACGGCGCCACACTTTCCGGCCAGATGATGCCGTTTTCGTCATGACAGGCTTCAATAATACCGCCGATAAGACGAGAGACGCCGATACCGTAAGATCCCATAGAGACGATAACTTCCTTGCCATCAGGACCGGTTACGGTTGCCCCCATGGCCTTTGAATATTTATCACCGAAATGAAAAATATGGCCAACCTCGATACCTCGGCGGGAAATCAGATCCCCTTCCGCGACATCGCAAGCATCCGCATCATGCATTTCATCTGCGGCAGCATAAAAACTTGTCCATTTATCCACAATGGCTTGCAGTTCTTCCGGGTTGTGATCCTTATCTTCCGGTGTCTCAAGATCAAGAATATCCTTGTGGTAGAAGACCTCACTCTCTCCGGTATCGGCGAGAATAATAAATTCATGAGAAAGATCACCGCCAATAGGTCCCGTATCTGCACGCAAAGGGATCGCTTTCAATCCCAGACGCGCATAGGTTTTCAAGTAAGCCACGAACATACGATTATAGGCTATTTTTGCGCCTTCATAATCCATATCAAAAGAATAGGCATCTTTCATCAGGAATTCGCGCCCACGCATAATCCCGAAACGTGGCCGAACCTCGTCGCGGAATTTCCACTGGATATGATAGAGATTAAGCGGCAAGTCCTTGTAACTTTTCACATGGGAACGGAAAATATCTGTTACCTGCTCTTCATTGGTTGGGCCATAAAGCATTTCCCTGTCATGCCGATCGGTAATGCGCAGCATTTCCTTGCCGTAATCATCATACCGGCCGGATTCTTGCCAAAGCTCGGAAGGCTGAATAGTTGGCATCAGAATTTCCAAAGCACCGGCCTTGTTTTGCTCTTCCCGGACAATCTGTTCAATATTCTTAAGAACCTTCTGCCCAAGCGGCAGCCAGGAGTAAATTCCGGCTGAAGATTGCTGGATCATTCCTGCACGCAACATCAGACGATGAGAAACAATCTGTGCTTCCTTCGGATCTTCCTTCAGGGTTGGCATGAAATAGCGGGAAAGACGCATGGGGTCCTCAATATTCTGATCAATTGATTACAAATTATAATTTGCCCGAAAACAAGGCGTTTTTCAGACTTTTAAAGGGATTTGGACAGAATGCAAGATCTTAAGGGAGATGGAAAGTTATCTTAGTCTTTGGGGTAGCGTTTTGCACACTCTTCTGCAAGGGCGTGCATCGCAGGATCCGCAAGTTCCTGTCCATTAAACAACATTTTCCCGGTTTTCATATTATAGGTGATCTCGCCAACCCTAACATCGGCATTTTTAAGACGTTCCGGCGGGCTGGACAACAGATCCTGCAGTGGCAGTGAAAGGTCGATGACGATCTCGTCAGGAAGTCTAATCCGGTTTACGCCATCAAGATCGGCGGAAACGACGGGCCTGCCATGAACATCAACACCGGGCTTATAGGCCACATCTGAAGCAGCCACATGCTTTTCGATGCGACTGCAATTTTCTTTTGTAATGGTGACCTGTACGTCATTCGCGGCTGCGGTAGAAGAGAGAACCGACACGAGAGCAACTGCATATACAAAAAACACCCGTTGCATGAAATGACCTCTTTTAATAAAGCTGCCCACCAGCATACGGGTATTTTTATAAATAAAAAATGAAGGGTCGTTTATTGTTCTACAAGAGCGCGATAATCGATCCAGCCAAATTCTATAGATGACCAGAAGAGTGCAAAAAGAATACCGGTTATCAGCGTCGTGATCGCAAATTTTTTCCAGATTTGCGGATTTACCGGTGCACTTTCCACGGTGCCCGGCTCAATATCCTCTTCTTCCAGCTGAGAGCGAACACCCCAGGGAAGAACCGTGAACAGAACCACCATCCAGGTAATGGAAAATATAACGATACCGCCAACGATCGTCATGCCTTAAACTCCAGTTCGTTCGTTAAACCTGTTCCAGCTCAACCAAAGTACCGTTGAAATCCTTCGGATGCAGGAAAAGAACAGGCTTTTTGTGAGCACCGATTTTCGGCTCGCCGCTTCCAAGGATACGGGCCCCCTCTTCCACCAGCTTATCACGGGCGGCAAGAATATCTTCAACTTCATAACAGACGTGATGCATACCGCCAGACGTATTTTTTGCAAGATATCCCGCAATCGGGGAATCCTCGCCCAACGGATGAAGCAGCTCAATCTTTGTGTTATCCAGTTCAACAAAAACGACGGTCACGCCGTGATCTGGCTCTGCCTGTGGTTCGCTCACCTTGGCCCCCAGGACATCACGGTAGGTTTTCGTAGCAGCCTCCAGATCCGGAACAGCAATCGCAACATGGTTCAAACGGCCAATCATAGTCTTATCCTTGCCCAGTATTTTGTTTTTAACTTTAGTTAGTCTTGCTTTTACACATCTTCATCGATGCGCACAACATGCACATCTGTAATGGGGCGCCGCCCCGCCAGTTTCCGCACTACCTTGCGTATTGCGCGGCGAGCGGTTTCCTCGACTTCAGCATCTATCAATCGTTCACGCTTGGTCATCTCATAGTGACTGTTTACGATCTCTTTTTTCAGGCTGTCCTGAAGTTCCGGAAAATTTTCTTCATCAATGACACCACGAAGCCGAACGACAGGATCTTCCGCGATCTGTCCATTTTCATTGACAATCAACAATGCATTCGCAGCACCGTTAAAGACAAGTTTTCTGCGTGTTGACAGAAATTCCCCATCCAGGGACGTGGTCTCCCCGGCATCAATTGCGAGGCGTCCTGCCGGTACGGTTTCTGTTATCCCGGCTTTACCCGGGGCCAGCTTGAGGATGTCGCCATTGCGTATATCGATCGCCTGCTTCGCTCCAAGCGAGAGAGCCAGCTTACAATGCTCTTTCAAGTGCCGGGCTTCACCATGAACAGGGACAGCGATTTCAGGCTGGACAGTTTTATACATCTGTTCCAGTTCATCTCTTGCCGGATGACCGGAAACATGAACGAACTCTTCCGCCTCGGTAATAACATCAATACCGTTTTCCGTGAGCTGGTTATGCAGGGCGTAAAGTGTTTTCTCGTTTCCGGGGATCACTTTGGAAGAAAAAATCACCGTGTCCCCTTTATCGAGCGAGATTTGAGGATGATCATCGCGTGCGATACGGGCCATTGCGCCTCTTGGCTCCCCCTGACTACCAGTGCAGAGCAAAAGCACATTTTCACGGGGCAGATACCCGACGTCCTTTTCGGTCAAAAAAGGAGGAAGATCTGTAAGATATCCCGAATTTTTAGCTGCTTCCGTCATCCGGTGAAGAGACCGTCCGACCAGAACCACATGCCGATCATGTTTTTGGGCAATGGTTGCAACTGTTTTCAAACGGGCGATATTGGATGCAAAGGTTGTAACAGCAACACGGCCCTCCTTGAGGGTTCCCAGAAGTATATCCAGACTTTCCTGAACATCGCCTTCGGATCCCGACGTCCCTTTTTTGAACACATTGGTGGAATCGCAGATCATGGCAAGAACATTGTCAGAAATCTCTGCCATCTTATCCATATTACTTTCAGGTCCCACCACTGGCACCGGGTCCAGCTTCCAGTCTCCACTATGAAGAACTTTACCGTATGGCGTACTGATCATCAGTGCTTGCATCTCCGGTATCGAGTGAGTGAGATCAACAAAATCCAGATGAAAATCTTCAAGCTGCAGGGAACTTCCAGGGGAGACGATATTGACCTCCACCAGATCCTCAATCCCTTCTTCTGTCAGCTTGTTATGCAGAATTTCTGCCGTAAAAGGGCTTGTATAGACGGGGCATTGAAAATGCCGCCACAGGCGGGCAACGGCCCCCACATGATCTTCATGGGCATGGGTAACCACAATCGCCAGCAAATCTTCTTTTCTTTCAGCAATCCAGCTGGCATCAGGAACAATGACATCTATGCCAGGCGCACGATCGTCAGCAAAAGAAATACCGCAATCAACCATCAACCATTTACCGTTGCAGGCATAAAGATTGAGGTTCATTCCGATTTCACCGCTTCCTCCCAAAGGGAGAAAATACAGACCATCATTAAAAGTCATAAAAACCAACCAGTTAGAAAAGAATGCACCGATCTAGCAGCATTCACAGCAAATCTAAAGTCTTATATGGGGTTTGGCTTATGAAATATTGAGGAACCCGGGAAATTTATAGTCCTGACCCAGTTCAAGCCAGTCTTTCATTTCCCCGCTCAGATTGTCATGCCCGGTGTTGAAAATCCTGTACTGACCAGAAGGAACTGCCGTGATTGCTTCAAAAACACGCGCAAGGCCAAAACCCAGTTTATCTCCGACGACATAAGCGCCTTTAAAAGAAGCTTTCAGATCAGAACGGCTTTCTACCAGTTCCGATAATTCCCTTACCTCTGAAACCGTCAGATCAATATGGCAGTCGGACACATTGATGAGCCTGTTCATACTCCCGTCATAATCTACGTGTTGAGCTAGTGCTGTATTTCCCGCAATAATAATCTCTTTATCCAAGACCCCTTTATGTCTCACAAAAAAGCAGTGAGCCGCAGGATCAATCTTGAATTCGAAATTAGAATTTCTCACACAGGGTACTTTCCAGTCAGGAAACAGATACTCAGCATCCTGTCAAAAATTCAGGTAGTCTGATATCCGGCGCCAAACCAAGCCATGATCTGACTTCTGCCCAGACATTAGGGTTATCACCGTTAAAAACCTGTACCTCAATTTGGCTAAAAGGCTTCACGCTTTCATATATTCGTACCATACCATGTGCCAATTGGCTATTCACGACAATAGCCTCTTTATAGCTGCCTCTTTTGTCGATATCCCGGCTTATATTCTCAATTAAAGACCGGATATCGTCGGTAGAGATTTCAATTTCACAATCACTGACATCTAAAACACGGCTAATATTCGCCTGAAAGTCCGGATGCTGGCGCACCAATTCTATTCGCTCCGTAACCATTTCAAGATTAAAAACACCATAATGCTTTATAAAAATGCAGCCTGCTTGAAGATCAACATTGAATTTATATTGTGGGTTACTCACAAATTAATCTTCTTTCAGAAGGTGACGCCTCACTCGGTTGCCATAAAATCAGGAAATCTGATATCCGGCACAAGGCCAAGCCATTTTCTTAAATTCTTAAAGCAGTCGTGCTCTTTAGTATTATAGACACGAATTTGAACTTCAGCTACCGGGGAAAGACTATCAAACATACGGCCCAGACCATGGGCAAGCGGACTGCTGACCAGCAAGACTTCCTTATAAGATCCACGTTGATCTATTTCCTTGTTGATCCGGGACCAGACGGCGCGAATTTCGTCGGCAGAAAAATCAACCTCGCAAGTGGTTATGTCAATGATACGATTGAGACTTTTCCTGAAATCGGGGTGTTTTGCAACACGGTTACCCCGCTCGATCACCTGATTAAGATCGAAAATCCCGTAATGTCTTACAAAAATGCAGTTTGCATCCAGATTTATTTCATAATCAAAGCCGGAATTCTTCATATCACACTCGAAGACCACTGTTACGCGAACAAATATAGTCTTTTCTAAAGATTAAAATATGAGAAATTTTCTATTTTAATACAAGCTTCAATTCATTTATTTATTGCGATTGAAGATTTCAACCAGACCGGTAAGCGTAAGGTCTGTATCGATATGATCGATCATATCAGTGCCCTTCGCAAAAAGACTGGCAAGTCCTCCAGTGGCCACTGTCTGCAGTTCTTCACCATATTCAGCGCGAATGCGTTTTATCAGCCCCTCGATCATACTGATATACCCCCAGTAAATGCCCGACTGCATACATTCAAGTGTACTTTTACCAATGACATGTTCCGGAGCTTCAACTGCAATTCGCGGCAATTTTGCTGCTGCTGCATGTAAAGCATCAAGGCTGAGATTGACGCCGGGCGCAATGATGCCACCGGCGTAGTTTCCCTCACCATCGACAACATCGAGTGTTGTCGCTGTGCCAAAATCCAGAACAATAAGCGGGCCAC
>JAKSCD010000575.1 GCA_022360775.1 Sneathiellales bacterium | reverse complement strand
GCAGGGAGCCGGACATACCCAGGTGCACCATCAGGCTGCCCGTGTCGAAGCGGAACAGCAGGTACTTGGCGCGTCGCTCAACCGCGTTGACGCGCTGGCCCCAGACCTGGGCCGGCAGTTCCGGTGCCACCGGCCAGCGCAGGCGGGCGTCGCGCACCAGCAGCAGCTTGACAGTTTTGCCCACACAGTGCGGCGCCACCCCGCGGCGCGTGGTCTCGACTTCCGGTAATTCGGGCATCTAGGGGACGTGCTCCAGAACAAAAAAACCCCGGCAAGGCCGGGGTTTTTCATCATCTGGTAAAGCGTGTTGCCTTAGCCATTGTGCAAAATTTGCGACAGGAACAACTTCGTCCGCTCGCTTTGCGGGTTGTCAAAGAACTCCTCCGGTGGGGCTTCTTCGATAATCTCGCCCTGATCCATAAAGATCACACGATCCGCAACCGTTTTGGCAAACCCCATTTCGTGGGTCACACAAACCATTGTCATTCCCTCTTCCGCGAGACTGATCATGGTGTCCAGAACCTCTGAAATCATTTCAGGGTCAAGCGCCGATGTCGGCTCATCAAACAGCATGATCCGCGGGTTCATGCAGAGCGAACGGGCAATCGCCACACGCTGCTGCTGACCACCGGACAGCTGACCTGGATATTTCAGCGCCTGTTCAGGGATCTTCACCCGCTCCAGGAATTTCATCGCTGTTGCTTCCGCCTCCTCTTTGGGAACCTTGCGGACCCAGATCGGTGCCAGAGTACAGTTTTCCAGAACCGTCAGATGCGGGAAAAGATTGAAGTGCTGGAACACCATCCCCACCTCGCGGCGGATCTCGTCAATCTTTTTCACATCATTGGTCAGTTCAATGCCATCGACAATAATCTGGCCCTGCTGATGCTCTTCCAGGCGGTTGATACAGCGGATCATCGTGGATTTACCGGACCCGGAAGGCCCGCAAACCACAATTTTCTCACCGCGTTCAACGCTCAGATTGATGTCCCGCAGCACGTGGAATTCACCATACCATTTATGCATTCCATTGATCTGGATCGCGACATCGCTTTCACTTTTATTCATGGCAGCTTCACTCATATGCCTGCCTCCTATCGTTTATGCCCGGTATGGAGTTTGTTCTCCAACCAGATGCTGTATCGTGACATGCCAAAGCAGAAGACCCAGAAAACGGCCGCAACGAAGACATAGCCTTCCGTTGCCAAACCCAGCCAGTTTTTATCTGTAGTACCCGCTTTCACAACGCTCAAAAGATCCAGAAGACCAATGATCAAGACCAGTGTCGTATCTTTAAACAGACCTATAAAGGTATTCACAATGGACGGAATGGAGATTTTCAGCGCTTGCGGCAAAATGATGAGACCCATGGATTGCCAATATCCCAGACCAAGGGATTTGGCCGCTTCCAGCTGTCCTTTCGGGATCGCCTGCAGCCCGCCCCTGACCACCTCTGCCATATAGGCAGCGGAGAAGAGAGACATGCCCACCAGCGCCCGCACCACCTTGTCAAAATTTTGACCTTCAGGCAGGAATAAAGGCAACATCACGGAGGCCATGAAAAGAACAGTAATCAGCGGCACACCACGGATCAGTTCAATAAAACCGACACAGATCATGCGGACAACCGGCATATCAGACCGGCGGCCAAGAGCCAGTACAATCCCGAGCGGCAAGGCCACGAAGATTGAGACAGACGCCAGAACCAGTGTCAGGAACAGACCACCCCACTGGGAAGTTTCGACGATTTCAAGGCCGAGCCCTCCATAGAAGAGGAAGTAGCAGATCACCGGATAGGCACCGAAGAGGAAAATGGCAGGCCATTTCTTGCTTTTGATGGTATCGGAGAGAACCAGGAACAGACCAATTGCTCCCAATACATAACCGACATTGATCCGCCAGCGTTCTCCTTCAGGATAGAAGCCATACATATTCTGGCCGAAACGAGCCTTGATAAAGACCCAGCAGGCGCCGGCTCCCGTACAATCTTCCTTGGATGTCCCGACAAAATTCGCATCAATAATCGTATAGTTGATCAGGGTGCTCATGGAGACCCAGACCACATAGACGGAGATGATGGTCAGAATGATATTGAGCGGACTTGAAAACAGATTGTGATAAAGCCAGCCAATAACACCGGTTTCCGATGTTGGTGGCGGCAGCTCAGGATGACGTTCAGTTTTTACGATAGCCATAACTTACCTCTCCACCAGTGCGATACGTTTATTGTACCAGTTCATGAACATGGAAATCAGCAGACTGATTGAGAGATAAAAGGCCATTGTCATCGCAATGATCTCAATCGCCTGACCTGTCTGGTTCAGGGATGTCCCTGCAAAAATTGCTGTAATTTCCGGATAACCAACAGCTGTCGCAAGGGACGAGTTCTTGGTCAGGTTCAGATACTGACTGGTAAGCGGCGGAACAATCACCCGAAGGGCTTGCGGCAGAATGACCAGGCGCATGGTCTGGTTCGGCTTGATCCCGAGGGAATGAGCCGCTTCTGTCTGTCCGTGACTAACAGCATTAATACCGGCACGCACAATTTCCGCAATAAAGGCACCGGTATAAAAAGTCAGACCGATCACGATCGCCAGATATTCAGGTTCCAGGACCCATCCTCCCCCGATGTTAAAGCGTGTCGCTTTCGGGAACTCGAAGGAAAAAGGCAAACCTGTCACCAGGCTGCTGAACCCACTATCGCATCGGCGAGCGCATCGTGGACTTCAACGGGGATGGTTCGAAGGGGTCGGAGAAACGGTTCGAGCCGCTGCCGTAGAGATTCGCCGATGCTGGAGGCGAACCGAACCACTGGACAACGGTGTGTCTCGTTATCTCCGCCCCCCTGCGGAACCGTCGATCACGACCTCACTCCAGTATGGAAAGGCATTGCTGCCCCTTGAGAGTTTCACTATCTTCGGCGGGGACTGTTATATCACCAGAACGCGAGATAAGGAGACTCGTAATGAACAGGAAACTGCAATCCATCCTCGGTATCACTCTCATCGGCACCGCCACCTCCATTCTGGCGGACGGGGCGAGTGTCGGCCCCGATGCCTGGACCCGCTCCGCCGAACAGCTCGGGCTGTTCAATCCTCACGAGAACTATTGCGATCTCACCACTGAACTCTTTCTCAACGTCGGCAACACCAGTCGCGGTTTCTGCGTCGAGGCCAACATGCGCGGCCCGGCACTGTGGGTGGACGCCAAGCAGGACTGCTTAAACGACAGGAAGCGACTGCCTGAACCGGCGGAGTGGTACTACGCATG
>JAKSCD010000171.1 GCA_022360775.1 Sneathiellales bacterium | reverse complement strand
GGGCGTTCGGTTAAGGAAGCCGTGTTGTGGGTCGCACGAACCGACAGCCTATGGCGTTACCTGCCGCCCGAGTTCAGAAATTGGAACACGGCTTTCAAGCGCTTTCGCGAGTGGCTCAAATGCGATGTCGTCTATTGTATGTTCAATGCTTTGAGTAATGAGCTGGATATTGAACACGCCATGATTGGCGGCACCTGTGCCATTGAGGAAGCTCTACAGAGACTGGAGCCACCTAATATTACGCGAAGCTCACAGTCAAAAAGAGTTCGAATTGGTGCATTAGCCGCTACGCCTGGCGTTCCGGCAGATGAACGACAAGTCCGTCAATTTCGTCACAGACGACAATCTGGCAAGTCAGCCGAGAGCGCTCCGCATCCGATTGCCAGGCAAAGTCCAGCATATCTTCTTCCATCGCATCCTTGCCAGGAAGCTTCTCGACCCATTCGGTATCAACGTAGACATGGCAGGTAGAACATGCACAAGCGCCACCGCAATCAGCATCAATTCCAGGGACGTTGTTGTCTCTGGCCACTTCCATGAGGGTTTGTCCGTTTGACACGTCAACGATGTGCGAGTTTCCTGAGGGCTCGATAAAAGTAATCTTGGGCATCTTGAGTTAGCGTTTCGTTGGGATGGATTGCGGAATGGGTGTTTCCATGGGATTTGATGTGAAGTAACTGATGCGCGCAGATAAAACGCCAGTTTCGTCAAAACGGACCAAGGCAGACCCCTGGAAATCGGTGCCGTTCACACGCCACCAACACCAAACAGTGCCGCGGTCTTCGCCGGTGACCACCACATCCGTGTAGATCAAAAAGGGTGACGGAACTTCCCCATCACCCATTTCGGCTCCGGCTTTCTTGAAGGCTTCGATGAAATCCACAAACTCCGCACGGTGCACCCGACCGGTTGCAGGATCGTCATAGGTAAAATGCGCAAGGGTGGATTCAAGACATTTCTGTGCATCCCCAGTGCGCCAACCTTCCAGATAGTTTTCTAGTGCTTTTGGTATTGGCATTCGCCGAAAATCCGTGGTTAGC
>JAKSCD010000502.1 GCA_022360775.1 Sneathiellales bacterium | reverse complement strand
CAAAAGTGCCGCGACCCACATGGCTGCCGACCAATGCCATGCGCGTCAGTTCATCATAGGCCTTGCTGACGGTGTGAACGCTAACCCCGAGAAGGTCAGCGAGTGTCCGATGGGGCGGAAGGCGTTCCCCCGCAGTCAGGTGACCATCTGAAATGGCCTCTTTAAGAGAGTTTGCAATGCCGATATGAAGCGGGCGATCCAATGTTTCGCGCTTTGGTATCCAATTTGTCATGTAACAATTCTAATTGATAACATGACAACTGCAATACAATTTCTTTCACTCTGGTTATTTGGTTCGAAGTGGCAGGTTTTTGACTGGAGTTTCAAAAAGTCTGCAAAAGATGTTGCATGCCCCCGCAACCAATAAAAAAGGCCCCACAATATCCCGGGGCCTTCTTCATGACAAACTATAATATCTAAAAAATCTTCGAACGAAAACGCCTAGTCTTCGAAACCAACAAATACAGTCGCTTCTTCAATACTCTTTCGTTCAGACACCACTGCGTTCGCCGGAAAACTATCATCGGGCCAGCCAAGCGCTATGCTTTTCATGATAATCTGGTCTTCGGCGATATTGGCATGTTCGCGTACGACGGGAGACTGCATGATCCCCTGACTGTTGATCACAGTACCAAGTCCACGGGACCAGGCCGCATTTACCAATGCAGTTGCAACAGCACCGCAATCAAACGCCGTATCGTCACTGTCGGCGAGCTCGCGGTCATAGGTTACAATGATGCTTACCGGCGCATCAAATTGACGAAAGCCCCGTAATACCCAGTCCTGGCGCTTCTCCTTATCCTCTCGGGCGATCCCCATTGCTGAAAACAGCTGCTTGGCAACACCGACCTGTCTTTCGCGATGCTTGCCAACGAAAGGTTGGCCTATGCGGAATTCGCGGGAGTGAGGCACGCCTGCCAGGTTACGCTCTGTATTGCCAGCGCGAATACGATCCAGCGGTTCACCCGTGAGAACATAGAAGCTCCAGGGTTGGGTATTCATTGATGAAGGCGCGCGCATCGCAAGAGTGATGATTTCTTCAATAAGTGCTTTTGGCACGGGATCAGGTTGATAGCCGCGGATACTACGGCGGTTAAGGATCACATCGTCAAATTTCATGGGTAGTCCTTGAGAAGATACAGTTGTTTTTGATTTTTCTTGATGCATTACAAGTAGCGATATTTGGCGCGGAAAGCAAACAATGACATGAATGAATATTGGTGTCATGAAATAGGCGCGTTCTTCCTCCGTTACAGGACTGCTTTGAGGGGATGATGCTCAAAGTGTAGCGTTATCTTCTGAACTGGAGATGCTGATTTTTGCTTTGAGGTAATGTGCTGACCAGTCCTCCAGCTGTTCCAGAAGGGGCTTTAGCGCAATACCATGTTCGCTTAATGAATACTCAACCTTGGGAGGAACCTGGGGATAGATTGTGCGGACGATGATGTCATAGTGCTCCAGGTCCCTTAGTTGCTTGGTCAGCATACGCTGGGTGATGTCCGGGATGGTTCGATGCAATTCACCAAACCTCATGGTCCGCTGGCAGAGACACCAAAGGATCATTCCCTTCCACTTTCCCCCGATTATACCAAGGGCTGTTTCCGTTGGACAGAAGAGTTGCCGTTCATTGAACAAGTCTTTCATTCTGCATCCTTACTTACATTTTTGTATGTATATGTCTTTTTTGTGCATTCTTGTTATAAATGCACACTAATAATAATTTGGCGTCATTGACAACAGGAAACCAAAATCAATGACTCAACACACTGACATCCATCCAGCTCTTCAACCTGGTACACTCCAAAACCTGGAGCTGGCAAATCGCTACATTCTTGCACCGATGTCTCGCGCCAGTGCAACAGCGGACGGAATTCCCACTGCAGAAATGGCCCGGTATTATGCTCGCTTTGCTCAAGGTGGGTTTGGACTGCTTATTGCCGAGGGCGCCTATCCTGACACTGATAGTGCCCAAGCCTATGCCAACCAACCTGGCTTGTGTACAGATGCGCAACAGGAAGGGTGGATGCATGTTGTAAAAGCAGTGCATGAACGCGGCAGCAAGATCATTCTTCAACTAATTCACGCAGGCGCCGTATCACAAATTGTGGAAATCCCGCGTGGCCCTTCTGCAGTGCGTCCAGAAGGGGAAATGCTGCAGATGTACGGCACCAAGCAAGGACCATATGAAACACCCGTTGAACTGAGTGATGATACCATAACGGAAATCAAGGCGGGTTTTGTCCAGGCAGCCAAAAGGGCTGAAGAGGCGGGTTTTGACGGCGTGGAAATTCATTGTGCAAACGGATATCTTCTGGATCAGTTCCTGACACCGGAGACCAATTTACACGCGGCACCCTACGGCGGCTCTGTTGACAATCGGATCAGGCTGACTTGTGAGATCCTTTCAGAGATCCGGTCCGTATGCGGTGAAGATTTTGTGGCAGGAGTACGCCTCTCTCAAGCCAAGGCGACTGATCCCGATTATTTTTGGGCAGGCGGTTTGGAGGATGCAGCCCTTATATTCTCGGCTGTAGCAAAAGCCGGAGCAAGCTTCATACATCTGGCAAGCGAACGTCATGGTTATGCCTATCACAGCAGCACAAGGGAGGGTGTACGGCTGACCAGATTTGCCCGGGAATTAACGGGATTGCCCGTGATTGCCAATGGTGGGTTGGAAGCGAGTGATCTTGCCAGTGACGTTCTTTCAAAAGGCGGGGCGGATTTTCTTGCTATCGGTAAGTCGGCAATGATGAACCCCGATCTACCAACCCTTGTTGCGAAACAACAACCGCCAAGGCAATTTACGTTTGAAATGTTCTCCTATGGTGTTTCGGTTGCCAGCCAGCTTAAATGGGAAGCTGAGCAATCAGCTAAATAAACCGTCCCGCCAACAACGTAAATGGGGCGCCAGCGGTATTGCCATCACTTGAAAATCTGGTGTGGTGGATCAATCGCGATCTGGAAGTGAATAGGGGGAAAAACCGGTCACATCCGTATTCACCTCAAGACGGCGCCCTGCCATTGGAAAGGCCCGCTGGGGGCATTCATTGCGAGGGCAAACCTTGCAACCAGCTCCAATAGGGGTCGACGCTTCCGGCGCGCTGATATCGATCCCTTTGGAGTAGATCAACCGGTGAGCATGCTGAGCGTCACACCCCAGCGCGATGGCAAAGGTTTTTTTCGGAGTGCCGTAATGCCCAAATCCGCTGCTCACGGTTCGGGTGACCCAGAAATAGATCCGCCCATCGGGCATCTCTGCTAACTGTGTGAGGATTTCCCCCAGATGATCGAAGGCAGAATGGACTTTCCAGAGAGGACAGCTGCCGCCGATCTTTGAAAAATGAAAGTCCGTCGCAGATTGGCGTTTTGAAATATTTCCCGCTTTGTCAACGCGAAGAAAAAAGAACGGTATCCCGCGTTGGGTTGGCTTCTGAAGGGTGCTGAGCCGATGGCAAATTGCTTCAAAACCCAAAGAGTAACGCCTGCCCAACCATTCTATATCATAATGGCTTGCTTCTGCGTCTTTCCAGAATTGCTGGTAAGGCATGAGCAAAGCGCCGGCAAAGTAATTTGCAAGCCCGATCTTTGCGAGCTTGATGGTGCCCTCGATAGTGAATTCTGTAAATCGCCCCGTTTGAACAAGCCGGTCAATGATATCCTTATATTCGAGGAGCGCGAGTTGTGTCGCCATCTGATAGGCTTTTTGCCCTTCGTTCAGCGTTTTGGAAAGATAAAGAGTACGGCTTGCGGGATCATAATAACGCAGACGTCCAGAGTCCGAAGAGTCATTTAAGGAGATCTGAATGCCTCTTCCGTTAAAGTACTGGGACAGACCTTGGAGTTGCTGGCCTATTTCCAGTTTAAGATCATCAAACCGCTTTTCAGCAAGTTCATCAAATTCCTGAAAGAAGTTATGATTATCGTAGAAAAAGTCGCGAACGGCTTCATAGGATGTGAGAGACGGATAGGCGCCGGAAGCTTCACCGCCGAGTGTTAGCGTGTGATTGAGGTCTTCCTGTTTTTTATAGTCACGATGGAGAGAGACGACCTGCCGGGCGATTTCGGGCAGATTGTCGACCAGGTTGCGAATTTGCTCTGCGGAAATTCCTGCTCCCTGAGGAAAAACCTCTCTCAGCTCAGCGACAAGTCTGGCGTCACCTTCTTCGGAGAAAAACTGAATATCCAATCCAAATTCAAGGTTAATCCTGAGCAGGATCTGAACCGTCAGGGGGCGCTGATTTCGCTCTATCTGGTTGAGATAGCTTGGGGAGATTTCCAAACGGTTTGCCAGTGCTGCTTGCGTTAATCCAAAATCTTCCCGTAAGCGGCGGAGACGACCACCTAAAAATACTTTTTTCATTTTCTTCGCAATCTTCGCAAAATTTTCAAAAACCTTTGCAAGTGCTCGCATTTTCAAGCCTTGTGTCAAAAATATTCTGCAAATATTGTAAATGCAAGAATTATAGAAGCGAAGAGGAAGTGCCTGAAGTCTGAGAGGGGAATTGAGACCGTCCTATTGCTCTAGTGAAGCGCGGCATGGTCAATGAAGCAAGAAAGGGGTTCTGGAGAATTTTGCAACCTTGCTTTGTCCTTTCATTCAAAGGCGGTTCCGTTAGAGCTCAACCGATTTTTTGTCATTAAAGTGAAAAGAGAGTAGGCAGATGAATAACAGGAAAACTTACGCAGAATTGCAATCTGAACTGATGCAGCGATATCCGCAAGGGGCCACTTCCGGCGGTGTCAGTGTTGATGACATCATCCAGCTCAGAATTCAAAATACTTATGATACCCATCTGGATGTTGCGCGCGACATGGCGACTGTCATGCGTGCTGACATGGCTGCCTATGATGAAAATCCGGAAAATTTCACACAATCCCTGGGCTGCTGGTCAGGCTTTCACGCACAGCAGATGATCCGGTCTGTGAAACGGCTGAGAGGAACAACGAAAGGGGCTTACGTCTATCTTTCCGGCTGGATGGTCGCCGGGCTGCGTAACCGTTGGGGACATTTGCCTGATCAATCCATGCATGAAAAAACAGCCGTTGCGGATCTGATCAATGAAATCTACACCTCTCTGCGTCAGGCGGATGAAGTCGAACTCAACGATCTGTTTAAAGCGCTCAAAGCCGCACGTGATGCTGGTGATGAGGTTGCTGAAAAAGCAGCGATTGATGCCATAGACAATTTCGAAAGTCACGTTGTTCCGATTATCGCGGATATCGACGCGGGATTTGGTAATGAACATGCAACTTATCTTCTTGCCAAAGAACTGATCAAGGCGGGTGCCTGTTGCCTGCAGATCGAAAACCAGGTGTCTGACGCCAAGCAATGTGGTCACCAGGATGGTAAAGTGACTGTTCCTCGTGAAGATTTTATTGAAAAACTGCGCGCTTGCCGCCTTGCTTTTGAAGAGCTCGGTGTTGAAGATGGCGTGATTGTTGCCCGTACCGATAGCCTGGGTGCAGGCTTGACGCAAAAAGTACCTGTCAGTCAGGAGCCAGGGGATTTGGCTGCTGAATATATTAAATGGCTTGAAGTTGAGCCCATTTCCGATACGTCGCCTGCCCGCGAAAATGAAATGTTGCTCTCATTGAACGGCGAGGTTGTTCGTCCGGTTCGCTTGCCAAATGGCCTGTTTGCTTTTAAGGAAAATACAGGTCATGCGCGAGTGGTTGAAGATTGCATCGCTTCCCTTACGGAAGGTGGCGCGGATCTCCTGTGGATTGAAACTGCAACACCGGATGTGAATGAAATTGCAGGCATGGTGAATGAGATCCGTAAAGTCGTGCCCAATGCAAAACTGACCTACAACAATTCTCCTTCCTTTAACTGGACCCTTAATTTGCGCAAGCAGGTTCGTCAGGGCTGGATCGAAGAAGGTAAAATTGCAGAAGGGGATTACCCTGATGGCAATGCCCTTATGAGTGCTGATTTTGATGAAACGGAACTTGGCAGGGAAGCGGATGAGCGACTGGCACGGTTCCAGCATGACATTTCCACCAAAGCTGGCGTTTTCCATAACCTGATTACGCTGCCAACCTTCCATTTGACAGCAAAAGGCATGGATGAGCTTTCCAATGGTTACTTCGGTGAGGATCGTATGCTTGCTTACGTGGGAACCATTCAAAGAGAGGAAATTCGCCGCGGTGTCTCCGCTGTGAAACACCAGCACGAAGTTGGTTCCGATCTTGGTGACAGCTTCAAGGAAATGGTGGGTGGTGATCGCGCGCTTAAAGCAGGCGGCGCTAAAAACACCATGAACCAGTTCGACGCAGCCTGAGCAAATAGGCCCGCTCGCAGAGCGGGCCATCATGGAGGAAAAACGATGACTGAAAGAGCTTTTCAAAGAGTTGATGCCCCCGAACGTACAGATGAAGAGCGTGCGATTGTCCGAGTTGCGGAAGCAGTGCACCGAATGAATGAGGCCGTACAGAGAGCCGTTTCAAGTGGCCTTTCTGTCGAGCTTGTCAGGGTCTCCAGATTTCATGACAATAAAGGCAACTGGGGAGATCAGGTTGTCCCAACGATTCGCGAAGTCAGTGAAAGTCCGAAGAACTAGCAATACTGCTTCCACCAGAAGTAAAAAATAATATAGGTGGACGGTGCCATATTTTCAGGGAAATGAGGGTTCCTTATGAGATATAGCATCGTCCGCATATGTAAAATTTCATGATTTTT
>JAKSCD010000125.1 GCA_022360775.1 Sneathiellales bacterium | reverse complement strand
CAGAAAAAGGTGGCAACTCAAGCTCAAGAACTTCACCAAATCTTGCATTCTGCGCTTCCAAAAAGCCCAGGAGACGGCCTTTTTCAAGATCAGAAAAACGTGCTGCATTCGGCGTGAAATTAACGACAAAGACCGGTGTTACTTTCTGCACATTGATCTGTTTGTTCATCACTGCATTTTGCGCATTTGCCCGCAACATTTCCTCACCGGTAACTGGATCACGAGGTGCACAGGCCGCAACAGAAATAAGGACTGCACCTGTTAAAAGAAGCTTCGAAAACCCGTTTTTATCTATCATTTTCATTGATTTACTCCATGATAAAGCCAGCCGGGCCGACAAGCTTCACTTCCTTGTTGGCAGTTGATTTTTCTGACGTCGGGGCTTTCGCCTCCTCATCTTCATATGTTGGGCGGAAATTTCTCCCGTCTCTATAGAGATCCTTATCATTTGGCGGAATATATCCATCCGTTGGCAGCGCCATACGAGAATTTGAGGGCTTCACGATATAGGGTGTTACAATGATTACGAGCTCGGTTTCATTTCGCTGAAAAGAACTGGAACGGAAAAGCGCGCCAATGATCGGAAGTTCCCCTAAAAGAGGGGTCTTCGAAATACTGTTATCAGAATCGCTATTGAGCAATCCGCCCAAAACAAAGCTCTGTCCACTGGCAAGTTCAACGGTGGTATCTGCGCGGCGGGTAATCAGGGATTGAATAAAAATACCCCCGATATTGATCGCCGAAGTTGAAGACAACTGGCTGACTTCCGGGCTCACCTTCAGGTTAATACGATTATTGCCAACTAGATTAGGCGTAAAATCGAGGGAAACACCAAATTCCTTGTAATCTACAGTTACCGTTCCGTCTTCACCTGGCACCGGAATTGGAAATTCGCCGCCAGCCAGGAAACTTGCAGATTCCCCTGACAAAGCTGTTAAATTGGGCTCAGCAAGAAGCGTGATAAGTCCTTCTTCTTCCAATGCATCAATCAAAGAATTGATTGATGTCTGACCATCGTTAAAACCTAGAAACGCACTTGAGAGCGTCCCATTTCTCAGCACGCTTGAAGTCGCTCCATCAACAACGTCACGGCCAGTACCAACACCAAAAGCAAAATTGCCTAAACTACTGAATTGTTCCCAGTTCACACCAAGCTGCTTGGTAACCGACCGCGCAACTTCTGCAACCTGAACCCGCAGATTTACCTGAACATTTCCTTCTACAGTCAATCGATTAAACACGACTTTCGAATAAAGAGAAGCAAGACGATGAGCGCTTTCCGAAATCGCAGGCGATTCTACTTTTCCTGTCAGGATTATGCCTCCATTCATGGATTTGGCATAGATTTTCGAATTGGGAGTGAGATCACTCAAGGCTGCTTGCAATGCGCTGACATCATGTTGAATAATTACCGGAGAGTTGACCAGTACCTGCCCCCGACTATCCAGCGCAAACAGATTTGTTTTTCCCGGCTTTTTCGCGAAAACGTAAATGATTTTTGGGGATTGAACCTGCACATCTGCAAGTTCTGAATTCCCAACAAAAACCGAAGTCGCCGGCTTATCCAGCCGAATGAGTTTTCCCGAGTTCAGAGTCAGGCTTAAAGTATCCCCAACATCCCCAATTACCTTCGCGGCATTAGCGGTTTGTGAGATAAATAAAGTCGATAGAAATATTAGTCCCGTTGCAACGAGAGCGCCGATATATTTTTTCATTGATGGCCCCACTTATTCAAAGGACTGTTGAGTAGATTGACCAGAACGATAGATGATCACTTTACGCGCAACGCTGCCGCTCACACTTGGAGCAGAAATCAAATCACTGACATCGCTGTCTCGTGTAAACCCGCGACCAGCACGAATATCGCCGATTTTTACATCCTTATCTTTTTCATCTGGAAGCCGCGCTATGCTTCTCAAAGATAAAGAAAGCCTTCCAAGCTCTTGACTTAAAGAGACGATTTCAGCTTCTTTGGGCGTGACTTCCAAGGTTGCGACCCGACTTACAGAAGCTTCCTGCGATTGATCATTTGTTGATTGGTCCATGGCAACAATTCGGACATCTGTCAAAATTGTTTCACTGGCACGTGTCCTGGATCCTTCTCCCCCGTCCTGTTGATTGGTGATTTGCATGGTCAGGATCAAATCAACCCGGTCACCTGGAAAGACAAATCCCGCAACGCCTGATGTTGCATTGATTTCGATGGAAACAGCACGCGTTCCCGGTCTCAGGACAGCCGCCAAAAACCCGCTTTGTCCGGGCTTTACAATGCGACCATCTGAAAGAGGTTCACCTGTTGCAATTCCCTGGCGCACCACTGTGCCAATCAAGTCTTTTACTTCACGCTTTTCCTTAACAAAATACCGTTCCTCAAGATCATCACTTTCCGGCCAGGCTTGCCAGGTAACATGTTCCTCTCTCAATAAGGTGCCAGCTGGCAAATTGCTCGCTGCAACAAGAATTTCAACTGTTGGTTTCTGTTGTTGAACGACGATTTCAGCAGTTTGCTGGACCACTTGTGGGTTTTGGTTTCCTGCCCAGTTTCTAACAAACCAGACGGTGGATCCCGCAATAATCAACGCAAATAGAACAAGAATTAGTTTACGTGCCATAACACTATTCCAACAATTTAAATGATTCTCAATTTAACGCAGGAGTACTTAATTTCCTGTTAAGTACAGGCGTCAACTCCACGGAAAAACAGCGATCGTGTATTGGTAAAAGACAGGAAGGCTACCTAACGAGATTGCGACCCCGTAAGGAACTTTCAAACTCGACCGCAAACTAGATTTGAGATTGGTGAGAAAAAGACCATTTTCCTTCGTCTGACTTATCGTTTCTTTTGCAAGAAGGAAAATTACAACCAGGCCGCCAGCAATGGCGACAGCAAAAAGAAAATGGAGTATGTATTCAGTTCCTGCCCATAAACT
>JAKSCD010000225.1 GCA_022360775.1 Sneathiellales bacterium | reverse complement strand
GATGTGATCGTTGGAGGACCATCTTATGAGGAAATTAATGAATGGGTTGACCGGGTTATTGAAAGGGCATCGGAAAATCCGAAACTCCTGAATGTGGATAAGGATTATTCCGAGAATCAACCGCAGCTCCTGATTGAAATCGATCGGGATCGCGTTGCAGATCTTGGTGTTTCGGTTCAGGCCATCGGCCGAACACTGGAAACACTGATGGGCGGGCGGAATGTCACGACCTATGAGGATGGGGGAAAACAGTATGATGTGATTATGCGGGCAAGAGAAGAGGATCGCAGTCGTCAAAGCGATCTTGAGAAAGTTTATGTCCGTTCTGATCAGACCAATCAACTCATTCCCATTTCGAATTTTGTCAAGCTTACGGAAGCGGCCGGGGCGTCCGAGCTTAAAAGATCGGACCGGTTAAGAGCTGTGCGGATTACGGCTTCTTTGGCTGACGGATACACATTGGAACAGGCGCTTACCTATCTTGAGGATATCGTCCGTGAAGAGGCTTCGGAGCAGGCAAGAATCAGCTTTGGCGGCTTGAGCAGGACGTTTAAAGATTCAAATAGGGCGCTGCTGATTACTTTTGTAACGGCGTTCCTTGTTGTGTTCCTGGCCCTTGCAGCTCAGTTTGAAAGCTTCATTCATCCTGTGATTATCATGACCTCGGTCCCGCTCGCTGTAACCGGCGCCATGGGGGCTATGCTGTTTTATGGTCTGTCGCTCAATGTTTATAGCCAGATCGGGATTATCATGCTCATCGGTCTTACCGCGAAAAATGCAATTTTGATTGTTGAATTTGCGAACCAGCTGCGTGAAGAGGGGCTGGTGCTTAAAGACGCGATTATTGAGGCTTCTGTTATTCGTCTTCGCCCCATCCTTATGACCACAATTTCAACCGCACTCGGTGCCGTTCCTCTTGCAATGGCAACAGGGGCGGGGGCTGAAAGCCGCGAGGCAATCGGTATTGTTATTATTGGCGGTGTTTTATTCTCGACCTTCCTCTCTCTTGGGGTTGTGCCGGTTTTTTACCTGCTTCTTGCGCGATTTAGCAAACCTTCCAATCACATCGCCCGTAAACTCGGTGAAATGGAAAGCCGGTACCACTCGCAAGAGAAGTGAAATATATAAAAAAGTCCTGTTTTCAGAGGCTTGGCTCAATATCTATCTATAATTTTAACGAATTTTTAACATCATACTCCTAGTTTTTGGTGCATTCAGTTCGATCGCTCCGGGGTGGCGAGAGGCAGGATAAACTGTTCAAGCTGTGGGTTTTCCTCCGGTTCTGCGACTTTAAGTCCTGTGTGACATTCCATACATCATGCGGTCATGATTTAGCGTATCAAAACTTTTCCTAAAAGTTTTGATTTAATAGGATTAATATGGATTTAGCGCAGAAAAACAGCGCCTGTGTATCGTTGCTTCTCTTGTCGGATGAACCGACAATTGTACAGTTCCTGCAATCCCGCTTAACTGATCCGAATATTTGTTTTTCAACAGCCTCCCTCCTTGATCAGAAGAATCTCGCGTCCGTTGTCGCCCATACAGATGTTCTGGTTTTCTTTGTTGGGAAATACGGCTTTCAACATACTCTGAGAGCCTTAAAATCGCTTCAGAATAATAATATTACTGCTTCGACCCTTATTATCGATTGTGAAGCGACGCCGGAGCGTGCTGTTTCCGCGATGAAGGCCGGTGCTGATGATTACCGTGCCTTCTCGGGAGATGAGGAAGAACTGGTTCACTATGTTGAACAATCCTGTCTGGACAACCTCTTTACTCAACCAAAAAACCAAACCATCTTCCGGGACAGCAGAAGCATTCGGCAGCTTAAATCCCTGAATTTGAAGGTGGGCGAACTGGTGAAGGCGGCAGGAAGATTAGCGACCTGCAATTCGTTGCAGGAAGTTTGTGAGAATTTGCTGGAGACCCTGGGCGAGGTGCTGGGTGCAACGGGCGGCAGTCTATATTTGACGAAAGAAGGATATCTGGAACAGGTCCATTCACTCGACCCCGGACACGCGCCTGAGACACTACCATTGCCTCTGGAAGAAGGCAGTGTTTTTGAAAAGGTCTATTCCACAGGTGAGCCTGTATTGATGACGGGCAAAGATGAAATAGGAAAACTGAAAAGCAGCGGCTGGGCCGGATATGAAGGAGATAACCTGCTTGTCTATCCTCTGGTTTTGAAAACCGGGGAGCCGATCGGTATTTTTTCCCTGCATGGCAAGAAAAATGAAGGATTTACACGCGAAGACCGGGATATTGTTCTGATTTTAGCGTCTTATTCTCGTGAAACCCTGCGGGCTCTGTATGCGCAGGAACAGTCGGCAGAAATGTTCGATAGTCTTCGTTTGACTTTTGAGAATATGAACGAGGGCATTGTCCTCCTGAACGGGGAAGGCGACATAGTCCATTTCAACCGAAACTTTCTGGAGATCACCGATCTCAAGCCGGATTGTGTGAAAATCGGACAAAATATAGAGGAACTGTATTCCTGCTTTTTCGAGCGGGGAGATGCTGCTGATAAAATGCAGGGGAAATGCCCCTGGAGTTCAGTTGCAGAGGATTATGAATATCTGCATCGGTGTCACAACGGAACCATGGTCAATGTTTCCGGAAATTATATCGAAGAGGGTGGTTTCGTTCTGACCTTTACGGACATTACCCGGCAGAAGGAATGGGAAGTCCAGCTCTACAAGGCGAAGGAAAAAGCAGAAGCTGCAAGCGCCAGTAAAACCAATTTTCTGGCGAGCGTGAGCCACGAGCTGCGCACGCCACTGAACGCGATTATCGGTTTTGCCGAAATGATCAATAGCGAAGTTTTTGGTGCACTGAATAACGACAGATATTCGGAATATGTCAAACATATCCATGACAGTGGATCTCATCTTCTGCATCTGATCAATAATTTGCTGGATCTGTCTAAAGTTGAAGCCGGTAAATTCGAACTGCAGGAAAGCGATGTTCATCTTTCGGACCTGATCTCCAAGACCATCAGTTATTGTGAAGCACAGGCTACGGAAAAAGGAGTGACGATTGTCTTGAATGAGGCAAAAGATATCGGGCTGGTTCGTGCGGATGAAAATGCACTGCGTCAGATATTGCTGAACCTTCTGTCCAATGCCATTAAATTTACACCCAAAGACGGACTTGTGACTGTCTTTACCGATATGACGCTGGAAGGTGAAGTTCGCATTGCTGTTCAGGATACCGGCATCGGAATGGAAGAGAAGTCCATCAGTATTGCCCTGCAGCCCTTCGGCCAGGTGGAAAATGCATTTAATCGCAAATATCCAGGCACCGGGCTTGGCCTGCCGCTCGTTGCATCACTGGTTGAGCTGCATGGCGGGAATTTTGATATCAAGAGCTCTCTTGGGGTGGGGACAACCTGCTGCCTGAATTTACCTGCAAAAAAAGCGGCCTGAATTATCGATCCTCCGGCGCGTTGAGGATTGCACATAACCTGATATAGGCATGAGAACTGATCTGTGAAAATTCGCAGGCAATCTCCCCTTGTTCCGTCAGGCGAATGACCCGGGCGCTGAAAGAGCCTTTCTCTTCCAACTCAAAAATATCGATTTCCCCCCTGATCGTCTGATCGAGCGCGTAGCTTTTTTCAGGACATTCAATGCGAAAGCCAGCCGGAGACCAGTCTTTGGCAAGATAGGGAACCTGATCAATGATCAGGATAACCTGCGGGGAACTATTTCTGTGAAAACGCCTGCGTTCTGACGGGGCCTGCATTTCATTCATCATGAACTTTCTTTTATTCTTTCATTCTACTTCCATTGCGATGACTTTATTGTAAGCTAGGACTTGTTACCAATGGGTGAAATCCCCAGCTAATGTCATGATAAATCAATTCAATGAGATTGACGATTACCGGAGCTTGATTTAACGATGAGCAATGCACAAAAAGTTCTTTTGCTGACCGGTGCCAGCCGGGGAATCGGGCATGCAACAGTAAAACGTTTCAGTGCTGCGGGTTGGCGTGTTTTGACGGTATCCCGGCAGGCTTTCTCTGAATACTGCCCATGGGATGGTGGTGAGGAAAATCATATCCAGCTGGATTTGGCTGATATCGATGCGCTGCGCGATGGGATCAAGGTGATCCGGGAAAAACTGGATGGTGTTCCCCTGCATGCCCTTGTGAATAATGCCGGGATCTCTCCAAAAGGACCGGAAGGAGAGCGTTTTAATACGCTCAATTCAGGATATCAGGACTGGCTTCGTGTTTATAATGTGAATTTATTTGCGCCTCTCATGCTGGCGAAAGGCCTGTTTGAAGAACTGGTTGCTGCAAAGGGCGCGATCGTGAATGTGACCTCTATCGCGGGAAGCAGGGTTCATCCTTTTGCAGGATCAGCCTACGGGACATCAAAAGCAGCTCTTGCTGCAATGACACGGGAAATGGCGGCTGATTTTGGTCCTCATGGCGTTCGGGTAAACGCCATTGCGCCAGGAGAAATCGATACTTCAATTCTGTCTCCAGGGACGGAAGAACTGGTCAAGGAGCTTCCGCTCAGACGGCTCGGGCGACCGGAAGAAGTGGCATCCACAATCTATTTCCTTTGTGATGCGTCCTCTTCCTATGTGACCGGGGCAGAAGTTCATATCAATGGCGGGCAGCACGTCTAGCGCTGCCCTTGATTTATACTTTATGTTGACCGCCAGTTATTGGCTTCCACATCTGCATTCGCACGGTTAAGACCCGCTTCAAAGCGGTCAAACATAGTATTGATTTCATCTTTGGTAATAATCAATGGTGGGCAGAGGGCAACATTGTCACCAGCTACGGCCCGGCTGATCAGGCCTTCTTCCTGCATATAGGCAACTGCTTTTGCACCAAGCCCGTGGGACGCGTCAAAAGATCGTCTGGTGTCTTTGTCTGCAACCAGTTCGACAGCGCCAACTAGACCGCAAACGCGGACTTCTCCGACAAGGGGATGATCCTGAAGTGCTTCAAACCGCTGCTTAAAGAGGGGGGCGACTTTCTGAACATGGTCAAGGATGTTTCTCTCCTCCATCAGTTCAAGGGTGCGGACAGCAACTGCCGCAGGAACAGGATGGCCTGAATAGGTATAGCCATGGGCGAAAGCACCGTGTTTTTCGCTCTGGCGGACGAGTTCAGTATAGATCTCGTCAGATACCATCACCGCAGCGATAGGAAGATAAGCACTGGACAGAGCCTTTGCACAGCTCAGGATATCGGGTTTAATGCCGAAGGTTTCTGAACCCCACATATTCCCGGTCCGACCAAAACCACAAATCACTTCATCGGCAACCATCAGGACATCATATTTTTTCAAGACAGCCTGGATTTTTTCAAAATATCCTTTTGGCGGAACAATAACGCCGCCAGCGCCCATAACCGGTTCAGCAATAAAGGCGGCAACCGTTTCGGGCCCTTCTTCAAGAATTTTTGTCTCCAGCTCGGAAGCGAGGCGTGTTGCAAAATCTTCTTCGCTTTCGCCTTCCTGACCAAAGCGGTAATAGTGCGGGCAGCTTGTATGGGTGATATTCTGGATCGGCAGATCGAAATCATTATGAAGCGGTGGAAGCCCTGTCATGCTTGCAGCTGCAACAGTTACGCCATGATAGGCTTTCTGGCGGCTGATGATTTTCTTTTTCTCCGGCCGTCCCTTGGAATTGTTGTAATACCAGACCAGTTTTACAACAGTGTCATTGGCTTCGGATCCGGAATTGACAAAAAAGACTTTTGAAAGATCGGAGGACGGGGCCAAATTCAACAGTTTTTCAGCGAGGACGATGCCCGGTTCTGTCGATTTACTGGCGAAAGAGTGATAATAGGGCAGTTTCTGCATTTGCTTATAGGCAGCATCGATAAGCTCTTTTTCACCAAAACCGAAAGAGGTGCACCAGAGCCCCGCCAGCCCTTCAATATATTCCTTGCCATTGTCGTCATAGACATGGACACCCTTACCGGTTTCAATAATCAGCGGGCCGGTTTTTTCATGGGCGGAAAGGTTTGTATAGGCATGGATGACATTCTGGACGTCACGGGCGGCCAGAGAATTGCCTTGGGAAAAATGTGGTGCACTCATGAGGTTCTCTTTCCAGGTGGGTTGTGTCGTTTTTTTTCAAAGGCTACTCTTCTCGATAAAAGGCGTCAATTGATGAAAAACAAACAATAATCGGGAGGGGGCAGGCTTTGGAAAATTTGGGCTTCAGTTTCAACGGGATCGACGGAACATCGCTTCGTGTAAATGGCTGGTTGCCAGAAGGGGATATCAAGGCATCCGTCGAAATCGCACATGGCATGGCAGAGCATGGTGCCAGATATGAAAGATTGGCAAAGTTTCTTAACGCTGCCGGCTACGCGGTTTACGCGATCGATCACCGCGGTCACGGAAAATCGGTACCCTCTGACAAAACACCCGGTCACATGGCCGACAAGGATGGCTGGTCAATGGCGGTTGAAGAGCTTTATCTCCTTAATCAGGAAATCAAGGCACGCCATCCGGGGAGGGCGGTTTTTCTTCTCGGACATTCCATGGGATCTTTTATGGTTCAGGATTATCTAGCACGGTTTCCGGACAGCATTACGGGCGCAGCTCTTTCTGCGACCAATGGACCGCCGGGAACGCTTGGGAAACTGGGGCAACTGGTATCACGTATTGAAAAACTGAGAGCGGGAAATGAAGGTCACAGTACGCTCCTTGCCAATATGTCTTTTAAAGCATTTAACAAGGCATTCGCGCCGAACCGTACCGAGTTTGACTGGTTGAGCCGGGATGAAACCGAAGTGGATAAATATGTTGAGGATCCGTTCTGCGGTTTTGAATGCAGCATAGCAACATGGATCGGTCTTTTGGATGCTCTCACCCGAATAGCGGCCGATGAAGCCGTTGCAAAAATGGACCCGGAGAAACCCTTGTATCTCTTCGCCGGAACTGCCGATCCGGTGGGAGAAAATGCAAAAGGGGTAAAGCGGCTTTTGAAAGTCTATGAAAAACATGGATTTCAAAAGGTTACGTCAAAATTTTACGAAGATGGTCGTCATGAGCTTCTCAATGATACCATCCGCGAAGAGGTCATGCAGGATCTGCTCAATTGGCTGGATCAGACCCTTGAAGAGGAAAGTTAGCGGTCAGCAAGTTCTTTCAATCGGGCAAGCCAGGCATCGATACGATCCTTATTGACCCCAAAATCAGATCGGCCGTAAACAGACCGGCTATAAATTGCGAGTGTTGAACTATTCGGCCCAAGTTCCTGAAGCTGGACTGTGATCACATCCGGATAACGCACAAGACGTGTCCTTTGCACCAGATCCTGATAAAGGTCAGCGTTCATTTCCTGCTGGGGCTCCAGATCTTTCTGTTCACTGAGCACTTTTTCCAAAAGCGTTTTTAACCGTTCCACCGGGATGGAAAATTTGGGACTTTCAACGTGAAAGCTGGCCGAACATAAGTGGCTGTTGCAGACAAGATACTGATTGGGGTTTTCCGTCAGGCGCAATGATTTGAAATCTGTTTTTTCTATATTGCCCACCTGAAAAAGTGTTTTAAGCGGGATTTCACCAATAGGGGTAAAGAAAATCGGAATACTGAAGGCACCAAGAACGAAGAATGTATAGAAAAAGAATTTCAGGATCTTTCGTAACATTGATGGCCTTGCATTGGTATCCGTTGTTTGTCATGCATTTGTAACATGACATTTATTGCAAGACGAAATCAATTCTATTTCACGTCAAGGCTTTCTTTAAGCGGGACATTTAAATAGACACCGAATTCTTCACCAATATTACTGGAGACACGGGCATGAACTCTTCCCTGGCGATCCAGAAAACGTTGTGTATCCGTCACTGGGAATATTCCTTCATGCCATATCCCCGGATGTATATAGAGACCGCGGCTACCATCGCACCAGAATGCAATGATTTTATCGAGGGTAAGATCGTCACCCGGGAGGGCAACCGGGACTACAAAGGGTTTGTTATCAAGTGGGAAGAAAAGCTGACCGCCATCCGGGTGATAATTCATATGCCAGAGCAAAACCTGATGACGCGGAGTGGATTTTACGGTTCTGGAGGCTATCTGCGGGTCGCAAGACCAGCCCAGAATATATTCTCCACTCACAGCTTCATTATGGCCCATCAGAATATCCCCGTCCCAGGTTCCTGAGAACACCCCCTCTACCGTGCCGCCTTCATCGCCACTATCCGGATCAACGGGGCGCCATCCTTGCGCTGGCCAGCGGACAATTTCAATATCAAATGTTGAAGGATCATCAACAAGCGCCCCGTAGCCTTGGACGCTTTCTTCGGTTGCTTCAATCAGGGGAACGTCATGCAGGGGAAGAGAAGGTTTGTCTTTTGCGTCAAAAATATAATTAGGGGCCGCAGTCATTTTATTACTCCTTCACTTCCTCGAGCTTCCTTCTTTTAGGTCAATTCTGTGACAGTTCTGTTGCATTCCCTGTCCCGGTTTCCGAGTTCCGGGCGATCACCCTTTCGCTATGCTGTTTCTTGATCATCGCAGATGTCATTCTTGACCCGTCAGGGGACCAGCCGGGCGGGCCAAATACAAACATGAACGCGCTTTTGAGAGAGGAAGCTGAAAACAGGTCCTTGAACAATCCAATCCACTCATGAAGGGCGATGATTACAGGATTAAAAGTCGCTATTTGCTTGACGATGCCGTACCTGCACGGATTTTCCTTGTTCTCGGGCACGAAGGTTCCAAACAGCCGATCCCAGATAATCAGGGCGCCTGCATAGTTTGCATCCAGATATTCCGGGTTGGTTGCGTGATGGACCCGGTGATGGGAAGGGGTATTGAAAAAATATTCGAAAGGTGCCCACATTTTATCAATTGCCTCGGTATGGATCCAGAACTGGTAGATCAGGTTGATCCCTTTTTGAAAGGCGATCAGCGGGGTGGGAAAACCGATAAGGGAAAGAAGCAACCAGGGGGTCCAGGTCCCCGCTATTCCGCCTGTCCATGTCTGGCGCAGAGCGGTCGACAGATTGTAATACTGGGAGGAGTGATGATTAATATGGGCTGCCCACCATAACCTGTGTTCGTGACTTAACCGGTGAAACCAGTAATAACAGAAATCTTCTGCGAAAAAGATGAGGATAAAGGAATACCAGTAATATCCCATATCAAAAAAACGATATTCATATACCCAGTTGGAAACAGCAACAATGAGCCCGAAATTAATAAGCCCGATTGCGAAATTCCCAAGCCCCATACAAAGGGAGGCAGCACTGTCGCGTGTTTCATAGTTGGACTTTTTCGGTGAAAATTTTCCAAGGATCACTTCCAGAAAAATCAGGAGAACGAATGCTGGTATGGCAAGAGTAACCGGATCAGGCAACGACATCCTCTAGCTCTCCCTTCCGAGTTTCTGAAGGGCATGCAAGTCACTTTCCGATATTTCAAAACTGACCCTGGAATGAGCGACATCCTGACTGTTAATACATACTTTTGTGGGTCTGTTTTTATCGAAAACAAGATCCTGATACCGGAGTTCCTGCTGCACAATCTTGTGGCCAAAAGACCTGAGCATTCTTAAAGGAGAGGATGTCGACAGCCAGACAAGGGCATATCTTCCTTCAGCGCCGAGAGTAACCAGCTTAAGAGGCACCCCCATTTCTTCATCGGCAAAGTACCGTTTGATGATCTGGTCGCTCAAAACCATGTCCTTTTTTCCGGTCATGAACCGGATGAACATCACCATCAGGAATACCGCCGCCGCCGCCGCGGGTATCAAAATATAAGGCTCGATCTTCAATGCATCACTCTGGCTCGACATAAAGATGAAAGAAGTTCAGCATTTTAAGGCGATTTGAACAACAGGTTTTTTTAATTAAATGCTGGTCCTGCTTGTTTGACGCAAGGGCCCGAAGGGCTACAGACGTTTTAAGTAACTTGACTTAAATTGACTTTACCAAACCGGCTCTCTTGCTTATGTTTGCAGTCAATCAGAACTATAAGTCTAAACGGGAAAAAACAATGTTGGGTCTCATTCAGGATCGGCCGTTGCTGATCTCTTCCTTGATCGAATATGCAGGTACTTATCATGGTGATGTCGAGATTGTCTCGCGCACTGTGGAAGGGCCAATTCATCGCACCAATTATCGTGACGTTAACAAGCGGTCGAAAAAACTGGCGCAGGCACTTGGCAAGCTTGGCGCGCAAATTGGCGACCGCATCGGAACGCTGGCCTGGAATGGATATCGTCATGTTGAAATCTATTTTGGGGTTTCCGGCATGGGAGCGGTTTGCCATACGATTAATCCGCGCCTGTTCCCGGAACAGATCACCTATATCGCCAATCATGCGGAAGACAAGTTTCTATTTGTCGATTTGACATTTGTCCCCCTGATTGAAGCTATTCAGGAGCATCTGACAAAGGTGGAAGGCATCGTCATCATGACTGATGAAGCCAATATGCCAGAGACCTCTCTTAAAAATGTCATCTGTTATGAAACGCTGGTTGAAGCAGAAGATGGCGATTATGAATGGCCGGTCTTTGATGAAAACACTGCTTCCAGCCTTTGCTACACTTCCGGAACAACAGGAAACCCAAAAGGAGTTCTCTATTCCAACCGGTCAACCGTGCTGCACAGTTTCTGTGTTTGTACCAATGATGGTCTGGGTGTGTGCAATAATGACAGCATTCTTCCGGTTGTTCCCATGTTCCATGCAAATGCCTGGGGTCTTCCCTACGCAGCAGCCATGTCCGGTGCGAAAATGGTGATGCCAGGGGCGGCCATGGACGGCGCTTCTATCTATGAACTGATGGAGCAGGAAAAGGTGACATTGTCCGCCGGTGTTCCAACAGTCTGGTTGATGCTTCTTGGCCATGTGAAAGAAAACAATCTTAAATTCTCGACCATGACCCGTACGGTAATTGGCGGATCAGCTGCACCGCGTTCCATGATTGAAGCGTTCGTCAATGACTATGGTGTAAATGTTGTACACGCCTGGGGCATGACGGAAATGAGCCCGCTCGGTACCACCGGTAATCTGCTGAAAAAGCATGATGAGCTGCCCGAAGATAAGAAAATCGACATTCGCCTCATGCAGGGACGTGCTGTTTATGGCGTCGATCTTAAAATTGCTGATGATGACGGCAATGAACTTCCCCGTGATGGTGTCGCTTTCGGTCGCCTTATGGTACGCGGTCCTTGGATTACCAGCGGATATTTCCGTGGGGAGGGCGGAGACGTAATAGACGAGGATATGTGGTTTGATACCGGCGATGTCGCAACACTGGATCCGGATGGATATATGCAGATCACAGACCGGTCCAAGGATGTGATCAAGTCTGGCGGTGAATGGATTTCATCCATTGATGTGGAAAATGAAGCGATCGGTTGCGCCGGTATTGTTGAGGCGGCTGTTATTGCGGTTCCTCATCCAAAATGGGATGAGCGCCCACTGGTAATTGCTGTGAAAGAAGAAGGACATCCTGTGACGAAAGAGGATGTGGTGAAGCATCTGGAAAGCACGCTGGCTAAATGGCAATTGCCGGATGACGTGGTTTTCGTGGATGAGCTTCCCCATACGGCGACTGGCAAATTGCTGAAAACCAAACTTCGTGAAGAGTATAAAGACTACAAGCTTCCGACTGCTTGATTGTTATAAAAAGCAACTTAGAAAAGCCGGGTTTTCCCGGCTTTTCTTTTGTGGCAGGCTGCATACCAAAAAAGGAGAAAGCGGTGCTACTGGATCAATTGCTGGAAAAATACATCAAGGGCGGATTTATTGCTGGCGGAATTGCAGTCACACTTAAAAAGGGAGAAGAACCTCATCTTGCGATCCGGGGAAAGGCCGCAATTGATGACGCGCTACATCTGAAAAGAGATGCGATTTTCCGGATTTATTCTATGACAAAGCCGGTGACCAGCCTCGCAGCGATGATGTGTTTTGAAGAGGGGGCGTTTGATCTTGATGATCCCGTCTCCAGCTTTTTACCAGGCTTTCAAAATACCCGCATTTTTCATGAAACCGAGGGCGCCATCGATAGCCCCGTAGAAATGACAATCCGTCATGTCTTCACACATACCGCCGGAATAACGCTGCCAGCCTTCAGCGATGACCCACTGGTGCCATCCTATCTGGCGAATGGACTGGATGGTATGCGAAGCACCGGTGATCTAAAAGACGTGGTTGATCGACTGGGGAGTATGCCTGTTCTCTTTGAACCGGGAAGCCGCTGGAAATACAGCATGGCAACCGATATTCTGGGGCGCCTTGTGGAAGTCTGGAGCGGACAGGATTTTGAGACATTTTTGAAGAACCGTCTTTTTGAACCTCTTGGTATGAAAGATACTGCTTTTCAGGTTCCTGAAGGCGCCATAAACCGTTTGACCACCTGCTATGCTGTAGACGAGACCGGCATCAGGGATATTCAGGACAGCGCCTCCAGGAGCAGTTTCCTGCAAAGACCGCAATTTCCATCCGGTTCCGGCGGTCTTGTGTCCACAACAGATGATTTCCTGAAATTTATGACCTTGTTGATGCAAAAAGGTGTCTATGGCGGAAAGCGTTTTTTAAAAGAGGAAACATTTGATCTGATGATCCGTAATCACTTGCATGGGGATATGGAGGAGCTTGGCGCAGGTGAATTCAACTTTATGCGCTGGAGCGGGATCGGTTTTGGACTTGGTTTTTATACAGTTACGGATCCTGAAAAGGCAGGTTTTCCAGGAAAAGCAGGGGAGTATGGGTGGACCGGCGCTGCTGGAACAATTTTCTTTATCAACCCTGAGGAAGAAATCGCCGGATTGTTGATGGTTCAGCATATGCCCGGGAATATCTATCCCTTGCGCGCCGAATTCAGGAGAACGGTATATCAGCATTACCAAGTCTAGACTGTCTATTTTCTGTTTCTGGAGCGATCGTTCTTGAACTCTCCGGACAAATGAGGTTGGATAGGGAAAACGGTTTTTAAGGAACAAAAATATGTCATCTATAAATAAGCAATATAAACTTGCCGCGCGTCCGGTTGGCGTCCCCAAGGACAGCGATTGGGAATTCACTTCTTCAGCGATTCCCGCCGCAGGAGAGGGAGGGGTTGTTGTAAAGGTTCACTATGTCTCCCTTGATCCGGCCATGCGTGGTTGGATGAATGATGCAAAATCCTATATCCCGCCTGTTGGCCTGGGAGAGGTTATGCGCGCAGGTACAGTCGGTGAGGTTGTTGAGAGCAACAACCCGGCCTTTTCCGTCGGTGACTGCGTGACCGGTTATCATGGTGTTCAGCAATATGGGGTGTCGGACGGCAAGGATCTTGTGAAGGTGGATCCGAAAATGGCGCCGCTCGAAAGCTATCTTGGCGGTCTTGGGATGCCGGGTCTTACAGCTTATTTCGGTCTTACAGATGTGGGCGCTGTTAAAGAAGGGGATACCGTTCTGGTATCCGGTGCAGCTGGTGCTGTTGGATCCCTCGTTGGGCAGATCGCAAAAATCAAAGGCGCTCGTGCCGTTGGTATTGCGGGCGGTGCGGATAAATGCCGCTATGTTGTGGAAGAGTTGGGTTTTGATGCATGCGTGGATTACAAATCAGATAAGTTCCTATCCGATATGAAAGAGCCTCTTGAATCCGGTGTCGATGTCTATTTTGACAATGTCGGCGGCGATATTCTGGATATTGCCCTTGCACGCCTTAACCGCCATGCGCGCGTGGTGATTTGCGGCGCTATTTCCCAGTATAACAACACAACTGCGGTGCAGGGGCCTGTGAATTATCTCAATCTTCTGGTGCAGCATGCGCGTATGGAAGGATTTGTGGTGTTTGATTATGCAAATCAATATCCTGAAGGCATTCGTCAGCTGGCAACCTGGTACGGGGAAGGAAAGCTGAAATTCAAGGAGCATGTGGATACAGGAATTGAAAATTTCCCGACCACCTTCCTGAAACTTTTCTCCGGCGAAAATTTCGGAAAGCTTGTTTTGAAAGTGATTGAAGACTAGGGCGTAAACGCCTCAAGCACACAAATTCCTTTAGCCGCAGGGACAGCTATGCTATGTCACTGCGGCTATTTTATTTGTCCGCGCCCTTGTCTGACCGGGCCCGGTTCAGGAACTACCATGAGTATGCTTGAAGACCGCGTCGCCAACCGGCGCACATTTGCAATCATTGCGCACCCGGATGCGGGTAAAACAACATTGACAGAAAAACTGCTTCTGTTCGGTGGTGCAATCCAGATGGCGGGCGCAGTGAAGTCGCGCGGCGAGCAGCGCCGTGCCCGTTCTGACTGGATGAAAGTGGAGCGGGAGAGGGGCATTTCGGTGGCTTCTTCCGTGATGACCTTTGACTATGAAGGAAAAACTTTCAACCTTCTGGATACACCGGGCCACGAAGACTTCAGTGAAGATACCTACCGGACCCTGACCGCGGTGGACAGTTCCGTGATGGTTCTGGATGGCGCCAAGGGTATTGAAAGCCAGACCCGGAAACTCTTTGAAGTCTGCCGCCTTCGGGATATGCCGATCGCAACCTTTATCAATAAATTTGACCGCGAAGCCCTGGATCCGTTTGAGCTTCTGGATGATATCGAGCAGACCCTTGCACTGGATGTGGTGCCTGCCAGCTGGCCGATTGGCATGGGACGGAACTTCCTTGGCTGTTATGATCTGTTTAACGACAAGCTTGTTCTGGTCAGCAAGGATAAGAATAACCATCTGGATGAAGGGATCGTCTGCGAAGGGGTGGATGATCCTAAAATCGATGAGCATCTTCCGGCGGATTATGTGGAAAAGCTTCGTGAAGATGTCGAGATGATCCGGGAGCTTTGCCCGAAATTCGATCAGCAGGCCTTTCTTGATGGCACAATGACCCCTGTTTACTTCGGCAGCGCCATTAATAATTTCGGTGTGGAAACCTTGTTGAACGGCCTCACCCTTATGGCGCCGTCCCCGAGATCTGCATCTTCAGCTGCGCGGGATATAGAACCGACAGAGAAAAAAGTAAGCGGTTTTATCTTTAAAATTCAAGCGAATATGGACCCCAAGCATCGGGATCGTATCGCCTTCATGCGTCTCGTTTCCGGCCATTTCAAGCGAGGGGCGAAACTTAAACATATCCGTTCTGCCAAGACCATGGCTATTCATAACCCGGTTCTGTTCCTTGCACAGGATCGGGAACTGGCGGAAGAAGCCTGGCCCGGTGACATTATCGGAATTCCCAATCACGGGAATTTGCGCATCGGCGATGCTCTCACAGAAGGGGAGGAAATCCGTTTTACAGGGATCCCGAGCTTTGCACCTGAATTGCTTCAAAAAGTGCGTCCGGTTGATCCCATGCGGGCAAAGCATCTGGGGCGGGCGCTTATTCAGATTGCTGAAGAAGGGGCAGCCCGGGCCTTTAAGACCCGTCTGGGATCTGACTGGGTTGTTGGTGTTGTGGGTGCCTTGCAGTTTGAAGTGCTGGCCGATCGCATTCGCACGGAATATGATATTCCAGTGAATTTTGAGCAAACCGAACTATATACAGCGCGCTGGGTCGAACATGAAGACCATAATGAGCTGAAGAAATTTCTGGATGCCAATCAGGCGTCGCTTGCAGAGGATCACGATGACGCACCTGTCTTTATGGCGCGCAACGCCTGGCATCTGGAGCGGGCTGAAAAAGACTGGCCAGGGATTAAATTCCAGAAAACAAAAGAACAACTGACTTAGGAGGACCTTATGCCTTCATTTGATATTGTGTCGAAAACGGATCTCAATGAAGTTGAAAATGCCCTGAATAATGTAAGGCGGGAAATCGAGACCCGCTACGATTTCAAGGGCAGCAACTGTACCATCGAGAGTGCGGAAAGCGTACTAACAATTCATGCAGATGATGATCTGAAACTCCGCCAGATGCATGAACTGCTTCAGGGGCATCTTACTCGCCGAAAAGTTGATGCTGCTGTCCTGGATTATAAAGAGCCGGAAAAAGCCGCAGGGCAAAGTGTGCGTCAGACAGTTATCGTGCGCGAGGGGATTGAAAAGGAGCTGGCAAAAAAGCTGGTTAAGCAAATCAAGGGATCAAAGATCAAGGTTCAGGTCGCCATTCAGGGGGATGAGCTTCGCGTCACCGGGAAAAAACGGGACGATCTGCAGGCCGTGATTTCCTTCTGCAAGGGCCTCGATTTTGACATGCCCTTGCAATATGTGAACTTCAGAGATTAAACGAAACACATAATGCGCCTGTTTGACCGCATTATGTGCTTGTTCTTGATCGTCTGATCCGTCAATTCGATTTATAGATCGATGTGACCAGAGGTTCCGTTTCGTTTGTGGTAACCTCTCCGTTATCCACCATCATCAGGATATGTGAATAGACGGAACGGGCTGCTGCCGGGTGCAGATGTTCGGGCACGTCTGTATACATTTTCTTGACCATTGTCGGGATATCCATTTCCCCTTCACCGAGACAGGTTCTGATCTGGTCCATCCGTTCATACCGGTGAGCGATCAATCCTTTGACAAAAGGGTGGGGGTCTTCAATTGCCGGGCCATGAGTTGGCCAGTAGCGTTTGTGATCAAATTCCAGGATCTTTTCAAGGCTTGCAATATACTGGGTCATATCCCCGTCAGGCGGGGAGACAATCGAGGTGGACCAGCCCATCACATGATCCCCTGAAAACAGGGTGTTTTCCTCGATCAGTTCAAAGCAGATATGGTTGGAAAGATGTCCTGGTGTATGGATAGCACGGACGGACCAGTCTCCTCCCTCAATAATGTCTCCGTCTTTAATCGTAACATCGGGTGCGAAATCCATATCACCGCCCTGCTCGGGCTTCATGCCAGGCTTGCCGCTTCCATGTGGCCCGAACCCATAGGTCTTGGCGCCGCATTTCTCCTGCAGTGGCGCCGCACCGGGGGAATGGTCATTATGGGTATGGGTGACGAGGATATGGGAGATGGTTTCCCCTTCTGTTGCTTTCAGGATGGCATCCCGGTGCTCAAGGTCATAGGGGCCCGGGTCAATGACGGCTACAGTCCCGTTTCCAAGAATATAGGTTCCGGTTCCATGAAGAGTGAACGCACTCGGATTTCTGGCAACAACCCGCCTGATCAGAGGGCTTAAGCGACTTGCTGTGCCATATTCAAATTCCAGCTCTTTTTTAAAAGGTATTTTTACGCTCATAGCGGCCTACTTTCTTTTTTTGGAATTTTAGGCCGGATTATTCCTGCACTGCAACTGCGAAGCAAAAAAACACAAAAAATGAAACGAACGCTTTAGCTGATTCATGAGAATTACTATTTAAGGGTGAAAAAATAAAACTCACCCTCTTATGATAAGAGAAAATTACGAGTGGGCTGTTGTCAATTTAAATCATAATTCGAATTATGGTTTTTTTTAACAGCTGCTACGGTTGCAACGCAGCATTCGCCGATACCCGTAAATACATAAATAATTCTCCCTATTTCTCATGAAAATTACCTTCGAGGTAAAGTTGAGAAAAATCTGTATTTGATTTTCATTAAATAAATAAACAGGGAAGTGGTTTATTAAATTTTTATTAACCCATATAAAATTGATGAAAATGAGAAATATTCTGAATTTTAATAATATAATACCTGTCAATAACAAAAATATTTCAGTTTATAAAATATACTAACTTTTTTACTTGCTGTAAATTAATATAAATTTATGAATTTGTGCAGATGCGAACAGTTTTTATTTGTATAGATTAAAATCTGGTCTGTTGACCGAAAATAAAAAGCTTGCCTATACTTTTTTTCTGCTGTGAAAGTCCGAGCTTAATCACAGCTAAATCAAAGAGATAAAAAGAACATTTCGGACAAAAAATTGGGAGGCCGTTCTGTTTGAGTTTCTGCAGCTGGTCATCGGCGGCGTGTCAATCGGATGCATTTATGCTCTGGTCGCGCTTGGCTTCGTATTGATCTATAAAGCAACTGAAGTTGTCAATTTTGCGCAGGGTGATCTGATGATGCTCGGCGCGTTTTTGGCATATACCTTTATATCTATTCTGGGATGGAATTACTGGCTGGGAGCGTCCGCTGCCATTGTCGGAATGTTCCTGATCGGAAATCTAATTGATAGATCTGTCTTGCGGCCGGTTCTGGGGCAGCCGCAATTCTCTATCGTCATGGTGACCATCGGCTTTGGCTATATCGCCCGTAGCGTCGCGGGCATGATGCCAGGCTGGGGAACCGAAACCTACGCTATTGAAACTCCCTTTTCGAGTGAAGGGATGCGTCTGGTTCCTGAAGAAATTGGATCGCTGGTCATTGCGCAAACAGATCTTTCTGTAATCATTGCAACGATCCTGCTTTGTGCCATTTTATACACCTTCTTTACCTATACCCGCCTTGGGGTTGCCATGCAGGCTTCCTCGCAAAATCAGTTGGCTTCCTATTATATGGGCATCCCCGTAAAGGGCGTCTTTTCCATGATCTGGGGGATCAGTGCTGCGGTGGCCGCTGCCGCCGGTATCCTGCTGGCGCCAACAACGCTGATTGATACCAATATGGGTTTCATTGGCCTGAAAGCCTTTCCTGCTGCCGTTCTTGGCGGTTTTGGATCCATTCCAGGCGCTGTTGTCGGGGGAATTATTATTGGTGTGATCGAAACTCTGGCCGGTTTCTATCTGCCGCCCGGTTTCAAGAATGTTGCCGCTTATATTGTATTGCTGGTTGTTCTGGTTGTCCGGCCTCAAGGCCTGTTCGGTGAGAAGACAGGAAAGAGGGTGTAAAGATGCGTTTTCTATTTAAAACCGAGTATGAACAGGATATCCGCATTGCCAAGCATTCAGGATATCTCTGGTCTTATGGGGCACTACTTATCGCAGTATGTGCCGCGCCTCTCATGCTGGAGGAATATTATATCGGGCAGATGACCCAGCTCTATATC
>JAKSCD010000574.1 GCA_022360775.1 Sneathiellales bacterium | reverse complement strand
GCCATTTTGCTGGGAACAATAGCGGGTGGCTTGTTGATTAATATAGAAGAGATCGGTGCGTATCTTACTGGCGGTGCAGTTATTCTTTTTGCCGTCCTTGGCTGGTTTGCGAGCCGTTACATCCCTGAAGCCGTCGCGACAGCACCGGATTTGAAAATCAACTGGAACCCGTTCAGTGAAACCTGGAAAATTATCGGCATTGCGCGAGAGAATAATGCTGTTTTCCAGTCGATCCTCGGAATTTCGTGGTTTTGGATGCTGGGTGCCGTGTATCTGACCCAATTTCCCAATTATGCAAAAGAAACCCTGGGCGGAAACGAAGAAGTCGTCACTCTTCTTCTTGTCACTTTTTCAGTTGGGGTGGGCATTGGTTCCATATTCTGTGAAAAACTCTCCGGCCGAATGGTGGAACTTGGATTGGTTCCTTTCGGATCCATCGGAATCAGCCTTTTCGGATTTGATCTGTATTTTGCCAATAATGCGCCCTGGAATGAGGAATTGATGGGGGCCGCTGCATTTGCATTTTACCCTGGAAACTGGAGGGTAATTGTTGATCTGTTGATGATCGGGATATTTGGTGGATTTTATATCGTTCCGCTCTATGCCATCATCCAAAGCCGGTCGGCACCGGAAAACAGATCCAGAATAATTGCAGCAAATAACATTCTGAATGCGCTTTTCATGGTGGGCTCCGCTGGACTTGGTATTGGATTATTGTCCGCAGGATTAACGATCCCGGAAGTTTTCCTGATCATGGCAGCCCTCAATGTTGTTGCCGCGGTTTATATCTACACATTAGTGCCAGAGTTCTTAATGCGTTTTCTGGTCTGGATCCTTATTGCGATAATGTATCGCATAAAGCGGGTGAATATGGACCATATTCCGGATGACGGGCCGGCATTAATGATTTGTAATCACGTAAGCTATGTAGATGCATTGATCATCGCGGGCTCTTGCCGCAGGCCTGTGCGCTTTGTCATGGATTCGCAAATCTTCAAAATCCCGGTTTTCAGCTTCATTTTCAGGACAGCTGGCGCGGTTCCCATTGCCTCAAAAAAGAAAGATCCTGAAATCTATGAACAGGCCTTTCAGAAAATCGCAGATTACCTGAAGGAAGGAGAGGTTGTTTGCATTTTCCCGGAAGGCATGCTGACGCGAACAGGGGAGATGAATACTTTTCGTGGAGGAGTGACCAGAATTCTCGAAGACACACCGGTTCCGGTTTTGCCAATGGCTCTTTCAGGGCTTTGGGGATCCATGTTCAGTTTCCTTGGTGGACGGGCAATAACCAAATTCCCTCGCCGTTTCAGGGCGAATATCACATTAACTATTGGTGAAACCATTCAGCCTGAAAAGGCGGATCTCGATCATTTAAGTGAAGTCGTTGCCGGGTTAAGAGGGGAAGTGAAATAAGGGACAATCTTCCCACTCGATAACTAAGCGCTGCACAATAAATCTCTGCAGATATAAGTTTATTGAAATATCAGCAATTTCTCCGATAAGCTGAAATCATATTTTGGTTGAACTGTTTTGAAAGTGACTACGACGAACATAAACGGCTTTAATCAGAAGTGATTTAAGAGGGGAAAAGATGAAACATATGATTTTGGCCATGGGGGTTGGCCTTGTATCGACATTATTTGTCACTGCGCATAAAGCAGAGGCCGTAGACTATCGTATTGTTTCGGCAGGCAAACTGATTGTCACAAATAATGGCCTCGCCTATACCGATGTTGAAAACACCGATGGAGGTAAGCTTTCTGTTACAACAGAAGCAAAAATACGTATTCAGGTTCCTCATGTGGTTACTAGGCTTAGTCAGCGGCTTGAAATTCTGGAGCCTTCTTTATCAAACTTCAGTTATACAGGGCGTGCAAACATCATTTATCCGGAAGCAGAAGCGAGCCCTATTGTCAATGAAACAGAAACCTTTCGAATTGATCACGGCAAGCTCAGAACCATGGCGATTGGCAAATGTAATGACATCGCCCGGGAAATGAGAGCCAGAGGCCGCCCGAACTCAGAGGTTTTCTCCCAAAACAGGTTCACGTTTTTTACCATGAACGCCCATGCAACCTTTTACACCACTTCGCCTGATCACCCGACTTATAGGAAATCCAACTTTGGGACCTATGCTGTAGAAATCCTCTGCAGTAAGCGGGCTTCAACTGCGCGTCTGTCGAACAGTGCTTCCACTCCTTTCCTGGTTCGTTCTGCGCATGTGGATGTAAAGCCTCTTATTCGTCAAAGCGGTCCCTGTTTCGTGAATATGCAGGTTTCGATCCGCACAAATAAGCCAAATCATGAATTTCGTTATGAACTTGCAGATGCCAATCCTCGCAGCAGACCGCAGTTTTTCAGAGTTCGTACAGATAATACGGGTCTTTTCGTGGGAACTCACAAACTTGGTGCACGCAAAGAGCGAACCGGAAATGGTCGCAAAGGGGTGTATTTTGTTAAAAATGTGATCTCGGATCAGGCAGAGTTCGTTTCAAATAACGGCGAGTATAATTTTATCTGTGGATCAATTGCGAAAAAGCCAATAGTAACAACGCCTTCTGTTCCGAAAAAACCTGTCTTCAAGCCGGGACAACTTAATAAAATTCCTAAAACAATCCCGAATAACTAGTTTCTGTTGAATAATATTGAAGTCAAACCCGTCTCAATACAGGCGGGTTTTCTTTTTTCTGTTTCCTGCATTGCTTTAACGCTAGATATT
>JAKSCD010000508.1 GCA_022360775.1 Sneathiellales bacterium | reverse complement strand
TTACCTTCTGCGATAAGCTCACCAACAGGCAACCCGTAACCGCGATAGCCCATGGCGATTTTCGCGACAAGACGTAAGTGGCTTGTCACCATTTTATGGGCAGCTTCTGAATCTTCGCGTTCCCGCCAGGCTTTTGCCAGCATATATTCTTCATCGGCTTCCAGCATTGGGAATTTCCGAATTTCCTGAAGATAACGCGATAATCCCCCTTCAGGTGTGATCGTCGGTAACGACGTATTTGACATAGTCACTTTCCCTTTCGACAAATGGCGGGTCTGGTTTTACCTGCTGATTAGCCCGATAATTAGGGACCCCCAGAAAGCCTCTCCCCTGCTTCAGGATAGAGATTTATTTTTGACACACTGTCTTATCCGCGAAATGCGTTTAACAATTTCATTATGTCAGATGGGAATTCTACCTCAAATTTCAAGGGTTTGTTTGTGACAGGATGCACAAAACCGAGTGTCTGTGCATGCAAGGCCTGGCGTGGAAATTTCCGAATAACATTGTGACGCGCTTCAGGGAGTGATTTTGTCCGGCTGAGTTTGGGGCGTGTGTAAACCGGATCACCAACCAGCGGATGGCCGATAGAGGCCATGTGAACACGGATCTGGTGAGTGCGGCCGGTTGCCAAGGTACATTTCACAAGACAGGCGATATCCTCGAAATTCTCTTCCAGCTCATATCGGGTAAGCGCCCATTTCCCGCTATTTTCCATTACAGCCATGCGCTTGCGGTTGTGTGGATCCCGCCCGATATTTTTTTCGATCTCACCGCTTTTTGGATAAACACGTCCCCAGACAATCGCACGGTAGGTCCGTTCAATATCATGACTTTCAAAAAGAGCCGCCAACCCCTGGTGAGCCGCATCTGTCTTTGCTACTACCATCAGGCCGCTCGTTTCCTTATCGATCCGATGGACAATACCGGGCCGTTTGACACCACCAATTCCAGAGAGACTGTCCCCGCAGTGAAAGAGCAGGGCATTGACAAGCGTACCGCTCCAGTTGCCTGCGGCAGGATGGACGACCATTCGTGCCGGTTTATTGACGACGATCAGATGTTCATCTTCAAATGCGATGTCTAGGGGAATATCCTGGGGAATAGGATCAGGGTCTGCCGCTTCGGGCACAGTAATCTGATAAATTTCTCCTTCTTTCACACGTCTGGACGGATCCGCCATCACATCTCCAGCGAAAAGACAGTGGCCCTCCTTCACCAGTGGCTTGATACGATTACGGGATAATCCGCCCAATTTCTCAGCCAGAAACCTGTCGAGGCGCTCTCCGGCGTCCTTTTCTGAAACTTCGACTTGATGTGTACCTTCAGGTGATGGCATATGAAAAGCACCGAATTGACTGAAAACTGTGGTTGATCTTATGACAGAAGAAGAAGTTCCAGACACTACTTTTTTGAAATGGGTTGTTATTATTCTAGGCGTTCTGATTATTGCAGTGGCCATTGCTATTGGTGTGATCCTGTATAAGCGTGCGACCAAACTTGCCGAAAAAGTCTCCGAGCCGACAATCCCTCAACCTGCTGGAGAGGCAAGTACGCTTCCCAATCAGGTTTTTGGTGAGATCACTATTGAGGCCCCTCAGGGGCTTGCTGCACAGTCCATTATGACATCTGGAAATCGCCTTCTTGTAACTTATGGTGATGACCAGGGCCGTCCGCTGTTAATCGTCGTTATTGAGCAAAATACC
>JAKSCD010000363.1 GCA_022360775.1 Sneathiellales bacterium | reverse complement strand
TTATCCTGCTTGGCGAGGAATTTGGGTTCTGGGGCTGGGTTAGTATCGGCATCCTGACCCCCGGCGTTCTCATGACAGCTCTTTGGAACAACACTAAACCCATAGAAAAGGCATAAAAAAAGCCCCGGAAATCCGGGGCTCAAGTCTCGCTTTTCCAGATGGAAAATTTAGCGTGTCGGTGTGGGCTCATCCGTGGAATAGTCATAGAAACCGCGGCCGGTCTTGCGACCCAGCCATCCAGCTTCCACATATTTCACAAGAAGAGGACACGGACGATACTTTGTATCCGCCAGACCTTCATACAGAACCTGCATGATGGAAAGGCAAACATCCAGGCCGATAAAATCAGCCAGTTGCAGCGGTCCCATTGGATGGTTGGCGCCAAGGCGCATTCCCGCATCAATAGACTGCACCGATCCCACCCCTTCATACAGGGTATAGATCGCCTCATTGATCATCGGCAGCAAAATCCGGTTCACAATAAAGGCAGGAAAGTCTTCCGCTGGTGTTGGCGTTTTATTCAGGCGAACCGTCAAGTCACGAATAGACTGGAAAGTCTCTTCACTTGTAGCGATACCCCGAATAAGTTCCACCAGCTTCATCATCGGAACCGGGTTCATGAAATGCATGCCCATGAACTGGCCCGGACGATCTGTAACGGCCGCAAGACGGGTTACAGAAATAGAAGAGGTATTGGTGGCGATAATCGCTTCCGGCTTCAATAGTGGGCCAAGCGGCGCAAGAATGGATTTCTTGATATCCTCATTCTCGGTTGCCGCTTCGATCACAAGATCAACATCCCCAAGATAATCATCTTCCAGGACAGGCGATATGCGAGACAACGCTGCCGCCACCTCGCCTTCTTCAAGCTTCCCGCGACCCACTTGCCGCCGCATGTTATTCTCGATCACTTTTAAGGCTTTATCCAGTTGATCCTGGCTAACGTCCTTCAAAAACACATCAAGTCCGGCAAGCGCCATTACATGGGCAATACCGTTACCCATCTGGCCCGCGCCAATAACACCTACTTTATTAATCATCGCTTGCTGTCCTGTCGCACAAATGTCAAAGGGATCATAACGCCGGAATTATCGCCAGCACAACCCATTAAAGTGCGTCAGCCAGTTCAGGCAGAGCTTTAAAGAGATCTGCAACAAGACCATAATCCGCAACCTGGAAGATCGGTGCTTCTTCGTCCTTGTTAATTGCGACGATCACTTTACTGTCTTTCATTCCGGCCAGATGCTGGATTGCACCGGAAATACCAACAGCAATATAAAGCTCAGGTGCAACAACTTTACCGGTCTGACCAACCTGGTAGTCATTGGGGACAAATCCGGCATCAACAGCGGCACGAGAGGCACCAACAGCAGCGCCCAGCTTGTCGGCAACAGCTTCGATCAGCGGGAAGTTGTCGCCGGACTGCATACCGCGACCACCGGAGATAACGATTTTCGCAGCTGTCAGTTCCGGACGTTCGGACTGGGACAGTTCTTCACCAACGAAAGAGGAAAGACCTGCATCACCGGCCGCAGAACCGTTCTCAACGGAAGCGGATCCGCCTTCGGCAGCAGCAGCGGCAAAAGCCGTTGCACGGACTGTGATCACTTTTTTCGCATCGGAAGACTGAACAGTTGCCATGGCGTTACCGGCATAAATCGGACGCACAAAAGTGTCCGCGGAAACAACGGCAGTGATTTCAGAAATCTGAGCCACATCCAGAAGGGCGGCAACGCGCGGCAGGATGTTTTTACCGGATGTCGTGGCCGGAGCAACAACAGCGTTATAACCGTCTGCCAGGCCGACGATCAGGTTAGCCGTGCTTTCAGCCAGTGCATTGGCATAAGCCGCGTCATCCACGAGGATAACTTTTGCAACACCGGCAACTTTCGCAGCTTCATCTGCAACAGCGGAACAACCGGAACCGGCAACCAGAACATGAACGTCACCACCCAGCTCGGAAGCAGCAGTAACGGCGTTCAGTGTGGCGGAGCCCAGAGCGGCGTTATCATGATCAGCATAAACAAGAACAGACATTAGATAACTCCCGCTTCGTTTTTAAGTTTTTCGACCAGCTCGCCCACGCTTTCAACCATGACACCGGCTTCACGCTTGGCAGGCTCTTCGACTTTCAGGGTTGTCAGGCGCGGGGCCACATCAACACCGAGATCGGCAACCTCTTTTTCATCAATCGGCTTTTTCTTGGCTTTCATGATGTTCGGCAGAGACGCGTAACGCGGCTCGTTCAGGCGCAGGTCGGTCGTCACAACCGCCGGCATCTTCAGGTCAACCGTCTGCAGGCCGCCGTCGATTTCACGGGTAACCTTGACGGAACCGTCACCAAGGTCGACTTCAGAAGCGAAGGTACCCTGAGACCAGCCCAGCAGAGCGGACAGCATCTGACCGGTCTGGTTGCTGTCATCATCAATCGCCTGTTTACCGACAATCACCAGATCGGGATTTTCTTCCTCGGCAACGGCTTTCAGGATTTTTGCAACGCCAAGCGGCTCAACTTCGTCATCGGTTTTGACGAGAATGCCCCGGTCCGCGCCCATGGCGAGAGCGGTACGGATGGTTTCCTGAGCGGCCTGCGGACCGACGGAAACAGCGACAACCTCGGTTGCTTTTCCAGCTTCTTTAAGACGGAGAGCTTCTTCGACGGCAATTTCGTCGAAGGGATTCATAGACATTTTTACGTTTGCTAGGTCTACACCTGTGTTGTCCGCTTTAACACGGATCTTCACATTGTAGTCTACGACACGCTTAACAGCGACGAGAACTTTCATGGATCGGTTATCTCCCAAGCCAAATTGGCCCTTCGGTCCTGCAGACTGAACATCAGACTACATCCGTTAAGGGGGGGTTTTCATGTTATTTCGGCAGTGCACAATAATTAGCAAATGACATTCTGTCAAATTACTGACACAGCCTTTTTATAGGTTCACCCCAGCCGTTCTTTTAGCGAACAAAACTGGACTGTAAAAGACTATCTGTTCGCCCCGGGCACCCAAAGGACGTCTTCCTTGCCTTTGTTATTTTCATAACGGGCCAACACAAACAGAAGGTCAGACAAACGATTTACATAACCTATTGATAAATCGTTTATTTTCTCTTTTCTGGAGAGAGAAACCATCAGGCGCTCAGCTCTTCTGCATACGGTTCTTGCATGATGCAGATAGGCTGAAATTTCAGAACCGCCGGGCAAAATAAAAGAATTTAGCGGCTCCAGTTCGCTATTCAACGAATCAATCTCACTTTCCAGGCGATCGATTTGCTCTTGCACAATCCGTAAAGGTGGATATTTCGGATTCTCCACTTCAGGTGTGCAGAGATCAGCGCCAAGATCAAAAAGATCATTCTGAATGCGGCTCAGGATCTGGAAACAATCGTTGCCGGCTTTCAATCTTGCCAATCCGATAATTGCATTCAGCTCATCCACATCTCCATAGGCGGAAACACGGACATCATCCTTGGATACACGTGTGCCGGTTCCAAGCGATGTCTCCCCTTTATCACCGCCGCGAGTATAGATTTTTGTCAGTTTTACCATGGTTTATCCTTCAAGAGCCGCTGGCTCCCAGCCAAAGGCTGATCATGATCAGGACAATCGCCAGAGCCTGAAGAGCTATACGCCAGCGCATCAGTATGTTACTGAAACGACCACTGTTCTCGCCCTGGCGGCCCATATTTAAAACACCGATCAGGACGACGAGGACAGTTGCAGCCATCGCTGCAATAATGAGATAATTTATCATGGGTGTGAAATAGCATAGTTTCCGGGTCTCTCCAAGGGAACGACCGCTAAATTTTGGTGTCAAAAACGTTATGAAAACCGATATCATTGTCATAGGAGGCGGAGTTGTCGGATCCGCTATCGCGTATTTTCTCTCAAAAGATAAACCACGCGATTTATCCGTAACTGTTATCGAAAAAGATCCGACCTACCAGATCGGGTCAACTGCCCGATCAGCGGGCGGAATAAGGCAGCAGTTTTCAACACCTGAAAACATCAGGATCTCCCAGTTTGCGACGGATTTTTTGCGAAATATTTCGCAGCATCTCAGTGTCGATGGTGATCCGGTGGATGTCAGTTTCACCGAAGGTGGATATTTGTTTTTGGCGCAGGATCACCAGATCCCTGTCCTTTATAACAATCATCAGATCCAGTCGTCGGAAAGCGTCAACGTGCAGCTTCTGGATCCAGATGATCTGTCCCGGGCTTTTCCATGGATGAACGTTACTGATCTTGCGGGCGGTTCCATGGGTCAGGACGGCGAAGGCTGGCTCGATGCCTATGGTCTCAATCAGGCTTTTCGCAAAAAAGCGATCTCGCAGGGTGTAAAATACCTGTCTGACGAAGCTGTTGGACTCACAAAAGAAAAATCCCGGGTTACCGGCATCAATCTGAAAGCAAGCGGACATCTGGCTTGTACATCTCTCATTAACGCCGCAGGTGCACGGGCCAATCAGGTTGCCAACTGGGCGGGTATCGATCTTGCGGTTCGTCCCCGTAAACGCTTTGTCTATTCTTTCTCCTGCAGAACCCCGATCGAGAATTGTCCACTTACGATTGACCCAAGTGGTGTTTATTTCAGGCCCGAAGGCCATCAGTTTATTACCGGCTGTTCACCAACTGCAGACAAGGATCCTGATTGCCTGGATTTCGAAATTGACTATAGCTGGTTTGAAGAACATATCTGGCCCGTTCTTGCAAATCGTGTTCCGGCATTTGAAGCCATTAAGATGGAAAATGCCTGGGCGGGTCACTATGCCTATAACCTTCTTGATCAAAATGCGGTTCTGGGCCCTCACCCGGAGATCACAAATTTCTTTTTTGCCAATGGATTTTCAGGACACGGCCTGCAACAGGCGCCCGCTGTAGGTCGCGCTCTTTCAGAATTAATTCTTGAAGGGAACTATCAGACTCTTGATCTTTCCCGCTTCTCCTTTGAGCGGATGATCCGCAATTCCCCCCTTGCTGAGATAAACGTCGTATAAGAAGGAACACAACATGCCCCTGATCCGCGTCGAACTTTTTGAAGGCCGAAGCCTTGAGACCAAGCGGGAGCTTATAGAGGCTCTGACCAGAGAAACCGTTCGTATTGCCGGTGTTTCGAAAGCCAGTGTTGATGTTATCATCACGGAAGTAAAAAAAGAGAACTGGGGAATTGGCGGCGAACAGGCAAGTGTGAAATTCCCCGACACATAAAGGGAGAGAAAAGAGGAATTCGATGATGGGGGCGGATTTTCTTCAGCTTATAAAAGATATTGGGCGGCATTTTGTTAATCAGAACTGTCCGCGAATGGCAACTGCACTCAGCTATCAGACTTTGCTCGCACTTGTTCCAATTGTTGTTCTGGCCCTTTCCATGCTGACTTATGTGGACGCCTATTACAGTCTGCAGGAAGATATCATTCTTTTCCTCTTCGATAACCTGCTCCCGGGGGCGATTTCTCACGTTCATGACTTTCTACAGGATCTTGTATTAAACGCCTCAAAGCTGACTTATTTCGGCCTTGCTGGCCTTGCCATTACCGCATTTTTGCTTCTCTCCAGTATCGAGACCATTTTTGCCCAGATCTGGCAGGTCAAGACAACACGAAATATCTTCAAGCGATTACTCGCTTATCTGCTGATCACCCTGCTTGGACCGATTGCGCTTTCCACAAGCCTCACCCTGGCCAAATGGATCGCAACGCTTACCGAGGAAGCCAGCGGCATCGATGTTTCCGGCCTGGTGGCCTATTTCAATTTCTTTATTCCTTTCTGGGTTTGTTTTATTGCTCTTTTTCTTCTCTATCGTCTTGTCCCGCTAGGAAAAATCAAAAATACCCATGCCGCTGCCGGGGCTGCTGTTGCGGCAGCCCTCTTCATCCTGGGCAAGCATTTCTTCAAGCTCTACCTTCTCTATTTTCCAAGTTACGAGGTCGTGTATGGCGCGCTCGCAATCCTTCCGCTCTTCCTGATCTGGCTTTACTTCAGCTGGACCCTTGTTCTCCTGGGTGCAACTGTTTCCGCGGTCCTTGGCTTCACCTATACCGGAAAAATGAAGAAGCGCCGCGATGCCATTGATGTCGAGACGCTGCCGCATGCAAAAGAATGACTTATAAAAATCAGCTGATCAGACTTTTAAACACGGATAGCCGGTCGATGGAGATCCTTATGGCAGTCCGGACGCTTGATCTGCCAGACTGGGCAATTGGTGCCGGTTTCGTTCGTGCACCGGTTTGGGATCATCTCTCTAAAAAGACATCAAGAACACCCATTGACGACATCGATGTGCTGTTTTTTGATCCCGCGGATCTTTCAAAAGAGAGAGAAAAGCATCTTGAGAAAAAGCTTCGAAAGGCAAGACCGGATATACCGTGGTCAGTTAAGAACCAGGCCCGTATGCATTTTCGCAATAACAATCATGCCTATGAGAATACCGAAGATGCCATGAGATACTGGCTGGAAACCCCCACCGCAGTTGCTGTCAGACTGGAGGCGGATAACCGCCTCACCGTGCTTGCGCCTTTTGGCCTGGATGACTTGTTTCAGATGATCCTTAGACCCACTCCGGAAGGGGCTAGGAAAATGGACCAGTTTGAGGATCGAATAAAAAACAAGCCCTGGTTAGAGCACTGGCCGGATTTGCGCATAGAAAAAGCGCCAGCAGTATCCCGCTGACGCTTTAAATTCTTTGTTCAGGCTAACTTAATTGGCGCCCTCAAGAAGACGCCGGGCAATCACCTGTGCCTGAATTTCACCGGCACCTTCAAAGATATTCAGGATACGGGCATCACACAGGACGCGGCTGATCGGATATTCCAGCGCAAAACCATTACCACCATGAACCTGAAGCGCATTGTCTGCAGCCTGCCAGGCAACACGGGCACCAAGCAGTTTTGCCATCCCGGCCTCAAGATCACAGCGACGGCCCTCGTCTTTCGCCCGGGCAGACGCATAAGTGAGCTGGCGGGCCATCATGATCTCAACAGCCATCCAGGCCAGTTTGCCGGCAACACGAGGAAATTCAATAATCGGACGGGAAAACTGGATACGATCAATGGCATAACGCAAGCCAAGTTCCATTGCATTCTGCGCAACACCCAAGGCACGTGCCGCTGTCTGAATACGGGCGCTCTCAAAGGTTTGCATCAGTTGCTTAAAACCGTTTCCTTCTTCTTCGCCTAAAAGATTTTCTGCCTTCACTTCGAAATTATCAAAGCCAAGCTCATATTCCTTCATACCGCGATAGCCGAGAACCTCAATTTCACCGCCAGTCATACCTTCTGTCGGGAAATCTTCATCATCCGTCATATGCTGTTTTTCGGCGAGGAACATGGAAAGTCCCTTATAACCAGGCTCATCCGGATTGGAACGGGCAAGCAGGGTCATCACATCAGCACGGGCCGCATGGGTAATCCAGGTTTTGTTCCCTGTAATTTTATAGACATCGCCGTCTTTAACGGCACGAGTGCGCAAAGACGCAAGATCTGATCCTGTATTTGGTTCGGTGAACACCGCCGTTGGCAGGATTTTACCGGTAGCGATCTCCGGCAGCCATTTGTCTTTCTGCGCTTGCGTTCCGCCTGTCAGGATAAGCTCTGCTGCAATTTCGGACCGCGTTCCCAAAGATCCGACGCCGATATAACCACGGGACAGTTCTTCAGACACAACACACATGGACATCTTGCCAAGACCGTGCCCATCATAATCTTCAGGTATGGTCAGGCCAAACACACCCAGCTCGGACATCTGGTCCACAACTTTGCGCGGGATAAGCTCGTCTTTCAGATGCCATTCATGGGCATAGGGGATGACCTCCTCGTCAGCAAATCGGCGGAACTGGTCACGGATCATGGAATAGGTTTCATCCAGGCATGGATCACCAAAATGTCCCGTATCCATACCATCTGCGACCAAAACAGCAATCCGTTCGCGCACAGCGGGGCTATACCCTTCTGCAATCAGCCTGGACACAGCATCAGTACGGTAGGCATGGAGATCATCGGCACTCACACCCAGATCGGAAGGGCGGATGATTTCACCCAGCGTCATGGGAATACCGCCTTCGATTTGCGCCAGATATTCAGCGAAACCGGCCTGCAGCATCAACTGCTCAAGTTCACCTAATTTACCTTCGCTTGCGAGATTGCGGGACCAGTGAAGGGTTTCCTTCAATGTCTCCACATACGTCACCAGCCAGGCAAGGCCGTGGGTCGCATACTGATTTTGCTCAACCAGTTTGGAGCTGATCCGGCCATTATCACCACGGGTAAAAGAGGCAACAGCAAGAATAGCCTGTTGCTTCAAAACTTCAGCGGCTTCCAGAGCTTGTGCACATAAACCGTCAAGCCCTTCAAGAATAAGGGGGGACTTCTGATCTGTCATAATAATCCAGTGTCGTTTTTTCTTCTTGTTGTTATTTCTGCGGGCAAGGTTTTAAGGAACTCCCCTTCAGGAGTTCCCGGCTTCGATTGCATCTTCAACCGTTCTCAAACCAGGCACTTTTGCAGATACCAGAACCGCCATATTACCGGGTTTATGCTCATTATTCATCATTTTTGTATGAGCCCGGGCGATATCATCCCAGGAAAGAACTTCAGACATGCAGGGATCGATACGACGTTCGATAACCATGTTGTTGGCCTGCGATGCCTGTTTCAGGTTTGCAAAGTGACTTCCCTGAATACGTTTCTGGCGCATCCAGACAAAACGCGCATCCATGGTCAGGTTAAAGCCGGTTGTACCTGCACAGAACACAACCATACCGCCGCGTTTCACAACATTACAGGAAACAGGGAATGTGGATTCGCCCGGATGTTCGAAGACGAAATCTACGTCATTTCCTTTACCGGTGATGTCCCAGATGGCTTTACCAAACTCACGCACTTTCTTCATGTAATCGCCAAATCCGTCTCCGTTCACGGTCGGCAGCTGTCCCCAGCAATCGAAGTCATTACGGTTTAGAACGCCCTTTGCTCCTAGGGACATCACAAAGTCACGCTTTGATTCGTCAGAGATAACACCAATGGCATTTGCACCGGCAGCTGCGCAGATTTGAACCGCGAAAGACCCCAGACCACCGGATGCTCCCCAGACCAGAACATTGTGACCTGGACGCAGGATATGCGGGCGGTGTCCAAATAGCATGCGGTAAGCAGTTGCAAGTGTCAGTGTGTAACAGGCACTTTCTTCCCAAGTGAGATGTTTTGGCCGCGGCATCAGCTGACGGTCCTGAACACGGCAGAACTGGGCGAAAGATCCATCCGGTGTTTCATAACCCCAGATCCGCTGACTTGGGGAGAACATGGGATCGCCCCCATTACATTCCTCATCGTCACCATCATCCTGGTTACAATGAACAACAACCTCGTCACCGACTTTAAAGCGGGTCACTTTGCTGCCGACAGCATAGACAACGCCGGACGCATCAGAACCTGCGATATGGTAAGGTTCGCTGTGAACGTCGAAAACAGAAATCGGCTCGCCAAGGCTGGCCCAGACGCCGTTATAGTTGACACCTGCAGCCATCACCAGGACAAGCACATCGTGGGAATCCAGTTCAGGCGTATCGACCACTTCCACCTGCATGGCTTTTTCAGGCTCACCATGGCGCTCCCGGCGAATAGCCCAGGCATACATCTTGGAAGGAACATGACCCAAAGGCGGAATTTCTCCTACCTCGTACAGGTCTTTTAAAGGAGCCTCCGCGTTCATTTGAACTCCACTTTCTGATCCAGCTACTTCTTTTGCAGACATCACTACGTATCCTCTAACTAGTGTCAGCGCGCTTGTTTTCCAGAACCTCCCAGCTCTCCCGGCATAGAGAGTTTCCGCAGCGCATCATTTTTTTTCTCGCCAGAATCGCTTCCAGCGTTAATAATGGAGAAGATTACTGACCTTAAGCTGACACGCAAGTTTTTTTTGCACTGCAAAATAAAGTTATGTTATTGCTTGAGTAACAACAAAAAAGAAACAAGCGTCAATTATTCAGTGTGAAGACGAAAGATAATTATGAGCGAGACATCTGCTACACCCTCGGGAAACGCTACTGAAACGCGCAAGGACAGGCCCTGGCTGTTCAGGACATATTCCGGCCACTCTTCCGCAAAAGCGTCTAACGAACTTTATAAAACGAATCTTGGAAAAGGCCAGACCGGTCTTTCAGTTGCTTTCGATCTGCCTACACAAACCGGATATGATTCGGATCATATTCTGGCGAAAGGCGAAGTTGGCAAGGTAGGTGTCCCGATTTGTCATCTGGGGGATATGAGAACCCTGTTCGACGAGATTCCGCTCGAAAAGATGAATACATCCATGACAATCAACGCCACATCGGCCTGGTTGCTGGCGATGTATGTGGCCGTTGCCGAAGAACAGGGCGCGGACCGCAAAGCCCTTCAGGGTACCGTGCAGAATGATATCATCAAAGAATATCTTTCCCGCGGAACCTATATCTTTCCACCTGGCCCCAGCATGAAACTGATCACCGACGTGGTCAGCTTCACCTATCAGGAAATGCCGAAATGGAATCCGACCAATGTCTGTTCCTACCATCTTCAGGAAGCAGGGGCGACACCGGTTCAGGAACTTTCCTTTGCTCTTGCGACTGCAATTGCCGTTCTGGATGCGGTTAAGGAATCTGGCCAGATCAGTGCTGCGGATTTCCCTTCGGCAACAGGGCGGATCAGTTTCTTTGTAAATGCCGGTATCCGGTTCATTACAGAAATGTGCAAGATGCGCGCCTTCGTCGATCTCTGGGATGAAATCCTGCTGGAACGTTATGACGTTGAAAATGAAAAATTCCGCAGGTTCCGCTATGGCGTACAGGTGAATTCCCTCGGCCTGACTGAACAGCAACCGGAAAACAATGTTTACCGCATTCTTCTTGAAATGCTGGCGGTTGTTTTGTCCAAAAAGGCGCGTGCTCGCGCAGTGCAGCTGCCGGCCTGGAATGAAGCTCTCGGCCTTCCCCGTCCCTGGGATCAACAATGGTCCCTGCGTCTGCAACAGATCGTCGCCTTTGAAACAGATCTTCTGGAATATGGAGATATTTTTGAAGGATCTGTCGAAATTGACAGGAAGGTAGAAGAGTTGAAAGCCGCCACGCGTGAGGAACTTGTCCGGATCGACAAGATGGGCGGTGCTGTTGCTGCTGTTGAATCAGGGTATTTGAAGGAAGCTCTGGTGCAATCCAATACCAACCGTGTCCAGTCAGTGATTTCTGGCGAGATACCGGTTGTTGGCGTCAATAAATTTACTGAAAGCACACCGTCACCGCTAACCCAGGAAGGCGATGGCGGCATCATGACCGTTGATCCTGCTGTTGAAGCCGAACAGATAGAACGCCTGCAAGCCTGGAAAGAGGCGCGAGACAATGAAAAGGCCATGGCCGCGCTGAAAGCGTTGAAAGACGCCGCAAGCCGCGGTGATAATATTATGCCTGCATCCATTGAGGCCGCGAAAGCCGGCGTCACTACAGGGGAATGGTCAGAAGCCCTTCGGTCCATTTATGGCGAATTCCGTGCACCGACAGGTGTGAGCGGTGCCATTTCAAATGCCGCCGGAGACGCCATTGACGCCGTCAGGGAGAAAGTTTCTTCTGCAGGAAAGACCCTGGGCCGACCGGTTAAGATCCTGGTGGGCAAGCCTGGTCTTGATGGGCATTCCAATGGCGCAGAGCAAATCGCCGTTGCAGCGCGGGACAGCGGCATGGAAGTGGTTTATGAAGGCATCCGCCTGACCCCGGATCAGATTGTCAATGCGGCGCTTGAGGAATCAGTTCATCTGGTGGGCCTTTCCATCCTTTCCGGCTCTCATATTTCCTTGGCAGCGGACGTTGTCACCAAGTTAAAAGAGGCGGGTCTTACAGATCTTCCGGTGGTCGTAGGCGGCATCATTCCGCCAGAAGACGAAGCCGTTCTGAAAAGTCAGGGTATAACGGCCGTTTATACCCCGAAAGATTTTGACATGCTGGGGATCATGGCTGATATGGTTGATATTATCCTGAAGCAGGATGAGGCAGCCTGAGCCTTCCAACAATCCTGAAAAATGTGGAGGGCTGCTGAGAAATCAGCCCTTCAGTTTTTTCCAAAGCCGGCCAGCTTCATGACCTCTTCAGGTGTATAGCCCTTTTCACGAAGAGACCGGATTGTGGCGCCCTTGTCTCTTTTTGCAAGGCGTCTTCCCTTCGTATCGGAGACCAGACCGTGATGGAGATAGTCTGGTACCGGAAGCTGCAGCAAATGCTGAAGCAGCCGCTGGACATGGGTTGCTTCAAAAAGATCCTGGCCGCGAACAACCAGATTAACACCCTGCAAGGCATCATCAAAAGTCACGGCCAGATGATAGCTTGTCGGGGTCTCTTTCCTGGCCAGAACAATATCGCCGAATTTCGCCGGATTGCAGGCAATTTGCCCCTTTCCCAATTCATTGAAGGTCAAATCCTGCGCACCGGGGACAGCCATTGCTTTGTCCATATCAAGGCGCAAGGCGTAGGGGCTATTTCCCTGAAACAGTTTTTCCCTTTCTGAATCAGATAACTGCTTGCAGGTGCCGTGATATAAAGGCCCATCAGGACCATGAGGCGCCGAATCGCTTCTCGCTATTTCTTCCGCGATTTCCCGCCGAGTGCAAAAGCAGGGATATATGAGATTTTCCTCACTCAAACGTTCCAGAATTGCTGCATAATCTTCAAACTGCTCGCTCTGCCGGCGCACAGGCTCTTCCCATTTAAGACCCAGCCAATTGAGATCCTCGTAGATCCCCTGTTCGAACTCGGATCGACAGCGCGTCCCGTCAATATCCTCAATTCTCAGCAAAAAATGGCCATCACTTTCCACAGCTTGTCGATAGGCTAGGGAAGCTGAATAAGCATGCCCGACATGAAGATATCCGGTCGGGCTGGGGGCAAAGCGAGTCACTCTTTTCATAGGCGCAGATTAGCCAACCCGACAAAAAAGAAAAGCCGGTAAATTAAAAATAAAATTTTGTTTTCTTGCAACCGGCACACGCAATCATTAGCTTTGTTAAGACTTTATTAACGCTAAACAATTGCCATCAAATGTTCCGAAGAATACTGGTATTTTTAAACGCCGTTGCGTTTCTGACAGCCTGTACCTTGCCTTTCACGAAGGACGAGGCCGTTGTCAGTGCGCTGGATCGGTATGAAAATGCCTATTTTTCCCTGATCGGCGAGCCGGATAACTGGGACGAAAAGCGGGACACCATGGAAACCGCCCTCTATCGTCTAAACCTGCAATATGTCGAGGAAGTTGATACTGACGCACTCGTGGATGAAGCAATTAAGGGACTGAAAGACAAGGAAAGCAGCGGCACCCCGACAGAGCGGGCCCTTCGGGCAATTACAGCATCACTCGATAAAAATACCAGCTACCTTAGCCCCAGCGACTATCAACGATATCAGAATAACCTAGATGGTAAATTTGTAGGCTTCGGTTTCCGAATTGAAATGCGCGGCGAGGAACTGACCGTCATCACCCCTCTGGAAGGCTCATCCGCGATGGAAGCAGGCATACAGCCTGACGATGTGATTACCCATCTGAACGGTGATCCGTTAAAGGGGTACAGTTTTCAGGAAGCCATTAGCAAGTTGCGGGGACCGGAGGGCAGTCATGCTGTTCTTACAATCAAACGTCCTGGCGTTGAAACACCGATCAAGCTCGGATTGACCCGCCGCCCGGTTGATCTGACCGTTGTTGACTATAAAGTCGATGGCAATGTCGGCTATATTCGCATTTATTCCTTCAATAAACGAACCGCCGATCGTGTTGAAGAAGCGCTTACCCACTTCAACAGCAAGCTTGGAGAAGGTCTCTGCGGTGTCATTCTGGATATGCGAAACAATCCTGGCGGATTAGTGACAGCCGCCGTTGACGTCGCGGATCAGTTCATGGACGCGGGCAATATTTTTTCTGCCATCAATCGGGGGCGTAGCTTCTCCTCGGAAGAGGCGACAAATGGCGATCGCCTTAACGGCCGTCCAATCATGATCATGCTCAATAAAGGCTCAGCCTCGGCCTCGGAAATCGTGGCAGGCGCGCTGCAAAACCAAAAACGGGCCCGCATTATCGGGCAGCGAAGCTATGGTAAGGGAACCATGCAAACGCTATATGATCTTGAAAATGGCGGCGGTATAAAAATAACAACGGGACGTTTCACAGCGGGCGGCGGAGCCTCCTTCAATGGAACAGGCCTTACGCCAGATATTGAAGACACGTCAAATAATGAAGAACCGAAACTCGCTGCTGTTGCACGGGCAGGCGCCGCCTTGAATTGTACCCTTTCTGTGCAAACCGCTTCCTCGCATCATGCGCAATGATCTGTTTCTTGATCCGGAAGAAACTCACCTTCTGAACGGCGTCCTCCATATCATCGATCGAGATCCGGACTTCAGACAGGCGATTGACGTCATTACCCCAATCCCTTCCCGAATGAGACCCGCCGGTTTCAAGCCTCTTGTTAAAATAATCGTCGAGCAGCAGGTCTCTATCGCTAGCGCCAATGCAATATGGGGACGTCTGGAAAAGGCCATCACCCCCTTTAAGCCGGAAACTCTTCTGTCTTTCTCGGAAACCCGGCTGAGAGATCTTGGCTTGAGCAAGCAAAAAGCCATCTATTGCCGGGCTCTTGCCACCTCGATTTCAGAAGGCGCACTTTCCCTGACCAGCCTGGAGCAGCTCGATGATCTGGTGGTCATGGATCATCTCACGCAGGTCAAAGGGATCGGCCGTTGGACAGCAGAAATCTATCTTATCGCCTGTCTCAAGCGTCAGGATATCTGGCCTGCCGGGGATGTGGCGCTGAAAGTCGCTTTACAGCATTTGAAGAAGCTGGATACCCGCCCCAGTGTCCAGGAGATGGATCTCTACGCAGAAAAATGGCGCCCCTACCGAACTTTGGCGGCCCGCATCCTTTGGCGATATTATGCCGATGTGGTGAAGAAAAAGCCTGATATTGGTGTCTAGACAAGAGACATTACCTGCAATTGCATTCGATATGCAGTAGGGTCACAAATATTTAATACAAAATGCAGTATTAGTATTTGATTTTTAACCTGTTCCGCGCCAAACTTCTTTTATGGATTATTCAGTGAGGATCTGTAGCCATGCTGGCTTCAGCTGATAACTTCCCGGCGCTGGTGCTTAACGCCGATTACCGGCCTCTCAGCTATTTCCCCCTGTCACTCTGGACCTGGCAGGACGCCTTGAAATCTGTCTTTCTGGACCGGGTGGATATTGTCTCGGAATATGATCGGGTTGTTCATTCTCCGAGTTTTGAAATGCGATTACCGAGCGTGATCAGCCTCAAGCGTTATATCAAACAGGACAAACGTCCTGCCTTTACGCGCTTTAATCTTTTTCTTCGGGATGGTTTTTGCTGCCAGTATTGTGGATCCACAGAAGATCTTACATTTGATCATGTTCTCCCGCGTCGGCTTGGAGGCCAGACTACCTGGGAGAATATTACGACCGCCTGTGCTCCCTGCAATATGCGTAAAGGGGGTCGCCTTACTCACGAAGCGCATATGTATCCGGATGTAAAACCCTATATTCCCACCATGCAGATCTTAAATGAAAAAGGGCGCGCCTTTCCTCCAAACTACCTGCATGAAAGCTGGCGAGATTTTCTCTATTGGGATGCAGAATTGATCGACTGACGATAAGTTCCTCCTCCTCTCTTGCCTTTACCTGAGGCAATGGTTAAAAAACAGAGATACAATTCTCTTTTTCACCTGATGTGATGATCCATGAGCTACGGTTTAGGCCTATCTGAAAAAAAACGCGCGAAAGAGCGGCGCAACAAAATCGTCAAGACCATTTTCTATTTTGGTCTTCTGGGGGCGGCTGGAGCTTGGGGCTATTATGAAGGCCAGGCGCAAGCTGATCGCCGTGTCGCAATTGTAGAGGATCAGGTCAACGAGCTTTCCCAGAAAAACCAGCGCCTTAACGATCAAACCCGTGCAGCGCTGGACAAGCAAAGCTCCGCTCTGGCGGAAGCAAGGGCGTGGCGCGCAAAGTTTGAAAAGGAAATCCCGACCGGGGCAACCCTTGAGATCCTGGAGCTCGTCAAATCACGCGTTGATGAAGGACTTGAGCCACAGCGTCTGGTGACCCTGATCGGTCTTGCACAAAACAACCAGAATTGCGACCCTCGCCCGGAGACCAAACGCTTTATTGTAAATACCCCGCTTTTCAATCAGGTCGGCAACTCCATCAGCCTGGCTGAAGGGTCCATCACCGTTACAGGTCTTGGGGAATCTGCATTGAATGCGGAAGGAAAACCGGAAGCCTGGTATGATCCTGCCAAACCTGTCAGCATTCAATTCACCAGACTTGGCGGAAAATCGGAAAAGGTGGAAGGATTGCTTCCGATCCATAAAAGTGTGGTTTTTGGCGGAAATGAATATCGCTTCAGTATCTTAAGCGGCAAACAGAGCTTTGCGACAATTTCCGCGACGCGCTGCGACTTCCCCTAGACAAAATATTTCAGGGAAAAAGGCAATCTTTTCTTTTGGCTAAATTCTGCTGGAAAGCCAGATTGCCAGTTTGGAGCCTGTTTTGACTGCGGTGGTTAGAAGCTCATAACCCGGTGCTTCTGCTGCGCCTTTTTCCCGTGCGATGTCGCGATGTTCTATTTCTTCATCCCTGAACTTCTGAATCACTTCTTTTAATTCTGCTTCATCCTCACCAAGCTGATCCAGTTGCTGCTGGTAGTGTTCATCAATCACTTCTTCCACAGCTTCAGTACAAGCCATCGCCGCTTCTTTTCCAAGAAGCGCCGTTCCCGCACCCAAAGCAAATCCGGCAACGTTCCAGATCGGTGTCAGCGCTGTTGGGCGGACGCGCCTTTCAACCAGCAGTTTGTTGAAAGTATCGCGATGAACTTCCTCTTGCTCTTTCATATGCTCGATCGTCTCGGCGTCCTCGGTTTTCTTGAGAACCGCGTACTGCCCCTCATAGATACGCACAGCACCAAACTCTCCCGCATGATCGACACGGATCATCCGTTCGATCAATTCTTCAGGACGCAAGTCGCCAGGCTGACGATCCTCACCGGTTTTCTTTACTGCAGACATTACATTTCTCCGAAACGGTTTTCAGGGCCGATTATGCATAAATGCTTTCACCATGAACAGGGTCATAATCAATGCGAGCAATGCATTATAACCCGCCATTGAAATACCAAACAGCTCCCACGGAATGTCATCGCATTTCACAAGCGGCGCGGACATAATCTGTGCCTTCAGGTCATTAAGAGACGATACGGATGATGTATCCGCAACGCATCCATCAAGTCCTTCCCACCATCCCTGTTCGACCCCTACATGGAACATACCGATGCCAGACGTAGTAGCAAAACCAAGCGCGCAAAGCAGATCATACCAGTGGCGCTTTCCATAGCGTTTCGCCAGAATCAGGCCAAGACCAGCAATAGCTATAACAGCCACATAGGGCCATCGCTGATAAATGCAAAGAACACAAGGGTGAAGGTCAAATCCATACTGGGAAACAAGGGCAAATCCCAAAGCCCCGGCGCTCGCAAATATGGCCACAAATAAAGACTGTAAATAAAGAACGATCACAACACTGCCCCCCGAGTTCCTGATCCGCTACAGCACATATTTAAGAACGACGAAAGATCCAAACAATAGGACAAAGAAAAGAACAGTCAGGATACCAAGATACCGCTCTATGAAATCCCGTATGGGTTCGCCAAACGCCTTCAGCAAACCGGCAACAAGAAAGAAACGCGCACTTCTGGACAAGACAGATGCAATTATAAAGACGGCAAGATGAAGCTGAACCGCGCCGCTTGCGATTGTGATCACTTTATAGGGAAACGGAGTGAGACCAAAAAAGGCGACAATCCATCCGCCCCATTCGTGGTAGCCATCGCTGAATCTCTGAAATTTCTCTCCATATCCATAAAGGTTGAGGATCATCTCACCAATCAGCTCGAAGAAAAAATAACCAATAAAATATCCCAGCAATCCCCCTAAAACAGAAAAAAGGCTGCAAATAGCGGCAATTTTCCAGGCTTCTGCCCGATTGGCAAGAACCATGGGAATTAACATCACATCCGGTGGAATAGGAAAGACAGAACTTTCAACAAAAGAGACGCCGCCCAAAAAGAACTTTGCCCGGGGATGTGCCGCAAGGCTCATCGTGTAATCATACAGCTTTCTCAACATTCTATGACGGCCCCTCTGCCTCCGCGATCTCATATTTTACCCGCGGCAATTCCAATCGATTTTTTTTACTTAACCTGTGATTAAGAAATTATCTAGAAAAATACTATTCACCCTATTCAAATTGAATCGGATTGCGAGCACCACTCTGTGTGGTTGAAATAAAGACAAATCTTTGTTCTGTTTTTTAAAAAATGGTTTTTTAGAAGAAATGAAGCTTGTATGTAGAGGTGTTTTACTTAGGTACTTGAAACAGCGGAATAAGTTGATCTTGTAACTTTTTTATTACATCATGGTATTGTACATCAGACATATGGGGTGTGTGTCTGACTAATTTGAGGAAACGTCGGCAACTATGAAACAGAAAATTCTGGTAGTAGATGACGAGCCTGAGCTTCGCCAGGTATTACGAACAACACTCGAAAAAGAGAATTATGAGGTTTCGGAAGCAGGTAATGCTGACGAAATGCGCCAGGTATTTTCAGAAGAGGATTTCGATCTCGTTATTCTTGATCTTATGTTGCCAGGTGAAGATGGGCTGAGCCTGACCCGATATCTAAAAGAGCGATCAGATGTCGGTGTTATTATCCTGACAGGAAAAGGCGAAAGTGTGGATCTCATCATAGGTCTTGAAATGGGTGCGGATGATTACGTCGCCAAGCCCTATAATCGCCGCGAACTTCTGGCCCGGATAAAAAGCGTGATGCGGCGGAGCCACAGAAGCTCTGAAGGAAATACAGCTGCTGTGGAAGCGGCAAAATCCCACATCTCTTTCTCCGGCTGGCAACTGGATTTACCTCATCATAAACTTGCCGCCCCGGATGGATCGGATGTTCCGCTCACGATGGCAGAGTTTCAGCTGCTAAGGGTCTTGCTAGAATGCCCAGGCCAACCGGTTGGGCGAGACAAGCTAAGCCTGAAGATCTTCAATAAGGAACTGAAGGAAAATAGCAGGAATATTGATGCGCTGGTCAGACGCCTTCGCATGAAGCTGGAAACCGATGAAAACCAGCAGCAAATGATTAAATCTGTTCGGGGATCCGGCTATACCATCCTGACGACACTCGATTAGTTTAGCGAAACACTATAATCCTTCAGCGCAAATCAAATGCTCTATTGACCCTACGCTTTTCCTCGCTATAGTGCAGCTGTTTCCACACAGCCCCTGTGGCGGAATTGGTAGACGCGACAGATTCAAAATCTGTTGTCCTTAGGGCGTGCCTGTTCGAGTCAGGCCAGGGG
>JAKSCD010000573.1 GCA_022360775.1 Sneathiellales bacterium | reverse complement strand
AGCCGTAGCGTTCATAGAACGGCCGGCCATGCCGGTTGTCTTTAAAAACCTCCACTTTTAAAGGGCCTTTAAGACCGACAACATGATCAACCATGGCCCGGCCATGCCCCTTTCCATGATGGTCTGGATCAAGGAACAATCCTCCGATTTCCTGCTCTATCATTGCAATAAAGCCGATAGGAATACCCTTTTCTTCAAGCACCCATGTTTCAGCTTTAAGCAGATAAACACTGCGCATGGCCTCCTTGACGAGGGTCACAAATTCCGGTTTCAGAAATGGATGCGCAAGCGCATTGGCTTTTTCCCAAAGCGCAATCAGGGCATCCATGTCCTGTTTTCTGTATTTTCTGATCATTATCTAACGTTCCAATAGGTTTTATCTTTGATTGAGTTGCGCGCGCACGGATTTGATCCCCAATGCTGAAACGCGATAGGGCCTTCCGTTTTTCGACTGGATCAACCGCCTTCTCAAAAGGCGATGAAAAACTGCGAGGGTGCAGTCAGAAAGGACATAGCCATCGCGCGTGTAACAGATAACAGCACTTACTTTTCCATTCGCAAGCCGTTCATGATGGATTGATCCGCCAAGGGCAAGCTCATGCAAAACACGCTGTTCGTGCTTTGAAATATTCAAGGGAGTTCTCGATTTTATGAGAGTGCAGAAAAAGGCTCACTCAGCGTTTCGCGTGAATGATCCTGATATCAGTGTTCCTGTAATCGGTTCGCCAGGAACGGGCGTTACGCCCGGGACTCTTTCATAAAATCTCCATCGATGAGGCACCTCGCCTCAATGCGCTCCTGATTTAAGTTTGGATCAGGAAGATGTCAACTTTTAAATTTCTATCTGCCATCGAACAATTCTGAAACCGCCAGTTCACTTGCGCACAAGAAAACCGCTTCCCAGCAGGATAACCGCGGTCACTATCAGGGACGCGTCGAAACTTCCAGTGAAAGAGAAAAGAAGGCTGGCGAAAAGTGGGCCGATCATTTGGCCGCCAGCAAAGGCGGCTGTCAGAAGGGCGATATGGCGGACCACATCGGAGGGAGCCACTGTTCTATGCGCTTCCTTCATGCCCATCATGGTGATGATCATAAAAGTACCGCCAACAGCGAGGCCCGCCAGCAGGATCGAGAGGATATTCGGGAAAAGAACCGGCAGAACTACGCCTATTGCCATGATCCACTGGCTGACCCGCCAGATCATCGCGTTACTGAACCAGCGCTGCAGGCTGGCAGCAATCAGGGTAGACAGAAATGCGGCTGCGCCGAAAATCGGCCAGCTCCAGCCAAAGACAAGCGGATCAGAAATAATCTCCTTCGCCATCAGCGGAAGGTAAGTTGCGGGAATAATATAGCCGATCCCCATGGCCCCGTAAGCCGTAATATTCCTGAAATTAAGCGGTGTTCTTGCCCCCGCCTCTACTGACTTTTTACCCGCTGGTTCATTACTGATCTCGTCTTTCATAAAAAGACACAGAAGCAGCGCGACACTTAAGGAAAAGACCCCGAAAATAATCCAGCTTT
>JAKSCD010000249.1 GCA_022360775.1 Sneathiellales bacterium | reverse complement strand
TCCTCGATAAAGGCATGAAAGGCCTTGAAGGACCTAAAATTGAGGGCAAGCTCTCCCTGCGCGCTGCTCCTACAGGCGGTATCGCCATGGATGAAGTTTTCGTGCCCGAAGAAAACCGCCTGCCTGAAGCCGAAGGCATTAAAGCGCCATTCATGTGCCTGAATTCCGCACGCTTCGGTATTGCCTGGGGTGTGATGGGCGCAGCAGAAGATTGCTGGCACAGATCACGCGAATATGTGATGGAACGCAAAATTTTTGGTAAACCGTTGGCCGCACAGCAACTCATCCAGAAAAAACTCGCGGATATGCAGACAGAGATCACACTCGGCCTTGTGGCATGTCACCGTTTGGGCCGGTTGCGTGATGAAGACCGCGCCGCGCCCGAAGCCATTTCACTGCTCAAACGCAACAATTGCGGCAAGGCGCTCGATATCGCCCGCCAGGCCCGTGATATGCATGGCGGTAACGGCATCAGCGACGAATTCCACGTCATTCGACACGTGATGAACCTGGAAGCCGTGAACACCTATGAAGGAACCCATGATGTTCACGCCCTGATCCTGGGCCGTGCACAGACGGGCATCCAGTCCTTCACAAGCGCATAAACACTTTAGACATTGAAATTATAAGAAGGCCCGGATTTTCCCGGGCCTTTTTTGTTGTGCCAAATGGAATTCCCGATAACATAATAAGCGAAAAGCCGAAGAAGAACCAAAAAGAACAGGCAAAAAAACCGGACCCGGATCTGAAACCGGGCAATAAAAAAGAGGAAATAATGAAAGTAGCAGGAAAAAATATTGTGATCACAGGCGGAGCCAGCGGTATCGGCAAGGCCCTGGCGGAGCGTTTTCATAAAGAGGGTGCAGCGCATATAACCGTTGCAGATTTGACGGCAGACAGCCTTCAGGCCGTTGCAGACAGTGTCGGGGGTCTTGCTGTTCCTTGCGATGTTGCAAAGGAAGAGGATATCAAAAATCTGGTTGCCAAGGCGGAAGACGCTTACGGGCCCATTGATATTTTCGTCTCCAACGCCGGGATTGCCCGCTATGGCTGGGAAGAAACCCCCAACGAGATCTGGGATCTGAACTGGAATGTCCATGTAATGGCCCATGTTTACGCCGCTCGCGCCGTTGTCGATAAAATGGTTGAACGCGGCTCCGGCTACCTGATTAATACGGCTTCCGCTGCGGGTCTGCTCAGCCAGATCGACAGTGCCACCTATGCAACCACAAAACATGCAGCAGTCGCTTTCGCTGAAACGCTTGCCATTCGCTATGGCGATAAAGGTGTGCGTGTCTCTGTTCTCTGCCCGCAGCAGGTAAGAACCGGAATGACAGCGGGCCGGGAAGACCAGGTTGCCAGCGTTGATGGCACGATGGAACCTGAAGAGCTTGCAGATTGTGTGATTGAAACCATGGACAAGGAAGAATTCCTGATCCTGCCGCATCCCCAGGTTCTGGAATATATGCGCCGGAAAACGGCCAATTATGACCGCTGGCTTGGCGGTATGCGTAAATTGAGGGACCGTTTCCTCGGTTAGACAAACAAGATTTCCAATCCAGATAATAATAAAAACAAAAGGGAAGGAAAAAAGATGAAAACATACGCAAATGGCAAGATAGAGGTAACGGCGGATGGCCCGGTCACCATCGTTACCCTGAACCGCCCCGAAGTCCGGAATGCCTGCGACATGGAAACCGTGCAGGGGCTGCATGACGCCTTTCATGATTTCGAAAAAGATGAAGAGGCCCGCATTGCCGTTTTCACCGGCAAGGGGGGCTTTTTCTGTGCGGGGGCTGACCTTGAAGAGGTTTCCTCCGGTGCCTCCATCGGATTTAGCTGGGCGGGTACCAACAAGGGGGCAACCCGCCGCCGCCTCGATAAACCGGTTATTGGCGCGATTGAAGGTCATGCGGTTGCCGCAGGTCTTGCTCTCGCCGTCTGGTGCGACATGCGTGTTGCCAGCGAAAGCGCTGTTTTTGGGGTATTCTGCCGCCGTTTTGGCGGTCCCATGCCCAACGGCACAACAGTTCGCCTGCCCCGCATTATCGGGGAGAGCCGTGCCCTTGACATGCTGATGACCGGCCGCCCGGTTGAGGCAAAGGAAGCCTATCATTTTGGTCTGGCAGATCGACTGGTCCCGGAAGGAAAGGCCCTTGAAGCGGCTCTGGAACTTGCCCATCAACTGGCGACCTTCCCGCAAACTGCCATGCTTTCTGATCGTAAATCAACCATCAGCCAATGGGATTATCCGGAGCTGGAAGCTATTGACCGGGAAATTGAAGGCAGTCAGCCTGCTTTTCAGGATGCCTTTCAATCAGGCGCCGGAAAATTTGTCTCCGGCACCGGACGGCATGGTAAATTTGAATAAGCGTAGGTTTAGACCGAACCCGCCTCCGGGTGGGGTTTGATTTTCGCCTAAAATCATTTACGGATAGAATAGACAATAACCTTCTGAATAAGGCCGTAACGATGCTGGATGTAGTGTTCAAGTACAACAAATATTATACTATTCTATCCGCTTTCGTTGTCGCATTTCTTTATTATTCCAGCCAATTCACTGACGTCTCCCTTGACGTTATGAACCTGCCTTTCTCCCTGCCGATCCTGGATAAGATATCCCCGCAGATCCTATCCAGATTTGGTGAGGATTATCTGATCCTTGTCGAGGTTTCCGATAACTCAAGCCTCCTCCTTTTCGGGATTTTTCTCCTTGCGCAGATCACCGCCACAGTTGCAAAT
>JAKSCD010000530.1 GCA_022360775.1 Sneathiellales bacterium | reverse complement strand
TCTGATGTATGGGTATTATGCATTATTGGTGTCGATTATTATTTTGAGGGCGATTCTTACTTAAATGCTGAATAACGTCAAGTCGCCGACTGGAAGTCGGCCTAAGCCGATAGGCGTCTTGTATTCGTTTCATTATTTAAGTGTACCATTTTTGGTACACTTGTCAAGCCACAAGTTCTATTTATTTGACTTGATTTTGTCCACATATCCATCACGGAGCGTAACTAACCCTTGCTAAAAGTGAAGCTATAGTCGTGGATATGTGGTCAACAATCAAACGATTATTATCCTCTCGATGAGGATAATAATCGTATTTATCCTGTGGCAATTTCTACAATTTGATGCAGGATAATCGAACAAGCGGTGAGTTAAATTTTCCCCTAGAGGGGAGGGCGAAGCGAGGGGTGGTATATTTAAATTGATTTAATTATTGCGAAAATATTTAACTCAAATTAATCAGATTATGCCATTTTTTTGTGATGAATTTTTACCAAAATTCACTCATGAAAAATGCATCAATTAGCACCAGGAATGGTGCGTAGTTTTTCCGTGCGAAGCACGCTGCGTCACTATTGGATTCGCGCAGCGGGTCATAGTGACGCAGCAGAATGCTGCGTATTTCAATATAAAAAACAACAACTTAATCTATAAACGGACGGGGAATGAAATTCCCCGTCCGTTTATAATGTATAAATACTGTCATTTTAGTATTTATTTAAATCAATCTATTCCACTAGAATTTAGCCGTTTTACTGCTAAATTCTAGTGGAATGTACATTGTAAATTCACGCTTAAAATGTCGCAACAAATACCCACAGGGTACACAAGCCTATCCGCCAAGGGGAGGGGCTACTGGCATGTGCACTTGTGGGTATTTGTTGCTCTGAAAGAAAGGAATGTAATTTGAAAATTTTTAAATATAATATTGATTGCATAACTTACTATTGCTATTATTCAGAATAAGCACAACTGATGAGTCCGTGAGATTCGGATGAAACCAAATTTGGTCTTGTGTAAATTGCCTAGCTATTCCTTAACCATGGGCAGGACGATTTAGTTTGGAAACCTATACTATCCATTACTTTAGTAATGGAACCTACTGCTACTATACAACTTGCTTGTATAGACCTACTACTATCAATGGATTGCTTGCAATACGTTGAACCTTTGAACTTTGATATTAATTTGTCAGGGACTTGCTGTATCTAAAAT
>JAKSCD010000570.1 GCA_022360775.1 Sneathiellales bacterium | reverse complement strand
TTGTCCATAATCATCCCTCTGGCGATACAAGCCCGTCAAAAGCCGATATTTCCATGACACAAGAGATTGTAAAAGCGGCAGCGGCTCTCAATATAAGAATTCATGACCATGTAATTGTCAGTGTTTCGGAAAGTACAAGCCTGAAATCTCTTGGCCTTATGTGACACCACCAATTCGGTAATTAGATAATTCTTAATAATTGCCCATTATTGATACAAATCAAATGCTTGATAGAACCGACATTTAAAGTTGGAACAGGCAAATACTTACAGGGGTTTGGGAGATATTCGGAGAGAACTCGGTAGCGTATGATAGATTATCGCAAAGGGGATACTGAGGGCTTACCAAGCCAAATCGATATTTATGTTGGAAATCGTCTCAGGATGAGACGAACTTTACTTGGTTTAAGCCAGACTGAACTGGGCCAGAAGTTAGGCCTGACTTTTCAGCAAATTCAAAAATATGAGCAGGGTCTGAACAGGATCGGCTCAAGCCGTTTGTATGAGCTCAGCAAAATTCTGAAGATCTCCATTGCCTATTTTTTCGAAGATCTGGAAGAAATTGACAGTTTAAATGGTGAGGCTCTCGGGTCTATTGATCTGAAACAGGATCCGGCCGCGCGCAGGGAAACACTTGAACTAGTTCGGTCCTTTGCCAGAATTGATGATAAAGACGTCCGCCAGTCCATTCTGACCCTTATCCATAATCTGAACGATTCCGAACAGGAAAACTAGAACCTCCCTTCCTTTAAGCAAATATCTTGCAGGATCCTGATATCCTACCTGGATACCCATAATTCTCTTTTTAAAATAATCCTCAATTGCGGAAGTGGTTGAGATTTTTGTGTTGGTCTGTTAGTGAAGCCGCAACAACCTGACAGACCCCTATATCTTGTCATAGGTAACACCGGTATCTGCGACTTCAGCGGATACCCTACAAACACAAGGTGATTTCGATGATACCCCGCTATGCCCGCCCTGAGATGACTGCAATCTGGGAACCGAAAAGCAAGTTTCAGATCTGGTTTGAAATTGAGGCTCATGCCTGCGACGCCCAGGCGGAACTTGGTGTTATCCCCAAGGAAGCAGCGAAAGCGGTATGGGAACGTGGCGATTTCGAAATCGACCGCATTGACGAAATTGAACGGGAAACAAAGCATGATGTGATCGCGTTTCTGACCAACCTGCAGGAATATGTCGGTGATGAAGCGCGCTTTGTTCACCAGGGTATGACCTCCTCTGATGTTCTGGATACCTGTTTGAATGTCCAGTTGACCAAAGCAACAGATATCCTGCTCGAGGACATGGACAAATTACTGGCTGCCCTCAAGAAAAAAGCAGAAGAACACAAAAATGACGTTTGCGTCGGACGCTCTCATGGCATTCACGCTGAACCCGTAACTTTCGGCCTTAAAATGGCCCAGGCCTATGCGGAATTTGCCCGCAATAAAGAGCGCCTTCTGAATGCGCGTAAGGATATTGCAACCTGTGCTATCTCTGGCGCCGTTGGTACTTTTGCCAATATCGATCCTTTCGTTGAGGAGCATGTCGCAAAATCACTCGGACTGGAAATCGAGACGATCTCCACTCAGGTAATCCCGCGTGATCGTCATGCCATGTACTTCGCGACACTCGGTGTAATCGCCAGCTCGGTTGAACGTCTGGCCGTTGAAATCCGCCATTTGCAGCGTACTGAAGTTCTGGAGGCAGAAGAATATTTCGCGCCCGGCCAGAAGGGTTCATCAGCCATGCCCCATAAGCGGAACCCAGTGCTGACAGAAAATCTTACAGGCCTTGCCCGCCTTGTCCGTATGGCGACAATTCCCGCGATGGAAAATGTCGCCCTTTGGCATGAAAGGGATATCTCCCACTCCTCTGTTGAACGGGGAATTGGCCCAGATGCGACCATTACACTGGATTTTGCTCTCGCGCGGCTTACCGGCGTAATTGAAAAGCTGGTAGTGTATCCTGAAAATATGATGGATAACATGAATAAGCTTGGAGGACTGATCCATTCTCAGCGTGTTCTCCTTGCCCTTACTCAAGCCGGTGTCAGCCGCGAAGATGCCTATCGTCTGGTACAGCGCAATGCAATGGTGGTCTGGCGTGAAGGCGCTGACTTTATGGATCTGTTGAAAAAGGACGAAGAGGTCACAGCGGCCCTTTCCAATGAACAGATCGAGGGTGTCTTTGACCTTGAATATCATACCAAGCATGTGGATACGCTGTTCAAGCGGGTCTTTGGATAATCAGCTTTTCCCTCTCCCGCTTTCTCATGAGGAATGGGAGAGGGTTTTATGTCAAGCTGCGACATTTTGCGGAATTTTAATTTCAGGATCATTTGCTAGACTGGGCCTAGTCTTTTTCATGGTGACATGGCCTTTTGAAAACAAGTGATTACAGCCGGGCAAAAACCCTTCTTATTCCCCAAGCCTTTGAAAGGCTTTCAGATGCGTCCTGCTTGACGCACTGCGGTGATCTGTCAATTTACCGCCGTAAGATCCTGAATAACATTGAAGGCGTTGAATTTTATACTGACCTTCATTGCATTGCTTATATCCTTCAGGGAAAAGAAAGGTTTACGTCCTTTAATAATGAAAGTGTCGTGCTCAAACAGGGTGATCTTCTGTTTATCCCCAAAAAGCAATATCTGATTTCGGATTACAAAAATGATGAGGGACCTCTTGAAGCTCTTCTTTTCTTCTTCAGCGACCTTTATTTGAAAAACTGGCTTCTGAACCGGCCCGCTGATCAAATTTCAAGCCCTCAAAGACAGGCACTTTTCTATATTCACCGATCATCTGCATTATCCATTTTTATGACCTCTCTGCTCTCAACAGCGGAGATTCTAAAAGATATTACCTGTCTAGCTGACGGAAAACTGCATGAACTGCTAACCCTTATGGATTTTCTATCACCCAAGCGGGAATTCAGAAATTTTGTGACCTCTGTCGGTTCAGAAAATGCAAAAAGAAACATTCTTCACGTCCTTTCGGAATGTAAGGGCCTGAAACTCTCCATCGCCGAACTCGCGGAATTGAGCGGACGCTCCCTTTCCAGTTTTCAGCGGGATTTTAAAAAGGAATTCAAACAATCCCCCGGCCAGTGGCTTCAAAAACAACGGCTTCTTCATGCACATGCGCTGATCCAGAATACTAAGAAAAGTATCACAGAGATCGCTTTTGACACCGGATATGAGAGTGTTTCTCACTTCATCAAGAAATATTCGGATTGTTTTGGGCAAACACCCGGGCAGTCGCGGAAATTTTTAAACCTGACCTAAAATCGCTATTTCTGACTGATTGCGGATATTTCGGCATCGCATTTTTTTCTAACGTCCTCTCATCGCATCTCGATAAATATGGAGAGAGGAAAAATGACTGTTTTTGTAACGTTAAAATCAGCAGTAAGGTCAGGGGTCCAAGCCTCATTTAACGCATTTCTTGAAAAGAATTTACCAAATGTACGTGCCTTTGACGGAGCGCTATCTGTAGAGGTTTTCTATAATACAGAAGAGAAAACCCTGTTGATTTTTGAAGAATGGAAATCACAAGATCATCATAAAGCCTATATTGAATTTATTGGCCAGAATGGCGTCATGAGTGAGTTAATTTCTTATCTGGAGGAACCTCCTCAAGTTCAGTATTTCGAAAAGCAGGTTCTTTGAATATTCTGTCATATTCCTGCTTTTATGCGAGGCTGGACTTGTTTATAAAGTCTGGCTCACCATAACGACAACAGACCAATGACACTGACAACTGAAAGACTGATTTTGCGTCAATGGCGTAAGGATGATTACAAACGCCAAAAGGGACTTCTGCTTACTCTGGCCGGTAA
>JAKSCD010000194.1 GCA_022360775.1 Sneathiellales bacterium | reverse complement strand
GTGTATTTTACGATGCTCGCATTTAGAGTTTTATTCTTGAAAGAAAACCTGTAAGTGTATTTTACGATGCTCGCATTTAGAGTTTTATTCTTGAAAGAAACGGGGCAATCCATCGCATCTGACATGTACAATCGGAGAGATCCGGGGAATTTGCATTCTAAAAAATCTGAGCAACAAAAAAGCCCCGCAAGAAAAGCGGGGCTTTTTGAATTGGGGCGAATGACCGGGATCGAACCGGCGACCTCCTGAGTCACAGTCAGGCGCTCTAACCAACTGAGCTACATTCGCCATCGTGAGGCGCCCTATTTAGCGGGCAACGCTGGCTTGGTCAAGCAGGTTTCTTCAATTGCCTGAAAAAAAGGCGTCCAATTTTGTAACGGCTTCTGACAAAACATCTTCTCGCTTGCAAAAACAGAAGCGTACGAATTGATCAACAGCATTTTCCGACATATAAAATGCACTGACAGGAAGAGCCGCCACCCCGGCTTCACGAATGATTTTTTCGCAAAACTCAACGTCACTGCCTTCAAATCCGACGGACCGTATATCTGCATTGATAAAATAGGTTCCATCACAGGCCGCTGTTTCGAAGCCAATGGATTCAAGTCCGTATTTCATATAATTCCGTTTGGACTGCATATCAATCTGCAGGGCCTCGTAAAAATCATCATCCTTGTTGAGACCATATGCGACAGCATTTTGCAGTGCAGGCGGGGTTGTAAAGGTGACGAACTGATGGGCTTTAGCAATCCGCCCGATCAATTCTGTACATCCGGTCACATAGCCCACTTTCCAGCCTGTCAGGGAAAAGGTCTTTCCTGCTGAACCAATCCGAACCGTGCGCTCCCCCATTCCAGGCAAGGTCGCGATAGGGATATGCTTGGCAAGCCCGAAAACAATATGTTCGTAAACTTCGTCACAAACGACATAACTGTCATGCTGCAGGATTTTTTCGGACAGCTTTTCAAGTTCCTCAAGAGTAAAGACCTTCCCCGTGGGGTTCATAGGGGTATTGAGCAGAACCAGTTTTGTCTTGTCGGAAAAAGCGGCATCCAGGCGTTCTTGAGTTATTTCCCAGTGCGGAGGATCAAGGCGCACATATTTCGGAATTCCGCCTGCCCGCAATACAAGCGGCAAGTAACAGTCATAGAGTGGCTCAAACAGAACCACTTC
>JAKSCD010000373.1 GCA_022360775.1 Sneathiellales bacterium | reverse complement strand
TCAATCATGATCAGGCAGGTGAGGTATTTGCGCTTGTCTCCGATAACGACGGCATCAGAGATATAGGGGCTGAACTTAAGCTGGTTCTCGATTTCCGACGGGGTGATATTCTTACCGCCCGCTGTAATGATGATATCTTTCATCCGGTCGGTAATCTTGACAAACCCTTCATTATCCACATAGCCGACATCACCCGTATGCAACCATCCGTCGACAACCGTTTCTGCAGTTTTCTCCGGCTGGTTCAGGTATCCCATAAAGACATGGGGGCCTTTCAGCAATATCTCGCCCTGATCGGAAATGGCAACTTCAGTATTGGGAACAGCTGCCCCTACGGTTCCCAGCTTGAACTTGTCTTCCAGATTGGAGGTTGCAAGTCCGACATTTTCTGTCTGGCCATAAACCTCATACATTTCAAGGCCAAGGGACAGATACCACTTGATCAGATCCGGCGAAATAGGGGCGGCACCGGATCCCAGATAATGAGCCCGATCCAGTCCCAGGAACCGCTTGATATTTTTAAGGACCAGTTGATCCGCGATCCAGAATTTTGCTTTCTGCATCCCGCTTGGTGTTTTTCCTTCAAGTCTGGTATCTGCAATGCTGGCCCCAGCTTCAATGGCCAGTTTATAGGCAAGTTTCTGCAGCCCGGTCGCATCCCTCAGCTGCAGGGTAATCGCTGAATAGAACTTCTCCCAGATCCGGGGAACAGCAAAGAAAATTGTCGGGGATACTTCCCGAATATTTTCAGGGACGGTATCCAGTCCTTCCACAAAATTAACCGTTGATCCTGAAAACAGAGGCAGGAAAATTGTGAAGGCCCGCTCAGCGATATGACAGAGTGGCAGAAAAGACAGCTGCTCATCTTCAGGTGTAAAACCGACAAGCGGGGTCTGGTTCGAAATCTGGAACATCAGGTTCCTGTGGGAAATCATCGCCCCTTTTGGCGGCCCCGTCGTTCCTGATGTGTAAATCAGGATCGCCAGATCCGTGGCTTCTGACTTCGAGACGGCCTCTTCCCAGAAATCCGGATGTTCCCTGTGATAGGCCTCCCCCAGCTCATAAAGTTCATCAATGCTGATAACCATATCGTCCTGAAGGTCCCGAAGACCATCCATATCAAAGACGATGATTTTGCGAAGATCCTCCAACTGGTCACGGACTTCCAGGATTTTGTCGAGCTGCTCCTCATTTTCAGCAACAAAATACCGGGTCCCTGAATCTTTACACAGATATTCGACCTGCTGAGCACTGTCCGTCGTGTAAACACCATTGCTGACACCACCAACACCCAGAACTCCCATATCCATATAGAGCCATTCCGGATTATTATCACTGAGGATAGAAACCGTTTCCCCCCGCTTGAGGCCAAGAGACACCAGCCCCAGCCCAACCGAGCGGGCTTTTTCTCCGTATTCAGCCCAGGTTATCGTGCGCCAGATGCCAAGATCTTTCTCACGCATGGCAACTTTCTGGTCAAATTCCTTCACCCGTTTCCAGAATAACTTTGTGGTTGTATCGACACCATCAATCAGGGTCGGCGGATAGGTGATTGCATTCATTTTATTCATCCCTCTGTCCTTCCCATCAACGCCACGTTTTCCGCTTTTTCCAGCGACGTTTTCCGCGAACACCGTGATCCTGCATCCCAAGATAAAATTCCTTGATATCCTCCTTCTGGAGAAGGTTCGCAGTGGTATCCTCCATCACGATACGGCCGACTTCGAGGACATATCCGAAATCCGCTGTATGAAGAGCGATATTGGCATTTTGCTCCACCAGAAGCATGGTCATGCCCTGCTCCACATTCAGTCGCTTGATGATATCAAAGATTTCCTTCACCAGTCGGGGGCTGAGGCCAAGGCTGGGCTCGTCAAGCAGCATGAGTTTCGGCCTTGCCATAAGAGCCCGGCTGATAGACAGCATCTGCTGTTCACCCCCTGAAAGCTGTCCCGCCGGTTGATCGGCCCGCTCCTTCAGGATTGGAAAATAGTTATGAACCAGCTCAAGATCCTGGGCGATTGCGTCCCGATCATTGCGGGTATAGGCGCCCATCATCAGATTGTCATGAACACTCAGGAAGGGAAACACTTCCCGCCCTTCGGGCACGTGACTGATCCCCTGACGCATG
>JAKSCD010000565.1 GCA_022360775.1 Sneathiellales bacterium | reverse complement strand
CATGTAGTTTCTTGTGTTTTATCAGTTCAGCGATCACTGCGGGCACGCCCCCTGCACGGTGAAAATCTTCTGCGAGATAGTCTCCTGCCGGCTGCATATTGACCAATAACGGAATATCAAGGCCCAGATTTTCCCAGTCACAGATATCGAGTTTGATCCCCATATGCCGGGCAATTGCGTTAATATGAATAGGAGCGTTTGTTGAACCACCCAGTGCAGAATTCACAACAATGGCGTTTTCAAAGGCATCGCGGGTAAGGATATCTGATGGTTTTACATCGTCTCTCACCATATCCACGATGCGTTTTCCTGTTTCATAGGCAATCTGACCGCGTTCACGATAAGGGGCGGGGACAGTTCCTCCTGTAGGCAGCTGCATTCCAAGGGCTTCAGACAAGGAATTCATTGTCGATGCAGTCCCCATCGTATTGCAGTAACCGGCTGACGGCGCGGAATCCGCGGCGCGTTTTATAAACTCTTCATAATCGATTTCACCGGCAGCCAGTTTTTCGCGGGACTCCCAGATTACAGTGCCGGATCCACAACGTTTTCCCCCGTTATAGCCATTTAGCATCGGTCCGCCGCTTAGCACAATTGCCGGAATATCCACTGTTGCTGCTGCCATCATGCAGGCCGGTGTCGTCTTGTCACATCCGACGGTCAAAACAACGCCGTCCAGGGGATATCCATATAGAATTTCAACGAGCCCGAGATAGGCAAGATTACGATCAAGGGAAGCCGTTGGTCTTTTTCCTGTTTCCTGAATGGGATGAACAGGAAACTCGATTGCGATCCCACCGGCTTCACGAATACCTTCACGAACACGTTTGGAGAGTTCAAGGTGAGGGCGGTTGCAGGGTGATAGATCAGAGCCAGTCTGCGCGATGCCGATAATCGGTTTGCCGGACTGTAACTCTTCACGGGGCAGTCCATAATTCAGGTACCGTTCCAGATAGAGGGCCGTCATATCCGGGTTGTCCGGATTATCAAACCAGGCCGCGGAACGTAGTTTCTTTGTCTCGTTAGTCATTAATAATCTCCCTAACGGCCGGTAATTCCGGGAAATGCAATCAGCAAACCCACTGCAAAGATTTGAATGCAGATGAAGGGTGCAAGTGATGTGAATATGGTTCCAAGGCTGATATCAGGCGGTGCAACACTCTTGAGATAAAAGGCGGCGGGCCCAAAGGGCGGTGAGAGGAAGCTCACTTGCATATTCATGGCAAAGACAACACCGAACCAAACCGGATCATAGCCAAGTGATATCACAATCGGTACGAAAATGGGCATGGTCAACAGCGCAATTCCAACCCAGTCCAGGAACATGCCAAGGACAAACAGGATTGCCATCATAAACAGGATAATGACAATCGGTTCATCCGAGATTCCCTTGATCAGGGTTGATACAAAATTGATACCGCCCATCAGGTTGAACACCCCAACAAGTGCACTGGCCCCAATGCCGATCCAGACAATCATGCCGCATGTGGATAATGTCTGAAGGGCCGCTCCTTTCAGGAGATCAAAAGAAAATTCCCGGCGGATCAGGATCGAGAGCAAAACGCCTGCGACGCCCACTGCTGATGCTTCGGTTACAGACGCAATACCGCCATAGATGGAACCAAGAACAAAAATCACCACAAGGATTGGAAGAATAATTCCTTTAAGCCTTAAAAGCTGTTCTTTTAAAGGTGTTTCATCTTTTTCCGGAATGGGGGCAATGTCCGGATTGGTGTAGCATCTGACAAGAATGTAGAGGACGTAAAAGCTGGCCAGCATCAAACCCGGAACAAAGGCAGACGTAAACAGATCCCCAATGGAAACATTCGCGGTCAGGCCATAAATAATGAGGACAATGGAAGGGGGGACCATGGTTCCAAGAGACCCACCGGCACAGACAACGCCAATCGCCAGTTTTTTACCATAGCCAAGGCGCAGCATCTGCGGGAGGGCCAGTAGTCCCAAAAGAACAATTTCCCCTCCAATGATACCGCTCATCGCAGCCAGAATAACGGCCACAAAAATTGTTTGTATGGCAACAGCACCCCGCAGTCTTCCGCCAACAAGTCGCATGGCATCAAAAAGATCTTTTGCGATCCCTGAACGGTCCAGAAGTGCAGCCATAAGGACAAACATCGGCACAGACACAAAAACAAAGGATGTTACAAAGGAATAAACACGGCTTGTAATTAATGGCACCGCCATCGGGCCAAACCAGCCAAGGGCAAAAATCAGCGCGACCAGTAATGTCACAAAGGCAAGCGGCATACCGGTGACCAGAAGCACCAGTAGCATGACAAACATGACAAGGGTGCCGTATTCTATGCCAATTGCGGAAAGATCAATCATGACCGCTGCTCCCGCGCAAGTGGGATATAGCATAAATGATGAACTGGAGTGTCAAACCGACAAGAACGATCAGAAGAAACAATTTCAGCAAAGCGGGGGTCGGGGGATTCCAGGCGCTGCCACTGGTTTCAAACCGGATATTCCCCTGGGGATCGAAAATGGCGCGTTCAACAATCAGCCAGGCTGCATAGCTGAAAAAGCCTGTTGAGACAGCGCATGTGATATAGATGAAAACATCCAGCCATTTTTTTATCTTAGGGGAAACATTGTCGTAGATCGGTACCACACGGATATGCTTGTTATGTGTTGCTACATACAGGCCGCCGAAGATGAAGCCTGCACCACAAAGAAAAGTCGTTGTCTCATGTGCCCAGAGGGTAGGGGAGTTGAACAGATGGCGCATGAAAATCTCTAAAATAAGGACACTCATACTGACCAGAAAACCGATTGCGAAAATGTTGCCCAGCTTGTCGATCAGTCGGCCAAAAAATCCTGCCTCTTGAGGGACAGGATTGGCATTCTGTAATTTTAAATGTTCTTCGCTCTCTTCGCGCATCACGTCTCCTCCCCGAGACCTGAAAAAAGGGAAGGCCTTTTTCCTTCCCTTTTGTCATTCTGGATCTTTAGATCAAACCCTGGCTGGTCAGGTATTTGATAAGCGTATCATATACTTTTTGAGCATTTGCAGAACGCTTGGCAACCTTTACCCATTGCTCTTTGGCAATAGCGCGGAATTTCGCACGTTCTTCTGCAGACCAGTTATGCACGGTAATTTCCGGGTTTTTGCGTGCTTCAGCGACAGCCACCAGATCCTTCATGGCAAGCTTGGATGTCATATCCGTTGCGAAATCACGAACAGAGATATTGAAAATGGCTTTAATATCAGCCGGCAGGCCGTCCCATTTTGCCTTATTCATGGAGACTTCGACCATCGGCATGGAATGGAAACCCGGATAAACCGGGTGTTTTGCAACATCATGCATTCCTTGCGCATGATTGGTTGAAAATACGGTGTAATCCGCAGCTTCAATCACTTTTTTATCCAGAGATGTGAAAACTTCCGAGCCTGGCAGGTTCACAGGAGACGCCCCCGCAGCGGCAAAGACTTCCTGAACCATACCTTCCGGAGCCCGCATTTTAAGGCCTTTCAGATCAGCAACAGAATCAAGCGGTTTGCTGGAAACAAAGGCTTCGAGCCCCGGTGTCGTTGCACCGATAAAATGCAGGCCATAGGGCTGCAGAATTTCGTTCATCAGCTCCTTGCCGCCACCATAATTGATGAAACGAAGCATTTGGGAGGGGGAAGACCAGGCACCAACCGGGTTTGCAATCAAACCAAAGGCGGGGTCTTTACCGGTGAAGTAGCTTGTATCTGTAATGTGACCGTCAAGAATGCCAGCGGCGACCGCATCCTGGGTTTCAGAATGCTGGACAACTGAATTGACGGGTAGCATCTCGATAGCAACACGGCCACCGGTCATTTCACCGACACGTTTAGCCCAATCCTGCTTTAGGACGAAATTGGGGTTCCCCGCCGGGTCGCTTGACTGGAATTTGAAATTGTAATCGGCTGCAAATGCTGCAGTAGAGATCAAGGCGGCGGAAATACCGGCTATGATCCCTGATGTCATTTTCTTAAACATGCATCTTCCTCCACTGATGTTATTGAGCGTTCTGTTCTCTCTTTACCGGGAATAGTAGCGCTACCATTTTTTCATAAAAAAACACCCCTAAGCATCAACCCTTGCCAGGAAACTTACGCTTATTGGTATGCATTGCTGCATCGAATGGATGTTGATTAAAAAATATGGTAGCGCTACCATACTGTCAATTGCTTTTTTTATGAGGTAGATATCGCGCAAGAAAATCGTGGAGAAAATCATGGTGAAAAGGCAGGGTTCCGGGAGGGCTACAATCAATGATGTGGCCAGGCAGGCAGAAGTTGGATCAACATCTGTATCCCGTTTTTTACGTGATCCCTCAGTACTTTCTGTGAAATTGCAGAAAAAAATCAGTAAGGCAATTGATGAGCTGAACTATATTCCCGATCCAAAAGCACGGGCTCTCGCATCCGGGTACAGCAATGTTATCGGTGTTCTGATCCCTTCTTTTTCAAATATTGTGTTTTCAGATATTTTAAGGGGAATCCATGATGCCGTTGAGGGCACAGCCTATCAGATTCAGATCGCCAATACCCGGTATGATACAGCTGAAGAGGATCGGCTCATTTCCCTTTTTGTTGGACAAAAACCCCGTGCTCTGATCTTAACGGGTGTTGACCAGTCGATACGCTCTCGCGAACTGCTAAAGGAGCGGGGGTTCCCCGTTGTACAAATCCTCGATAAAACTGATGACCCGATCGATATGGTGATCGGGTTTTCCCATGAACAGGCTGCAACAAGTGTCATTCAGCATTTGTTTGAAAGGGGATATAAAAAAATAGCCTGCATTGCAGCGCGTATGGATGAACGCGTAACCCGCCGGCTCGCCGGGTATCGGGACTGCCTGCGAAAGTTAAATGCCTATGATAGCAGCCTTGAATTTTTAAGTGCCGAAGCCTCTTCCGCCCAGCTAGGCAGAAAACTGATGGCAGATGCTCTCGATGGTAAAAGTGATTTCGATGCTGTCTTCTGTTTCAATGACGATCTGGCCCTCGGCGCTTTTTTTGAGTGCCAGGCGCGGGGGATTTCGGTCCCGCAGGATATGGGCATTGTCGGTTTTAATGATCTGGAAATGATGGCCGCAGCCTATCCGTCCCTGACCAGTATTCGAACCAACAGATATGAAATTGGAAAACAGGCTGTTGAGCGTATTCTTCAGTCGATTGAAGGAGGGCACCGGAAAAACGAAAGGCTCTTTGATATCGGTTTTTCCCTGATCGAGCGCCAAAGTACACAACGTAAATAAGGAAACACGAGTGTATCCGGCGGTGTTTACATTCTGGAATTCCTTATTCGGAAGCTCGGGTGTCTTCCTGTCGGTGGAAAAGCAGTCCAAACAGGAATTCCAGAAAAGGAAAATTTGCATGGTGAGAAACAAATTTCCTGAGCCAGAGATTATCCTTGAGGAGGATAACAGGTATATTTCATTTTGATTTTTACGGTTTGCGTGCCGCCCTCGACCGGAGTGATGGGAACAGTTTCGATTTTCAGCGGTAACATGTTCAGGCCGCTGTTACATTTCAAGGTAACAACTTTTGTATCGACACAGTCATGGGCCCATACCGGTGTCGCAGAAGTGTCCAGTTTTTTATTGGCGACATTGAAACCGGTTCCACAGACAGGAGGTTTTGCACCGATCGCTGGCTTGAGAGTTGCCTTGATTTGTCCTTTCTGGACGGCCCTTGCACCATCAGAATGGGCTATGCTCGCAGAAAGTGCTGCGCCCACGCTGAACGCAAGCCCAAGAATAAGAGAATTTTTGAGTTTCATCGGGATTTCCTATAACAGTTTTCAGGTAACTGTTTCTGGGTCGATTGTATTTTAGAACCGGTTCAATTTATTTTTGAGATCCGGTGTTTTTTGTTATGGAGCAAGGTTGATGGTGTCTGGTTCGTTGAAACTGGTGGTGTTTGATTGTGACGGTACTTTGGTGGACAGCCAGTTTAATATCATTCACTGCATGACTGAGAGCTTTGGCGAAGAAGGGCTAACTGCACCCTCGGATCATGAGGTGAGATCCATTATTGGCCTTAATCTGGATCAGGCGATCCAACAATTGATGGACGAAAAGGACGATCACGATCAGCTCTCGAGACTTGTCGAGGGATACAAGAGAGCTTTTTTCCGGCAGCGACAGGAAGACGATCATCATGAGCCACTCTATGACGGCGCTCTGGAGGCGATCAAGGCGCTGGATGAGGCGGGCATTCTTATGGGGGTGGCGACCGGTAAATCCTTGCGAGGACTGAAGGCGGTAATCGAACAGCATGGTCTGGCTGACTATTTTATTTCCCTTCAGACGCCGGATACCAATCCAGGGAAACCCCATCCGCAAATGCTGGAACAGGCCATGAAGGATGCGGGAGCAAGTGTCTCGGAGACCTATATGATCGGGGATACAAGCTACGATATGATGCTGGCAAAAAATGCCGGATGTCACGCTGTCGGGGTAAGTTGGGGATATCACAGCGACGCGATGCTTCTGGAAAATGGAGCGGATCATCTGATCTATCATTATGATCAACTGTTTTCGATTATTCATAATTAGGGAAATCTGCGTGTTGGGCTTGCTTTTTTGCGAATTCCCAGTATAAACCAAACGACTGTTTGCTTAAGAGGTCTGCACGGGTTAGCGCAAGTTTGTTTTGTATGAAACGATTCTATAAAAAGGCGGAGGCCAGCGACGAGGCTGGTAACGGATTTACAGTTGTTCTGGATGGGCGTCCAATCAAGACACCAGCCAAGGAAGCCTTTATAGTGCCAACCCTTGAACTTGCGAAAGCTGTCGCAGGGGAATGGGAAGCACAGAGTGATGAAATCGATCCGTCCAGCATGCCTTGCATGCAGTTTTCGGCAACGGCGATTGATCGTGTGACAACGCAGCGGGACGCGGTTATTGACGAGATTACAGCCTATGGCGGAACGGATCTGGTCTGCTACCGTGCGTCCTATCCGCAACCTCTCGTCAAAAAGCAGGCAGAAGCATGGGACCCTTTGCTGGCCTGGTTGAAGGAGCAGTATAATCTTGCGCTTCAAACCACGACAGGAATTGCTCATATCAAACAGGATCCGCTCGTCCTGAAGCAGTTTCGGGCGATTATTGCAAGTCATAGCGATATGAAACTTGCCGCCATCCATACAATTGTCAGCCTCACAGGATCGCTTGTCGTGACCCTTGCGGTGATAGAGAAACATCTGGATGGTGAACAGGCTTTTGAAGTCAGTGAATTGGATGAAACCCACGTTATCGAGGAGTGGGGGGAAGATGCCGAAGCGGCGATGCGAAGAAAAAATAACAAGCAGAGCCTCATGAACGCGATCCGGTTCTTAACCCTTTGTGACCAGTGACAATGACCAGAGATAATCTGGAAGTCAGGGAGTTGAAATGAAAGATATTATTCAAAAACTGGAAGAAAAGCGGGCGATCGCTCGCCTTGGAGGCGGTCAGAAACGGATCGACTCGCAACATAGTAAAGGCAAACTCACTGCCCGCGAAAGGATCGAGTTTCTTCTGGATGAAGGCTCCTTCGAAGAATGGGATATGTTCGTCGAGCATCGCTGTACCGAGTTTGGTATGGAAGATCAGAAAATCACCGGTGAAGGGGTGATCACCGGACACGGGACAATCAACGGGAAACTGGTCTTTGTATTTTCCCAGGACTTCACAGTGTTTGGTGGCTCTCTTTCAGAATATCATGCAAAAAAAATCTGCAAGGTAATGGATAAAGCCATGCAGGTCGGTGCGCCGATTATTGGTCTTAACGATTCAGGTGGAGCCCGCATCCAGGAAGGGATTGACAGTCTGGCGGGCTATGCCGAAGTCTTCCAGCGTAATGTCATGGCCTCCGGTGTGATCCCGCAGATCTCTGT
>JAKSCD010000273.1 GCA_022360775.1 Sneathiellales bacterium | reverse complement strand
CTGCTGGCCCTGTTTCAATTCGGTGTGCTAGAGCGCCGCATTCATTACCGGTGAGGAGAGACAGATGAACAAACTCACAAACTCATTTCTCACCTTTGCCGCCTGGTCTTTAGGGATCGCGTGGATATTCCCGCTGCTCTATGCATTCTGGGCCGCTTTTCATACCGGAGAAGGGGCCACATCCTTTGACCTTACAGCACCGCTGACATTGGATAATTTTGTTTCCGCGTGGGAGCAGGCTCCTTTTCTTCGCTACATGATCAACACGGTCGCGATTACGATCATGATACTGGCTGTGCAACTGGTGCTTTGTACATTGGCCGGATATGCCCTTGCCCGGATTGAATTCTGGGGTCGGGGGGTCGTTTTTGCCCTGATCCTGATGCAGTTGATGGTCGTTCCTGAAATCCTGATTGTGGAGAATTATCAGACAATTGCGTCACTGGATGCGGTTGATACCTATATAAGTGTGGGGCTTCCCTATTTTGCCAGTGCATTCGGGATATTTCTGCTGCGACAGACATTTAAAACTGTGCCGCAAGATCTTGAAAATGCAGCACGAATTGAAGGATGTTCGAGACTGCAAATTATCTGGAAAGTCTATGTACCACTTGCCCGTCCGACTTATCTTGCCTTCTCCCTGGTGTCCATCAGCTACCATTGGAATAATTTCCTCTGGCCGCTTGTTGTGACAAATACTGAAAATAGCCGTCCCCTTACTGTCGGGATGGCTATTTTCGGCGCACCGGAATCCGGGGTGGACTGGCCCGTCATTTCAGCAGGCACCCTTATTTCCATCGGGATCCTGCTGGTTGTTTTCCTGATCTTCCAGCGCCAATTTGTGCAATCCTTTATGAATGCCGGAATTAAATAATGAAAATCAAAAGCTGGAATATTCAAAGCACCAAAGGCTGTGATGGGCAGTTTGACGAGAATAGAATTCTGGACGTCCTGAATATGGACGGTATTGCAGAAGTGATCTGCCTGCAGGAAGTATCCCGGTATTTCGAAGACTATGGCGGAAATGATCAACTGCAACTGTTTAAGGAAACCTATCCGGATCATATAGCAGTTTGGGGGGCGGCGTTAAGCTGGCCAGGGAACCAATATCGCCGCGAGTTTGGAAATCTGACACTGGTCAGAAATGACCTGCTTCTTGATTATCGGATCCATCCGCTACCTCATCCACCTGCCGGGGGAGTGTGCCAGATGCCGAGGGTTATGGTTGAAACCCTTGTAAAGGATGGAGGCGAGGTCCTGAGTGTCTTCAACACTCATCTCGCCTTTCATAACGGCGAAGAACGTTTTGCCCAGGTTCGGTATTTGACGGACCGAATGTCCGAGGGTGTGCAGCGGTCCATAAAGCCCGACCAGAAAAAGGGTCCTGGGGCTTATGAAATCCAGAAAAACCCACTGAATTATATCCTCTGCGGAGATCTTAATCTTACAACAGATAGTGAAGAATATGATTTCCTCGTAACGCTTGGGAACTGGAATGACGCCTGGACGGCTCTTTATCCTGATACGGTGCATGCACCGACATGTGGTATTTTTGATGCCGATCAGTGGAAGGAAGGACCTCACTGCCGGGACTACTTCTTTTTTAGCCCCGTTTTACATGACCAGCTTGTTTCCCTGATGGTGGATCAGAAAACAGATGCTTCAGATCATCAGCCTATTACCCTTGAAATTCGAGAAAATACTCAATGAATTCTATGATGCCCGCGCCCT
>JAKSCD010000214.1 GCA_022360775.1 Sneathiellales bacterium | reverse complement strand
GTACTATTTTTGTTAAACTCTCCCTCTATCACTGGGGAGATGATTATGATGGATGGGGGACAGCATTTGCCAACCTCAAAAGCGGAAGAGGAAATGTAACATGTCAACCGTGAAACACGATAAGATCAGCCCTCTTCCTCTTGCAGAAACAGAGCAGAAAACGCACCAGATATTTATTCGCGATCTACTGATCGACATGCTCATCGGCGTCTATGAACATGAACAAACACAAACCCAGCCTGTTCGTCTTAATATTGATATGACCGTCACGGATCACAAAGGTCCATTGAATGACGATTACCATCATGTTGTCTGTTATGAGACTATTGCAAACGAGATTAAAACCTATGCTCTAAGCCAGCATATCAATCTCGTTGAAACCGTTGCAGAAGATGTTGCTGAGATTTGCCTGAATCATCCGCGGGTTATCGCTGCAACAGTAAAAGTGGAAAAGCTGAGCGCTGTTGCAAACACAACTAGCGTAGGAATTGAAATTCATCGGACGACGCTCTAACCACTTGGAAGACACGTATAATTTGCGATTCGGGATTATGGTAAACGCTCACTTGTGCACAGTAGGAAAAAGCAACGAAAAAAAACAAGCTTTTGACAAAAAAAACCGATGTTTTTACCGCCTGAGGTCCTTGACAATTAAAAAACATATATTTTTCAATTAGTTAGATAATTGCACAAAAAATAGGCATTTTATTGAAACCCTAGGGAAAGACTGACATGCAGCTATATGTACTCTACTTACACACAAAGTTATCCACAGGAATCGTGGATAGTGTAAAAAAACTGTAAAAGAGTTTTTTCACCAGTTCCCATGAACACTAATATATCTATTTTTACAATAGGCTTACGGATATTTGTTCAGGATTGCGGTTCAACAAATACTGCAAAGTGAAGCATTAAATCGGTCGAAAAATGGAAGAATCAGTTTCTGAAAATCTCGAATCGCCCTTTCAAAGAGGGGCAGGTGTTATTAAGAAATTTCTTAAAACTCTTCCGTCTTCGCCCGGGGTCTATCGAATGATCGATTCCAACGAACAGATCCTTTATGTGGGGAAAGCGAAGAACCTTAAAAACAGGGTCAGCAGCTACACAAAAGCGAACGGTCAATCGACACGAATTTTAAGAATGGTCTCCCTCACTCATGCGATGGAATTTGTGTCCACCCATACAGAGGTCGAGGCTCTGCTTCTTGAGGCCAATCTGATCAAGAAGCTGAAACCGCGCTATAATATTATCCTGCGCGATGACAAATCCTTTCCCTATATCCTCATCACCCGGGATCATGAATGGTCGCAAATTACCAAGCATCGCGGCAACCGATCCAGAAAAGGGGAATATTTTGGCCCCTTCGCCTCTGCAGGTGCTGTGAACGAAACCCTGGCAACCTTTCAGCGCCTCTTTCCGTTGCGTTCCTGCACAGATTCTGATTTTCAGTCCAGAACACGACCCTGCCTGCAATACCAGATCAAAAGATGCTCTGCGCCTTGTGTTGGTCGCATCAGCCATGACGATTATGAAACCGTGGTTGAAGAAGCCCGCGCTTTCCTGGCAGGGAAAAGCCACAGCATTCAGGAACGCCTTGCCGACAAGATGCAAAAAGCAAGTGATGCCCTTGATTTTGAACAGGCTGCCGTATTAAGGGACCGCCTGAAAGCCATGGCGCATATTCAGTCCAAGCAGACCATTAACCTGAATAATGTTGATGAAGTGGATGTGATAGCCGCCCACCAGGAGGGAGGACAGACTTGCGTGCAGGTCTTCTTTATCCGCTCAGGGCAAAATCTTGGAAACCGCGCGCATTACCCGGCTCACAACAAGGATGCAGAACCTGGTGACGTGCTCAATGCCTTCATTGGTCAGTTTTATGATAGCCGCCCTGCCCCGAAACAGATCTGGGTCAGTCATGAGCTTCCTGAAGGGGAACTGATCTCGGAAGCGCTTTCCATTGCGGCCGAGAAAAAAATCTCCATCTCCACACCCAAACGGGGAGAGAAAAGAGAGATGCTCGAACATGCAATTCTCAATGCCAAAGGTGCACTGGCGCGAAAAATGGCCGAGAATGCCTCCCAGAAAAAGCATCTTCAGGCTGTTGGTGAGCTTTTCTCGATGGAAACACCGCCGGAACGCATTGAAGCCTATGATAACAGCCATGTCTCCGGAACCCATCAGGTTGGAGCGATGATCGTTGCAGGACCAGAGGGGTTCGTCAAAAAGTCATACCGTAAATTCAATATAAAGGATGCGGATCTCGCTCCCGGAGATGACTATGGCATGATGCGTGAAGTGCTCACCCGGCGGTTCTCCAGGCTTCAGAAGGAAGATCCTGACAAAATCGGATCGGCCTCTGGCTCCAGGGAAGAATGGCCGGATCTTGTTCTCATCGATGGGGGGCAGGGGCAACTGAGCGCAGCACGAGAGGTATTTGACAAGCTTGAAATTGAAGATGTGACACTGGTCGGGATTGCAAAAGGTCCGGACAGAAATGCGGGGCGGGAAAGATTTTTTATGACCGGACAAGCTCCTTTTTCACTTCCTGAAAAGGATCCGACATTATATTTCCTTCAGCGCCTTCGCGATGAAGTCCATCATTTTGCCATAACAACACATAGGGCAAAAAGATCCAAAGCCATTGGAAAGTCACCACTAGATGAAATTCCCGGCATTGGCGGCAAGAGGAAGAAAGCGCTGCTTAATCGATTTGGTTCTGCAAAAGGGGTTGAAAATGCAGCCCTTGCAGATCTGGAAGCGATCGAGGGTATTTCGAAGGCACTTGCTCGGTCGATCCACGATTTTTTCCATGAGGAAAGGTGATCACAGCCCTTTCAATAACCGGGGACTATCCTTATACTGTCGCCAAAATATGCAAAGGCACATGTCAGGATACAGGATATGTTGTTTAGTCTTCCAAACATTCTGACGATCTCCAGAATTATTGTAATACCTCTTCTTCTAGCGGCATTCTATTTGCCTGGAGAAGCGTCAAGCTGGGTACCGCTCGGGCTTTTTATAGCCGCAGGGATCACTGATTTTTTTGACGGATATTTTGCCAGGCGGAACAAGCAGACATCTAATCTCGGACGCTTTCTGGACCCCGTCGCAGACAAGCTTCTGGTTGCCGCCGTTCTGCTTTTCCTGGTTGGTGTTGATCGGGTGGAAAGCTGGGCTCTTGTCCCCGCCGTCATCATCCTGTGCCGGGAAATAATGGTTTCTGGATTGCGCGAGTTTCTTGCTGAGCTTCGAGTAGGAATGCCTGTGAGCAAGCTGGCAAAATGGAAGACCGCCGCCCAGATCCTTGCCCTGTGTTTTCTTCTAGGTGGCCCCGCAGTTCAGGAAAGCTTTGATGCCCTTCTCATTGGCGAAATCCTTCTTTGGATGGCGGGGTTGCTGACTGTGTGGACAGGATATGATTATCTTAATCTTGGACTTAAACACATGATTGACCAGGATGAGAGAACACAATGAAAGTGATCGGTATCTCTGGCTGGAGCGGAAACGGCAAAACCACCTTGCTTGAACGATTGATCCCTGCTCTCATTGCGAAAGGATATTCCGTCTCAACGCTCAAACATGCGCATCACCGTTTTGATATTGATAAACCTGGCAAAGACTCTTTTCGGCATCGCGAGGCGGGCGCGAGAGAAGTGCTTATTTCATCTGCCAATCGCTGGGCCCTGATGCATGAAAACACCAACGGCGAAGAAGCTGGTATTAAGGAACTTATTGCGAAACTGGAGCCGGTAGATATTCTTCTTGTTGAAGGCTTTAAAAAAGAAAATTTCCCTAAAATCGAAGTATGGCGGGATGAAGCTGACGCCCCTCCCCTGCATCTCACGGATAAAACCGTTATTGCCGTTGCAACCGATAGCGACAATCTTAAGACAACACTTCCTCTTCTTGATTTGAATGCGGAAGAGGAGGTTGCAGATTTTATTGTCGAGAATCTGATTTAGGAAACCAAGAGATGCCTCGTCTTCCAAATGATTGCTTTGCCATTTCTTCGGAAATGATCTCTGTAGGCGAGGCATTGGAAAAAATCGCCTCTCTTGACCTGCCAGGATTGCCATCTGTATCCGTGCCCCTTTGGGATGCGGAAGGCTATATTCTGTATTCTGATATTCATTCTTCGATAAATGTTCCCCAGGCCGGCAACTCGGCAGTGGATGGATATGCGTTCGCCTTTTCAGGTTTAGGGCAGGAAACATATTGCCTGAAATGTATCGGAAGAAGCGCTGCCGGCGATCCTTTCAAGGGTGTCGTTAAGAGCGGAGAATGCATTAAGATATTCACCGGTGCCATCCTTCCTGACGGATGTGACACAATAGCGATGATCGAAGATTGTGCCGAGCTGGAAGGAGAGCTAGTAAGAATACCGGAAAGCTTGAAAAAAGGTGCAAATTTCCGGCAAGCCGGAGAAGACATAAAAGCTGGACAGCTCGTCCTGAAAGCAGGCACAAGACTGCGCCCCCAGGAAATTGGTCAACTGGCCTCTATCGGCAAAGCCGATATTGAAGCTGTGCGAAAACCCGTTATCGGACTGTTCTCAACAGGGGATGAACTCCTTGATCCAGGTAATGCAGTCTTCCCCGGAAGCGTTTTTGACAGCAATCGGTTTATGCTGAACGCTTTGCTGAGGAAATGCGGTGCTGATGTTATCGATTTCGGTATTCTTGAAGACGAGCAACAGGCCGTAGCCAGTGCTTTAAAAAAAGCGGCTGATCAATGTGACATTCTGGTGACCTCCGGCGGGGTCTCCATGGGGGATGAAGATCATGTAAAAGCAGCTGTGGAGGCAATCGGATCACTTAATTTCTGGCGTATCGCCATCAAGCCTGGCCGACCTCTCGCGATGGGACAGATTGCGAATACCGCTTTTATCGGGCTCCCCGGTAATCCCGTTGCCTCAATGGTTTGCGCCTTGATGTTCATTCGTCCATTAATCAGGAGAATGACACGGGAAATCGAGGCAAGCGGTTTAAAGGCTGTCATGGGAAAGGCCCGGTTCTCTATGATCAAAAAGCCGGGCCGCCGTGAATGGCTACGAGGGCGCGCTGGATTATCTCCTGATGGATCACTATTTATTGAAAAATACACCTCTGATGGCTCTGGCATTATTTCATCGCTTACCTGGGCAAATGGCATAATAGAGCTACCGGAAAATCTGGAACAAATTAAAGAAGGTGATCCCATAAGATTTCTTTCTTTCACGGAGCTTTTTGGATGAAGATACTTTATTTTGCCTGGCTGCGGACAAAGCTTGGCATCTCGGAGGAAGAGCCAGATCTGCCTGCCTCGGTAACAACGCTTTTTGAACTGATCGAGTTCCTGAAGGCGCGAGGAGAAAACTACGCGGAAATCTTTGCCGATTTATCTGTTGTCCGTATTGCAGTGGATCAGGAATATGTGACGGAAGATGTTCCTCTTTCAGGCGTAAGAGAAATTGCTTTCTTCCCGCCAGTTACCGGAGGGTAGAATGATCCGCGTTCAACGTGAAATTTTCGATACCGGACAAGAGCTCGCCCGATTAACCGGGGATCGAACCGATATAGGAGCTGCTGTCACTTTCACCGGACTTGTTCGCGATTTTAATGAGGGCTCGGAGGTCACCTCTTTAACACTGGAGCATTATCCGGGGATGACAGAAAAAGAGCTTCAAAAAATCGAACGCCAAGCTCTGGAGCGCTGGGATTTGCAGGCTAGCCTGATTATTCACAGATATGGCAAAATGGAACTGGGCGAACCCATCGTTCTAGTTATCACGGCTTCCGAGCACAGGCAGGATGCCTTTGAGGCGGCTCAATTTCTGATGGACTGGCTTAAAACCAAAGCCCCCTTTTGGAAACTTGAGGCTGATGACCAAGGTCAAAGTGACTGGGTGAGTGAAAGGGCAAGCGACCGGAAAGCCGCTGCCCGCTGGACAGAATAAATTCTATCTTCGTTTCTGACGCTTACTGATCCATTCAGCGGCAAGTGCATTTGCCTGCGCTATTTGCGCTGGCGTCATATTCTGAGACAAGACCGAATTCATTGTTTTTGCGCTGCCTTTACCGCGTGCAGCAGAAATCAGCGACCATTTCAAAGCTTCGATATCTGTTCGGCCTTTGTCAATCTCAGCCAGTGCCTGGGGTGTATCCAACGGCACTGAATTTGAATCCGCGATAATCTTTTCCACAATCGCTTTATCAAGCCCATTTTCAATCACAGGCATTGTTGTTTTCTTCACCGGTGCAGGCTTCGGTACCGTCGCAGGTTTTGCCGCGACTGTTTTTGCAGGTCCAGGTTCGACTTTTGACTCAACTCGCTTTTCTACAGCTTGCTTCTGAACGTCTTGCGGTTTTGGCTCAGGCTCTTTTTCTATGGTCGGCTTCGGCTCTGAAAGGGCTTCCTTTACTTCGGTTGCCGATGCAACTGGCTCTGATTTACGAACAGGTTCTGGTTCATTCTGCACTGCTGCCGTCGGCTCGCTGGTGGTTTTTGCAACAGGCACTGAACTGGACGCCGCTGGTGCCGGAGCTGGTGCTGCTGCCGGTGATGAAGGGACAGGAGCAGAGGCCGGTTTTGCCGGCGCTGCAATTGCTGCGGTTGAAACAGGAGCGGTAGGAGCAGCTGCAGGGGCTTTTTCAGTCCGCGATTTTGGCGTAATCACTTTTTGTGTTTGAATATTTGACTGTGGTGCAGGCTTGGATTTTGGCGCGACTTGCTGAACAGGTACAGGCTTCCCCTGTTGCTTGGCTTGCAACGCTGCCAGACGCTGACGAGCTTCATCGAGTTTACGCTGCTTATCCTGTTCTGCTTTAAGAGCTGCAAGGCGTTCCTCTTCTTCCCGGCGGCGCTGTTCAATCAAGGATTTTCGTTTTGCTTCTTCTGCTTTTTCCTGAGCAGCCCGGATAGCCGCCTCACGGCTTTGACGTTCCAGTTCCTGTGCAACTTTCGCATCAGCACTACGCTGCGCAATCAGTTCCCGCTGCCTCTGGGCTCTTGCAGCAGCTGCTTTTCTTTCTTCAGCAATTTTTTCTTTTCGTTTGGCTTCAGCATCTGCCTTGGCTTTCTGAAAGTCAGCTTCGCTGACCCCCACATTTGTCCGGAACCATTTACCGGCGGCTTCAATCGCCTGCTGATTTCCCCGTTCAATCTGACCGGCTGTCATAATTGGCTTGATACGCGCAAGAGCTTCAGTTGCCTTGGTGACATCTTGCGCTGCGGCCAGCCTATACCAGCCATACGCGGTTGCCAGATCTTTGGGAACACCTTCCGCACCACGCTCAAAAAGCAAACCCAGATTATACTGCGAGTTCAAATCGCCCTTGAACCCTTCTTCAGTCCAAAGTCGCACTGCACCAGTGAAATCGTTTTTGTTGTAGGCATCCAACCCTGCCTGAAAATCCGCCAGTGCCTGGCCCGCACTCAAGATTGCCAACCCGACAACAAATCCAATACGCTTCATTCTTTTACCTGTCAGCCTCGCCATTGTGAAAATCCGGTCTTCTACACACTAAAATGTCGGGTTTTCCTATTCTTAATGCATAACGCGTCTACAGGCATATATAAAGTAAAATTCGGTTTTTAAGGAAAAAGCCGCCCGATCTTTCAAGCGGCTTTTGTTTTTATTCTTTTCTTTAGGCAGCGGCTCTCCTGCGGACACAATTTTCATAATCATCAATGAGCTGCTGACATATTCTGCCTGGGGTAAATCCGTAATCGCCGATACTGCCAACAGGCGTAACTTCGGCGGCTGTTCCTGTGAGAAAACATTCTTCAAACTCTGCCATTTCTTCTGGCAGAATTGCCCTTTCAACCACTTCGATACCCCTCGCTTTAGCAAGGTCAATCACGGTGCGCCTTGTAATTCCGTCCAGGAAGCAATCAGGAGTTGGAGTATGCAGGACACCATCTTTTGTGAAAAAGATATTCGCACCAGTTGCTTCGGCAATCCGGCCTCGATAATCCAACATGACAGCATCATCAAATCCGTCTGCTTCCGCCTTATGCTTACTCAATGTGCAGATCATATACAGGCCCGCAGCCTTGGACTGAGTCGGAATTGTCTCCGGTGACGGGCGCTTCCAGTCCGAAAGTTGAAGACGAATTCCTTTCATCCTGGCTTCAGGATCAAAATAACTTGGCCAAACCCACGCGGCGACGGCAAGATTGATCTTATTCTGCTGGGCTGAAACGCCCATCATTTCTGATCCTCTCCAGGCGACCGGGCGGACATATCCATCCACAATTTTGTTTGCAGCGATCGTATCCAGGCAGGCCTTGTTGATTTCTTCAACGGATAAGCCGATATCAAATCCCAGAATTTCTGCTGATTTAATCAACCGTTCCGTATGTTCAGTGAGTTTAAAAATCTCGCCATCGTAAACCCGTTCCCCTTCGAACACACTACTGGCATAATGCAGGCCATGGGTCAGGACATGGACATTGGCATTGCGCCAGTCGACAAGTTCTCCATTTAACCAGATATAGCCATCACGATCGGCAAATGAGGAGGTATCCATTATTTATACACCTTGAGTTATTTTATGTCGTATACACACTGAAATTATTCGATTATTGCTTGTCGAATTGCATTCTAGGTAACATTATGAGAAAATTAAGTCAACATGGCTGACGTAAAATCTGGAACAAACCCTCTTTTCTTGCGCGAAGAAGAACTTCGCCAATGTGTCGAATTGCTTTTTTTCGCTTATCGGGACTTCACTGCAGGTCCGGACGAGATTCTCAAGGAATATGATTTCGGCAGAGCTCATCACCGTGTGATTCATTTTGTCGGCAGAAATCCCGGAATAACGGTCTCTGAACTCCTGGATATATTACGGATTACCAAACAGAGTCTCAGCCGGGTTCTCAATGCCCTCATTGATCGCGGATTTATTGTTCAGAAGCCGGGCATTACAGATCGACGTCAGAGGCTTCTGCACTTAACAGATGAAGGGATCAGTCTGGAGCAGAAAATCAGTTCTGTGCAACAAAACCAGGTCGCGAAAGCCTTCCGCGAGGCCGGAGGCGAAGCAGTAGCAGGTTATCGGAAAGTTCTTTCCGGACTGATTAATGAGGATGACCGGGAAAAAGCACTCAGTCGAATTATGAAACGCTAGGCAGCAGGAGCATAGGAATGCATGACAATGCAGCCCATATTCTCGTCGTTGATGATGACGCCCGTTTGGCAGCCCTATTGAAACAGTTTTTATCCGATAACGGATATCGGGTTTCTGTTGCAGAGACGGCAGATGATGCCAGAAAAAAGATGGCCGGACTTGCTTTTGACCTCATGGTTCTTGATCGCATGATGCCAGGAGAAGATGGCCTTTCTCTTGCGAAATCCATTCGGGCAGATCAGATTGCCAATAAAACCAAACCGATATTAATGCTCACGGCAATGGCGGAAACAGGCGATCGTATTGATGGGCTGGAAGCCGGTGTCGACGATTACCTTACGAAGCCATTTGAACCCCGGGAGCTCCTCCTAAGAATAGAAGCCATTCTTCGCCGATCGAAAAAAGATACGGTTGAGGGTGTGAAATTCGGAAGTTTCAAATTTAACCTGATCAGGAGTGAACTCACTCAGGATGGCAATCCTGTTGCCTTGACATCCAGCGAGCAGATCCTGTTGAAAACACTCGCAGAAACACCGGGTGTTTCAATTTCCAGGGACAATCTGTCATTATCAAGCGGTACGCAAGGCCGGGCAGTCGATGTTCAGATCACCCGACTGCGCAGGAAAATAGAAGAGGATCCCAAAAACCCGAGATATCTTCAAACTGTTCGCGGCGAAGGGTATGTACTTTGGACGGACTAGAGCAGACAAAAAGAAGAAGGAAACGTCTTCTACCGGAGCCGGTAACCGGTTTTATAAAGCGGTTAATGCCAAATACGCTTTTTGGCCGCTCCCTCCTTATTGTTGTTCTTCCCATCATTCTCCTGCAAATTCTGGTGACCTATATTTTCTATGACCGCCATTGGGACGATGTGGCGCGCCGCCTCGCCCAAGGTGTGGCGGGTGAGGTCGCTAGCGTCATTTCACTGACAGACCGTTTTTCAGGACCGGAATCGCAAGCAACCATTTTGCGTATAGCACGGGATCAGATGCGTTTATCCGTCTCATTCGAAGAAGGAGGAACTCTTGAGTTCGAAAACAGCGATCAGGCAGATTACGGTTTCCTGGATCAGCAACTGGCCCGTGCCCTTCGCGAGAGCCTTCCCGGACGTGCTTTTACCCTGACATCAAATGCCAAGCTTGAAAGCGTCGTCATTCGTGTACAGCTTCCAGAAGATATTCTGCAGGTAATTGTGCGGGATAAACGGCTGTTCTCATCGACAACCTATATTTTTGTGATGTGGATGATTGCCATATCGCTTGCGCTTCTTGGGATTGCCATCATTTTTCTCAGGAACCAGATGCGGCCGATCCGGCAACTGGCTTTTGCTGCGGAAAAGTTTGGCCGCGGTCAGGAAGTAGATGATTTCAAACCTTCAGGTGCCCTTGAAATACGATCTGCATCACGCGCTTTTCACGATATGAAACACCGCATTCACCGGCAAATCACCCAGCGGACTGAAATGCTTGCCGGTGTTAGCCATGATCTCAGGACACCTCTTACCCGTATGCGTTTGCAATTGGCAATGATGCCTGAAGGTGATAGCCGAACAAATCTGCAAAGTGATGTGGATGATATGCAGCATATGGTCGAGGGTTATCTCGCCTTCGCCAAGGGACAGGAAGCTGAAGTTGTAAGCGATGTGGATCTTGCAAAACTCACACGCGAAGTCGTCGAAAATACACGCCGGCACGGTATAAAAGTGAATTTTTATTCTTCAGGTTCGCAGCCAATATCTTTAAGGCGAAACACGATTAAAAGATGTCTCACCAATTTAATGGAAAATGCGAGACGATACGCGTCTGAAATCCATGTTGAGATAGGTGAATTGAACAACCATATCCAGATAACAATTGATGATAACGGGCCAGGCATTCCGCGGGAAAAACGATTGGATGTCTTCAAGCCTTTTCACCGCCTGGATACCTCCCGCAATTCCGAAACCGGCGGAAGTGGTCTTGGGATGACAATCGCACGGGATGTTATCCATAGTCACGGTGGACAAATCAGTCTCGCAGAATCCCCGCAAGGAGGACTGCGGGTCGTTCTGGATTTCCCCACATAAATTCAGGAACCAAGCGGCGCAAATGAGGAGTTAACAGCTGCAATGATAGCCTGGTCGGTCACAGGGGCTTGCGCAAATGCCTCATTGGCTGCCGCAAGCACAACCGGTACAGATGCAACAGCCGAAATGGGTGTTGCCACGGCCTTTGCAATGGCCAACACCTTTACAATTTCTGCCTGATACACATCGGTCAGGGTCGCAAGCTGTTGATCCCGCTGCTGAAAAACCTCATAGGCTGCTGTTGCAGTTTTAAAGGCTTTTTCCAGTTCATCCTTTTGCTTTTGATACAATTCCGAGAGATCAGGGGGTTGTGGCATCTCCTCATCCGGCATTTGCTTTGCGTCTAGTGCAGACGCCCTCCAATTGGAACATCATGATCCGGTGATACGAGGGATATCGCACCCGCTTCATCCGAGAAACCAAGAACAAGCACCTCAGACATAAAAGGTCCAATTTGTCTGGGAGGAAAATTAACGACTGCAGCAACACGTTTTCCAACCAGTTCTTCCGCCTTATAAAGGACTGTGATTTGTGCAGACGTTTTCTTAATGCCGATTTCGTCTCCGAAATCGATACGGAGTTTATAGGCTGGTTTGCGTGCTTCCGGAAAGGCTTCGGCTTCGACAATCACACCTACCCGGATATCCACTTTTAGAAAGTCATCGATAGAGATTTGCCCTGATTGATCGCTCATATTCCTGTTTTCCTCTTTTCGCGTCGATCTTAGCCACCGGAAAATTTGGTAGCGACTTCCTCGATCTTTGCCATTGATTTATTGACAGATTGCGTTAGCAAACTGTCCGATTGGGTGGTTGCCGCCGTCAGTTTTTGAGCCGCCTCATTAAAGCAATTGGTAACAGTCTGCAGATTATCGAGGCTAACAGACAAATTCGGCGCCTTTGAGGGATCATAACCTGCTGCGGTCAAATCGTTTTTTACAGCATTTTGTAATTGATCCAGCACCTGTTTCAGTGTCGCTTGCTGGCCGGAAACAATGTCCTGTATGGCCTTTGACATCTCTGTATTGATTGCGCTGACGACTTCAACATTATTCTTTTGTGCGGTGGACATAGGTGTCATGTCCGGTATGACGAGCTTTCCAGCGACTGTTGGCGCTCCGGCTTCTGAACCTGATGACGGCGTATCACTCATATCAATTTTCCACTTAAAATTGATATATAGTAATTCATTTTCTCGTTTAAAGGACTATCTGAGCTCTTCCGAGCGACGTTTGGCAGCCTCTACCGTGGAGGTCATCAGTTTCACCAGGGCCTCATTCTCCATCAAAACATCAAGCCCTGCGGCAGTTGTTCCGTTGGGGCTTGTCACGTTTTTGCGAAGCTGAGCTACATCTTCTGTCGATGACAGGGCAAGTTCACCAGCGCCTGCAACCGTGACCTTAGCCATGGTTGTTGCCAGCTCTTCGGGAAGCCCTGCTTTAATACCGGCTGTGATCATTGCCTCGATCATATGAAAGACATAGGCGGGCCCAGACCCGGAAAGCCCGGTGACGGCATCCATCAGATCTTCACGATCAACCCAGGCTGTCGTCCCGATCGTAGACATCAGGCTATCGCATATGCTTTTCTGCTCGGCGCTTACATTTGTATTGGCGCAGGAAACAAGCATTCCCCGGCCGACCGCAGCCGGAGTGTTTGGCATTGTTCGAATAACCGCAGCCCGCTGACCAAAATACTCCTCAAACAGAGAGATCCTGGTTCCAGCTGCAACGGATATGATAAGCGCCCCCTTTTCCACATAATTCCTGTATGTGGGAATAACCTCTTCCATGACCTGGGGTTTAACAGCCAGCACGATAACGTCCGGCTGATATCCCTCCTCTATCAGTAAGGGAGAGGTGAAGATCCGGCATCCCGTTTTAGCCGCAAGTTCCAGATTTTGTGTGGATGGGTCTACGACAAGAATGTCGTTGGGTTTCACATTCTGTTCGATCCATCCACCCAGCATGGCGCGGCCCATATTTCCGCACCCTACCAACAATACTGACATAGTCATTTATGCTTCACCTAAAGTTTCTAACATGGCAGACTCAATTGCCTCTTCCGGCGTTTTTCCGCCCCAAATAGCAAATTGGACCGCAGGATAGAATTTTTCCAGTTCGTTCATCCCAATTTCAATAAGACTCTGGATCTGTTCAACAGACATATCAAAATTCTCGTTCAGGAGCAGCGCATGACGGAACATGATTAACCCTTCTTCACGCCAAGTATCAAAATGTCCGACAAACAGTTTCTCGTTCATTCGGGCAAGGAGCTCATATATGGCTTCATATTTCCTGTCCGAAATTTTTACATCATACGCGCAGGAAAAATGAATGGCCCGAATATCGGACCGCCAGGAAAACCATAAATGATATTGACACCAACTTCCTTCTACACCGACTGTTAATTCATTGCGCCCCTGTCTTTCATAAGACCAGTCATTAGCCGCAATTATGCTCTCCACAATATCCAGTGGATTACGTTCTTCCAGTTCTTCTTCGGAGAAAAATAAAGACGTCATGGCAGGACTCCTTTGCAGAAAATTCCCACTCTCCCCAGAGAGGCCCCAAGAGGCCTCACTCCAACAAACGGGAACTCCATTTCAGGCCATATATGGTACTCCCGAATAAAGAATACCATATATTTAGCGTAGCGATCCTTCGAATCAGACGCAACTACGAATACTGTTTTTAGGGAATTTTCCTGTGGATAAGATCATTGCCTTGTAACAAAGTTACATGTGATCAACTATCGCTCTTGGTGCTCGCCTTGCTTTTGCGCGGTGTTGCAGCCTTACGAGGAGACGCAACTTTCTTTTCAAGAGCAGCGATCTGAGCCTGTTGCTTCTCAACAGTTTCACTTAAAGACACAACCATCGCCTTTATCGCATCAAATTCTTCACGCGGGACCAGATCCATATTGGCGATCATACGCTCCATACGCTGATGAAGGAGATTATCCCATTCCGTTTTAACCCCTTGAGCCGTTCCAAGCGCACCTGAGGCCAAACGGGCGATATCATCAAATATTCTTGAATTTGTCTGCATGGCATAATCCTTCAACATCTGCTGGAAATATGAACCCTTAAGGATCGAAATGCAAATGGTTTGAAAGTGAGTTTGCTTGCACAACTTTCCTTAACCTTTATATAGTGTCAGCCATGATAATTCCGACCCAATTTTTAGCGATTTCCTTTCCGGAAATTGATCCGGTTTTGCTGCAGATCGGTCCTTTTGCCATCCGCTGGTATGCCCTTGCCTATATCACCGGTCTCGTTCTGGGCTGGCGACTGATGGTGCATTTCGTACGAGGGGAGGAAAAAGGACTTACTCCCCAGAAAGTGGATGACTTTCTTGTGTGGGCAACACTGGGTGTCATTTTGGGTGGCCGCCTTGGCTACGTGCTCTTCTACAAACCCGATTTCTATTTTGCAAATCCAACAGAGATCTTTCTGATCTGGCAAGGCGGCATGTCCTTTCACGGCGGTTTCCTTGGTGTTGTAATCGCAGCTTTTCTGTTTTGCAGGAAACACCAGATACAGACCTATCTTCTTGCAGATCTGTTATCCATTGTCGCACCGATCGGACTTTTTTTCGGACGTATCGCCAATTTTATAAATGGTGAGTTATTTGGCCGTGTTTCCGATGTGCCCTGGGCGATGGTTTTCCCTCATGGGGGCAACCTGCCGCGCCACCCAAGCCAGCTCTATGAAGCGGCCCTGGAAGGCCTGCTTCTTTTTGTGGTGTTAATGATTGCAAGACGAAGTGCCCTTGGCAGTAAACCAGGTGCCTTGACGGGGCTTTTCCTGCTGGGATACGCCGCTGCACGCGGCTTCGTAGAGTTGTTCCGCCAGCCGGACGATTATCTGGGCTTTCTTATCGGTGGCCTGACAATGGGACAGCTTCTGTCTATTCCAATGATTCTGGTCGGCGTCTATTTGCTCCTGCGCCCTGGAAAGCGCGCAGCATGACACCCCTTGCTTCACTTTTGGCAGAAAGGATCAAAGCAGAAGGCCCTATATCCTTGCATGATTTTATGCAGGAGGCTCTTTTTCACCCTGAATTCGGATATTACGTGGCAGAACCCCCCTTCGGTGCAAAGGGCGATTTTGTAACGGCTCCGGAAATCAGTCAGATGTTTGGCGAATTAATCGGCCTTTGGACCGTTGATTGCTGGGCCAAACTGGGGGCCCCTTCATTAATCAACCTTATCGAACTCGGCCCCGGAAATGGCACACTCATGCAGGACGCACTCAGAAGTGCAAAACTGGCGCCCGAATTTATTCAGGCATTGAATATTCATATGGTCGAAGCTAGTGATCAGCTTCAATCTGTACAACGGGAAAAACTTAAAGACCATGAAATCTCCTGGCATAAAAATTTCCCCGATAACGTGCAAGGGCCATGCCTGATTATAGGAAATGAATTTCTTGACGCTCTTCCAATCCGGCAATTTGTTTATTCGAACCCTTTGCTCGAGAGACATGTGGCACTCGACGAAAACGGCTTTTGCTTTGAGGATCTTCCAATAGGGAGAAATTCTGATGCTGACCCCACTTCTTTCGGATCACTGGAAGAAGGGGATATTTTTGAGATATGCCCTGGTGCTCTCGATACAGTTAGAAATATTGCCCGAATGCTGACAAAAAATTCCGGTGCGGCCCTTTTTCTCGATTATGGTTCGCAAAGCGGTAAAGCAGGGGACAGTTTTCAGGCCGTACGGCACCACAAATTCTCAAAGCCACTGGAAAATCCTGGACAGTCTGATTTGACTGCGCATGTTGATTTCAAGCGGCTTGTCCAGGCTGCCGATCAGGCCGGCTGTAAAATACTACCGATCGAGTCACAGGGACGTTTCCTCGAACGTCTTGGTATTGAAGCCCGCGTCCTACAATTGTCAAAAAACGCGTCTGAAATACAAAAAGAGCAAATAACCAGCGCCCACAGGCGTCTGGTGAGCAGCGAAGAAATGGGTACATTGTTCAAGGCGATGTCATTTTATTGCGGTATGATGGCTCCGCCTGCAGGATTTGGAGACTGATGAGATGATTAAAAGCTCTGTATTTGATGAGACAATTATCAGTCACGGTTTTTTCACACGACAAAAAGGTGTGTCCTCTGGAATTTATGCGAGCCTGAACTGCGGTGCAGGATCAGATGACAATCCAGAGCATGTCCTTGAAAACAAGAAGATTGCCGCTAATTCTCTTGGCCTTGACCTTACTAATCTTGCTACCCTCTATCAGGTTCATAGCTCAACAGTCATTACAATCACAGATCCAGAACAGATAGAGGAACGTCCCCAGGCTGACGCATTTGTTACCAGTCTTCCGACAATTGCCTTGGGCATCCTGACAGCTGACTGCGTTCCGATATTGTTTGCTGATCCGGTGAACAGAGTGATTGGTGCCGCTCATTCCGGCTGGAAAGGGACTGTCAGTAACATAACCTCCAACACCGTTATGGCGATGGAGGCGCTTGGGGCAAAACGGGACAGGATAGTCGCGGCCATTGGCCCGGCCATTCAGCAGGCCTCCTATGAAGTAGGCCCCGATTTTCCGGATCCCTTTTTAGCAATCAACCCGGATAATAAAGAGTTTTTTATCCCTTCAGATCGTGAGAAACACCACATGTTCGATCTCACCGGATATGTATATATGCAGCTGGAGAATTTGGGCCTTGCCAGAATAGAAAAAATTGACCGCGATACCTGTAAGGAAGAAGATCTGTTTTACAGCTATCGCAGGATGTGCAAGCGCGGTGAAAAAGATTATGGTCGGCAACTATCGGCCATTGCCTTAACGGGCTAGAAGCGAGATACCTGAAAATGCCTTATATGATCATCTTTGTTCTGTTTTGCCTTTTGGGACTGGTGGCAAGCTGTGCGCTGTAATTTCATTAACTGCCTGATTTTTGGTATTTTTGCCCTGGTTCTCGTAGCCTGCCAGCCATTGGAGCGTCCTTTCCAGCCAGAGAAAAAAACGGGATTTAAAACGGCTCCGGGACCGCGTGCCTCACTCTATATTGCCCCTATAGAAAATGGACCTGAGGAACTTCGCCTGGCCGTCGAGAAGAAACTTCAGGATCTCGGCATCGCTGCATTTGGGGGCGAAGCACCCAAAAATCGATACGCACTGCAAAGTCGCGTTATTTTAAAAGGGGGAGTAAGCTATATCTCCTGGACGATTGTAGATCCATACGGTCGTGATACCCAGCTAAAGACGGCCCAAAAGATCGGTGAGATTAATGAAGGGGTCGATTATGAAGACATCGATTTCGATCGTATAGCGCT
>JAKSCD010000453.1 GCA_022360775.1 Sneathiellales bacterium | reverse complement strand
GACCTGCCTTTACGGATGCGAGATTCCCTCGTCTGGGAAACTGGTGGTCTGCTACCGATACAGGTCAGGCTGCCCTGACAAGACATCACACATGGATGCAGAGCCATGTTGAAGCAGAGGGGCAAAATGCCCAAAGTCTGAAAAGTTCAGGAAGCTTGCCCTCTGGCGACGCTGCGACACTCATGCGTCATATTGGCATTCTCGAAAATCGTTTTGGAGCTCAGCTCGGGGAAGTGGCAGGAGATATTGATCATGAAATGGATCATCCTCTTCATCGGGATCAGGCAAATAGATATGCCAGACATATAGAACGTCAGTTTGATCCTCGCCAAATGGGTGTTGATTGGGAGAGGCAGGTATTGCGAGACTCTGCCAACCGCGCGGGCGCTGCCTTACGCCAATTGGAAAGGGACCGACCTGGAAGCGGGACCTCATTATTAACGGATGATCAACGGCGCCTGCTGATGGCAGCACATCACTATCGTAGTGGCATTACAGAAGATTACAGTCCGGTACTGAGATAGAGAGCTGTATAGGTATCAGACTCGATATTGCAGGCCATAAACGGGTGATTAGAAAGAAAAAACCTGTTTCCTGTCGTTCATGCTCGGGCGCGGCGTCTGATATCAAAAAAGGAAGATATAAAAGCTTGAACGGTCAAAAAAGAATTCCTATTTGACATTAATAATAGACTGGTCTAATTTTATTTCATTATCTACATAACCTCTCAAACCAAGTGATATTCAGATGGCACGTACCCGTAACGAAAAAGCTTTCAAGGACACGCGCAGTAAGCTCCTCAATGTCGGGCTGAATCTTATCCGTTCAGGAAGTTATGAAAGTGTCGGTATCAACGAGGTGTTGCGGACCAGCGGTGCGCCAAAGGGGTCCTTCTATCACTATTTCAAGAGTAAAGAGGATTTCGGTCTTGAGGTCGCGAAATTCTACCATGCCGAACAACTTGAAAGTGCCAGAGTAATCCTTGGGCATTCCGATCGGCCAGCATTGCAGCGCCTGCATGATTTTTTTCAAACAGCCTTTGATGATTTTGCGAAAAGGGAATTCACCCAGGGTTGCCTGATGTGCAATCTCTCAACCGAGCTTGCAGATGAACAACCCGCTTTTCAAAACCTTCTAAAAGGACATTGGCAGGCGCTTGGCGCGGAGATCGCAGCCTGTATCGCTGATCTGGATAAATCAGACATCGGCCTTGAGCATCTCAGCGATGCCGAGGCAGGAGACTGGCTCTTGAATTCCTGGAGTGGGGCTCTTACGCGGATGAAAGCTGCGGGAAACGGGGAGCCACTTCATCTTTTTCTGAAAACAACCTTTAAAAAGGGAAGCTTAGGTAATGTCTAATTCAAAAACGATTTTGATTACAGGAGCGAGCCGGGGTATCGGGTTGCTCGCAGCCAAGGCTCTCGCAAAGCGTGGGCATTATGTTTATGCCTCCATGAGAGATATCGCCGGCCGGAATAAACGGATTGCAGAAAAATTAAAAACCTGGGCGAGAGAGAATAAATATCTTCTTGAACCTGTTGAACTTGATGTAACGGATGAACTTTCTGTCGATACCGCAATTAAGAATATTGAAGCGCAACACTCGCTAGACGTTCTGGTAAATAACGCGGGCGCCATGCCAACAGGGCTGACGGAAGCCTACACGCTTGAACAGGTTCGCGAAAATTTTGATGTCAATATGTTTGGTATCATGAGAGCCAATCGGGCGGTTCTGCCGCATATGCGCGCTCGGAAATCCGGATTGATCATTAGCCTCAGTTCAGCTGCAGGCCGGTTTGCGATGCCGTTTTTCGGAATTTATTGTGCCAGCAAATGGGCAATGGAGGCGTACTGCGAGGCCCTTCACTACGAGCTGGAACCTTTTGGAATTGAATCTGTGCTTGTAGAGCCAAGTGGTCACGGGACGGATCTCGTAAAAACGTCTCCGCCTCCTGCGGATCAGGATAGAGTAGACGCCTATGGGGCCATGGCGGAGGGACGTAACCATCTTCTTGGAATGTTTCAGGGCATGTTTGATCAGGGGGAAGCTTTAACGGACGCTGAAAATGTTGCGACCTCTATCGTTAATCTTGTGGAGGCAGAAGCCCCCCGGCCTGTACGCACCCAGGTAGGGCACGATATGGGTGTGAGCGCTGTAAATGCAGCTGTCGCCCCCATTCAGGCAGAGCTGATAAAAGGATTGAAGCCTGTTTATACAGGAGGGGGGACGGATGCCTGATAAAACAGAACGTCTGCATATATTTGCGACCATTAAACCAAAATCCGAGTTTTTTTCTGACGCAAAGGGCGCACTGGAAAAACTGGTTCCCCTGACACTGGAAGAACCCGGATGTCACTTATTTACGGTTCTGGAAAATCGTGATGAACAGGGTGTTTTGCATCTTTTCGAGATCTTCGAGGATGAAGACGCCGTTCAGGCCCATTATGATAAAGACTATACAAAGCAGGTCTTTGCCAGATATCAGAGCTGGCTCGCGGAGCCGGTTGTCGCTAAGCGTTTGTCGGTAACATCTCCTCTTTCATCGGATCAATTCTATGACAACTAATGCCCTTATTGTTGGTACAGGCCCTGGCTTGAGTACAGCGCTGGTTCAGCTCTTTACCAAAGAAGGAATATCCGTTTCAGTTGCAGCAAGAGATACTCAGAAACTGAAAGGATTATGCGCGGAAACCGGTGCCACGGCCTATTCCTGTGATGCATCCGACCCTCAGGCTGTTGAGGAATTGTTTGAAAAACTCGATAAGGCTGAAAAACAGCCGGATCTTGTCGTTTATAACGCGGGAGCCTATACGCGAGGTGCCATTACTGAACTTGAAGCGGATGCTGTAAAAGAGCTGCTGATGGTCAATGCTTT
>JAKSCD010000361.1 GCA_022360775.1 Sneathiellales bacterium | reverse complement strand
TTCGCCAGATCATCGAAATGTGCACGTGATTTCTTCTCGACCTCAAGGGTAGCCGTGATCACACCTTGCGCATAATCCTGAACAAGTTTGGCGAGTTGAGACTGGTCATTCTCTGACAATCCTTTCCAGGTTCGCATTGACACGACAACAGCTGCCGGAAACATACCCTGGTTCGAGATCAGTAAAGTCTCGGCATGATCCTCTACTTTGAGGACACGCATAATATCGAGATTGGTTTCCATGGCGTCGACCTGCCCGTTGGCAAACGCATCGTAAACACCCGGTAACGGAATAGGCACTGGTGCCGAGCCAATGATCTTGTTGAACTCCAGAATGGCAGGCGAGGGTGTAATCCGAACTCGCTTGCCAGCAAGATCGGCCGGTGAGCCAGCATCGAAATTCGCCATGACCTGAGTAACTCCGGCCATACCGAATGCCAATCCCTTTATGCCGATCCGTTGCTCAAGCAAACCGAGCATTTTTTGTGGTATCTTGCCTTCACTTAACAACCTTGCTGCATGTTCATTTGATGTAACCAGTCCAGGGGCAAGCAGCAGATTGAATTCGGGCACCCGTGTTGCAAGCTCCGAAACAGTCATCAGAGAAAAATCAACTGTACCAGATTGCATCTGCCGAATAACTTCCGCTTCATTCCCGAGTTGTGCGGAGTGAAAGACCTTGACCGTATGCACACCTCCAGTTGCTTCCTTGACAGCCATTGCAAATTTGTTGCTTGGCCGGAGTAAGCACCGCAAGCTTGAATTCCTTCGCCGTTACGGTTGTCGCAATCATTCCTGTCAAGAAGACCGCCATAATGCCAGTAAGTTTGCTGAATTTCATTGTTTCCTCCCTAATCTGCCCTCAGAGGGCTAGTTGGTAGTTTTCGTCACACTGTTTCCACCTCATGATGAGCAGAGGGACCGTGTGAGATGGAGTCGATATGAATCCGGGCATGACCTCCCTTCAGTCTGGAAACACAACTGCACATTGAAGTATTATGTTCCCGATCGGATTCGCTGAGAAAAACATCGCGATGATCAATATCTCCCTGTAAATGTTCGATTTCGACTTTACAAAGTCCGCATTCACCACGTTTGCAGTCATACATTACCGGCTGGCCTGCCTCGATCAGACTGTCCAGCAAGCTGGCGTCCCTGGGGACCGTGACTGTTTCGCCAGTTTCAATAACTGTGACTTTGAAATCCATGGATTCGGCATTGCCAGTTGTACCGAACGTTTCAAAACGCAGCTTCGCCGGGGCGCGCCCTGCTCTCCCCCACGCAGCAGAGACCGCATCCATCAAAGGGAGCGGACCGCACATGTAAAGCTCAGTCTCGGCAGCAAGTGATCCGACAAATGCTGAAGCATCAAGAATTCCTTTCTGCAAATCATCATGCAGAACGAACGCCTCTGCGAATTCTTCACGAAGGGTGTCTACAAATGCAGCATCAGCACCATCACGAACACAATAGAGCAGTCGAAAATTCTTGCGGGCCTCTTTCAACGCCCGGCCCATTCCGAGGATCGGCGTTATACCGATCCCGCCAGCCAGGAGCTGATAGACAGGCGCGCCGTAGGATAAGGGAAAATTATTTCGCCCCGGCGCAAGCTGGATATGATCGCCCGGTGCGAGAGACCACATGTAGCGGGACCCTCCGCGGCTATTTTTCAGTTGTTTGACAGCGATTTGTAACGTTCGATTGGTACCAATACCAACATGTGAATAGGATCGGACAATTTCTCCACTCTCATTCGGTATAAAGACGTCAATATGCCCGCCTGGCTCAAAAATAACACCTTCACCATGGGGGACGAGATCAAATCGCATCACATCCGATGAGAGCTTTTTTGTCCTGATAACTGTCGCTTTTTGCTTATATGTCACGGTAATTCTCTCAATTTACGAAAACGTTTGCTAGGGTCAGGGCACCAGTTCATGTGCTGGAAAGGTTCAACCAATGGCGCGGAGCTGCTCTTCAATGCTCTGCTCTTCTTTCACCAGCCGCTCATTAATAGATC
>JAKSCD010000495.1 GCA_022360775.1 Sneathiellales bacterium | reverse complement strand
CTTCAATGCTCTGCTCTTCTTTCACCAGCCGCTCATTAATCCGGCGAGACCACATTGCTCCAACATCAATGTTAAGGTTGTAGAATTCCTTGTCGGGCTGTGCATCCATGGCCTGTTGCTGTGCTTCAAGGATCTCTTCATCCTCTCGAAAAACATTGCGAACACCGTCACGCGTTGCATTGGTAACGCTCTGATCATCGATCCGATAATCACGTACGAAAGCCCAGAAATAGTGGCAGGTTTTATCTGTTTCAGGTGTGATCGTGTTGATGACGAAGGCCGTGACCCCTTTGGACCGATCTCCTATTGGGGCTCCGGTTCCTGTCTCCGCAACACCGACATCGATTTGAATGGTTGAAGGTGCAGAGAAATGAATAATCTGCCATCTATCAACATCACCTGGCTTGCCATATTGCGCGCGCCAGAACGGCGGCGGGTCGATCCCTATCATCCAGCGTGTAATTGTCGCTGTTTCATCCTGGTGGGAAGCTTCAAAAGGCGCTTCCGCTACTGCGGCATTTCCAATACTGCCATCATGGACAAAGGTTTCATGCGTTAAATCCATCAGATTGTCGAGGACGAGCTGGTAGTTACATTTGCCATGGATAACCCCACCGTCACCTGCCCAGTCCTTATGATCAAGACGCCACATATCAGGAATTTTATCTGGATCTGCTTTTTGCGGATCTCCTGGCCAGACCCAGATCAGGCGGTGCCGTTCCTCCACCGGGAAAGAGCGAACACAAGCCGATGGATTGATCGTATCCTGGGTCGGCATATGCACGCATCGCCCGCCCGCCTCATATTTCAAGCCGTGATAGGGACAAACAACAGTATCCCCCTCCAGTTTTCCCTTTGACAAGGGTACAAGACGATGCCAGCAGGCATCCTCAAGCGCAGCAACTTTACCTTGAGATGTCCGATAATAGACAATATCCACACCACAAATCTTGCGATGGGACAATTTACGTCCGGCCTCTTCTTTCCAACCCAGTGCGTACCAGGCATTCCTCGGAAATGCTGCATCCTGCATCGGCTTCCTCCTTTCAATTTTTAGTAAGTATACATTCTTTATGTATACAGTCAATATTTATACGTTCAATATTTGGTTGCGGCTGGAAGGGGGGCTGCTATTGTCCTTGCTATCCCGTAGGAGAAAAGCATGTCCGTGAAGAATAAAAACGAGTTAGATGCGCTAGCGCGCCTGTCCCGAATGCCAGGGCACCTGTTGCGTCGAGCGAACCAGACAGTGGTTGCTTTGTTCAATGAAGAATGTAGAGACCTGGGCATCACACCCGTGCAATTCGCTTCAATTGCGGCCATAGCTTCTGTTGAAGCCGTTGACGTCACTCGCCTTTCTCAAATCATAGGGTTCGATAAGGCGACACTTGGGAGCGTGATTGACAGACTGGAGAAGCGCGGGATCGTCCGTCGCGAACCACATCCTCAAGACCGGCGTATCAAGCTTGTTGTTTTGACAAAAGAAGGTTATGCGCTTCTGGAAGAGACACTCCCTCTTGCAGAACGCAGTCAGGAGCGTTTCCTTGAGAACCTGAACAGCAAAGAACAGGCCACTCTTCTGTCCCTCTTGTCTAAGGTTAGTGGCTTTCCAGAAAGTGCCGGCGCACTGTTCGAGGATACAGGCGTTTAGCGAGAAATACGCAAGGTAAGATCAGGAGAATAATTGACTACTCTTCGCTGAATGTCACTTCTGTGCGTCCTGCCAAGTCAAGGCCCAGGCAGCCATTTTCAAGGCCAGGCTATCTGCAGGCGGCAGGATCTGGATTTACGAAATCCGCTGTGGCTCTCGCAATATCCCCCTTCAGGATGCCCGTTTCGGAACATCAGTCTTGCAGTAGCATGATGTCGCGAACAAGCGTTTCGCTCAGTACCAATGATCCGTGACAGGGAACGACCAGTAATGGCTGAAAAGCTGCCAGCCGTTCTTCAAGCCAGCTCATGTAGCTCATCTTATCCTGAATGCCGAATTTCGGAAAAGTACCCAGTAGTTCGATCCTCTCGCTCACCGTTCCCACAGGGCCGGTTGGCCCCTTGAATGTATCTGTGACGACCCAGGCTCGCGTCGCTTCGCCTGCAAGTTCAAACCAGATCTCCCCGGTTTTAAGCCCTTCTGGCTCAACAAAGGTGCAGTTATCCGGCAGAAGGGCCTGCAGCCTGTCCAGGCCCTGGAACTTATGTCCTGTTTGCTTCTCCAG
>JAKSCD010000422.1 GCA_022360775.1 Sneathiellales bacterium | reverse complement strand
GTCATCATCGATCTTCGTTTCCTGATAACGACCTTTAATACCGGCGTTAAATGCATTCGCCGCATTTGTTGATACTTCTGAGCCGAACAGATCCAGCGACAATGTATAGTGAAGATTTAGCTTCTTCTGGATAGTCGGAAGGTCAATCACACCCAGTTTGCGAATGGCTTCCAGGTCATATGGATCATCAATGCCAGCAGCTTTCATCGCTTCACAGGTCTTCTGGATCACACGGCCAACACCGGTTTCACCCACGAACATATGATGGGCTTCCTCTGTCAGCATAAAGCGGCAGGAGCGAGACAGCGGATCAAATCCGGACTGCGCCAGGCTTTCCAGCTGCATCTTGCCGTCACGGTCGGTGAAATAGGTAAACATGAAGAAGGAAAGCCAGTCCGGTGTTTCCTCGTTAAAGGCGCCCAGCATACGAGGTGCCTCTTCAGAACCGGACTGACGACGCAGCAGTTCATTCGCTTCCTCACGACCGTCGCGGCCAAAATATTTCTGAAGAAGATAAACCATCGCCCAGAGGTGACGTCCCTCTTCCACATTCACCTGGAACAGATTGCGCATGTCATAAAGAGACGGTGCAGTTTTACCCAGATAACGCTGCTGCTCAACAGATGCAGGTTCTGTATCGCCCTGGATCACAATCAGGCGGCGCAGCATGGAACGGTATTCGCCGGGCACTTCCTGCCAGACAGGCTCACCATAATGCTCACCGCACGGAATGGTCCGGCCTTCCACTTCAGGAGCAAGCAAAATACCCCAGCGATATTCCGGCATCTTAACATAGTCAAACTTGGCCCAGCCTTTTGGATCCACACTGACCGCAGTCCTGAGGTAAACCTGGCTGTCATGGAACCCGTCCGGCCCCAGATCCTTCCACCAGTTAATATAGCCCGGATGCCAACGCTCTAGCGCCTTGAGAACACGTTTGTCCGTCGACAATCCCACATTATTCGGAATTTGTGTATCGTAACTCACATTAATAAGATCAACCATGTCTCATCCCTCAGCTTTATCTATTCTGGTGCCAGGCACCTTCTTATAAATGTGCGCCGTTAAACCCGGCGCATATCATACTCACCCCGAACGCCTGTTCCATAACGTTGCAGGGCACCATTTTCACCAACAGCATTTGGCCGCTGGAAAATCCAGTTCTGCCAGGCGGTCAGACGCCCGAAAATCCGTGTTTCCATGGTTTCCGGTCCGGCAAAACGCAAATTGGCTTCCATTCCGGTCATGGCATCCGGGGAGAAATTGCTTCTTTCCTCAAGGAAAATTCGAATTTCATCTTCCCAATCAATATCGTCAAAACAATAAGTTACAAGACCAAGCTCATCTGCATCCTCAGATTCAAGTGCTTCGCCTACCCGCCCTTTTGCATCCTCAACCTGTGAAGGATCTGCAATAAAGCGTGTTTCAAGACGGGTAAGGTCATTGCCCATCGGGTAAGGTCCGAAATTACCATCAGTCAACTGGATAGCAGCAACCGGGCGATTATCGCCTTCAAACTCACCTTCCGCCATATAACTGCGATCCACGGCAAAGAGAAGCTCTGCCAGCATACCGGCATAGCAGGAGCCCGGTTCAACCAGTGCCACCAGCGATCTAGAGGTCATATCAACCCGCTTCAGGACACGTTTCCAGTAAAGCTGGATTTCTTTTGCGAGCCAGTGATCCTGATTTTCCAGAATAAATTTTTCATGGGACGCAACCGCATCACTGTCGCCCTGTGTGGTGAAAACAACAACGCCCAGTTCCAGTTCGTTAAGGCGAAGATGCAGGATAGCGTCATCAAGCTCTCGCGCACAGCGTAACATCCAGGTGGACGCCCCTTCACTGATCAGTTGATCGGTACTGGTAGGCGCGGCATCGGAAGGCCCTTTGATAAGGATTTTTGCAAGCCCCTTATCCCGCTCCACATCCACTTCAACTGTGGAATAGGTAACGCTGCCATTCTCCTGGAAAGTACGATCCAACGGTGTAAGCTCAATTCCCTTATCCGCCGCCGCACGTGTTGATTTGCCAGCAAATTCCTTGGCCCGCTCCTTGACAACTTCATCAAATTTCGAGTTAGAGACCACTTCATCAACAAGACGCCACTGTTTTGCGCGCTTGCCGCGAACACCTTCCTCCAGCGAACAGAAGACGTCAGCAAGGTCACGGCGGACTTTGCGTTTATCCGTAACACGGGTCAAACCACCGGTACCCGGCAGAACGGCAAGAAGCGGCACTTCAGGCAAAGCCACGGATGAAGATCCGTCATCTGTCAGAATAATATAGTCACAAGCAAGCGCCAGTTCATATCCGCCGCCGGCGCAAGCCCCGCGAACAGCACTGATATAATGCTGCCCTGAGTCTTCACCTGCTGCTTCAAAAGTATTCCGTGTCTCATTGGTAAACTTACAGAAATTCACTTTATGAGCATGAGCTGCACCGCCGAGCATACGGATATTCGCACCGGCACAGAACACCTTGTCTTTTGCAGACTGCATGACAATGGTTTTAACTTCCGGATGCTCAAAGCGCATACGCTGAACAACATCAGCAAGCTCGATATCCACACCCAGATCATAGGAGTTCAGCTTGAGTTCATAGCCATCAAACAGGCCGCCCTTTTCATCCACATCCATGTAAAGATTGGCGACATCTCCTTCATAGTCGATCCGCCAATGGCGATAGGATGAAGGATCAACCTGAAAATCGATGCGTTTCGTCACAACTGCTCTCCTCTATCTCACTTATTCTTGTGTTATAGTGCAATTTATTGCACGGCGTCCAGAATAAAATTGCATGATTCCGAAAAAATATCAAGATTAATATGCATTATAATGCATTTTTAACTTTAATCGGCACAGAAAAATTCATTTTGGGATCAAAATTCTGCACCATTTCCTGCTTGAGGCATGCCAACCCCTCCAAAACCTCATTTTTCTCTACCCCCATAAGCTCCATTGAAGATCCAATAAAAGCTTCATTTATTTTTGATTCTGACAGAGATATCAGTTTTAAAGCCGCCTTTTTGCGTCCCAATCGTATTTTAAGAAGGGTATTTGTCAGCTGTATCAACCCTTCCATAAGGTATTTTTCCGGATTTTTCTCTAACGTTCCTAACCAGACCGCTTCCCATAAATGGTGAGCTTCCCAGTAATATTGCGCATCGAAAAGGGTCCACCCGGTCAAATAGACCTTATTTTCCTGCCAATTTTCAGATTTAACCGGTTTAATCTGACCTTCCAGCAGATTTAGGAGTGCAGGAGAATTTTCGTCCGGACGGTCATTTTGCCCGGGCCTGTGAGCTTCACCGGGAAAGTAGGACGCAAAAGACATAACGCTTTCCCATCAGGTTAAATCAAACGATCAATAAAGCTTTTTATGGCATCTAGAGTTTCTGTTTCTTTTTCCTGATGTGGTGCATGACCGCAATCAGGCAGATACTCAACCTTTGCTGTCCCCTTCAGCCCAGCTTTTAGCGCCTCCACCTGCCGGAAAGTCCCGTATTCGTCATCTTCTCCCTGGATCATCAAGACCGGTACGCGAATATCTTGCAAAAATCGCTCGATATTCCAGGTCATAAAATCGGGATGAAGCCAGGTTTCATTCCAGCCAAGGAAAGCACAATCCACATGAAGATGGTATTTCGCCAGCTTGTCTCGCAACCCTTCATCATAGGTTTTTCGGATTTTCGAGATCGCCTCGACACTTTCCTGCTCGGCAAAGAAATGAGGTGCCATCAGGATAACAGCTTCAAGCCCCCCTCTTGCCTGCTCTAACCCGGCGTAAATCGTCGCGATAGACGCTCCGTCACTATGCCCAAGGAGGATATAGTCCTTCACACCAACAGCGGAAAGGACATCAGGAACTGACTTTTCAGCCTCCAGATCCATATAATTTATCGGGCGCGGAAGAGAGACGGGATCGGAGGCGCCATAGCCTTGCCGGGAATAAGCGAAAACGCCAAGCCCGGTTGCCGCAACCAGCTTTTCAGGAAAATCCCGCCAAAGACGGATCGAACCAAGTCCCTCATGAAGCAGGATAATTGTAGGGGCTTCCCTGGGCGAAGGACCAAAACACCTGCCTTCAAGTTCAACCCCATTGGCCATGAGCCTGAATATACCGCCCTTATCCCAGTTCGGCATGACAGGCTCAGCCCTGTCGCAGCTTGAAACGCTGGACCTTGCCTGTTGCCGTTTTTGGAAGATCGTCAACAATTTCGATCCAGCGAGGATATTTCCATTTTCCGACGCTTTCTTTCACGTGATCTTTTAACTGAGAGGCCAGATCACCGCTCGCATTCTGGTTTGAAAGAACAACGAAAGCCTTTGGTTTTTCAAGATTATTTTCATCCGCATGAGCGACAACAGCCGCTTCAAGAACATCCGGATGGCTAACCAGGGCCTGCTCGATTTCAAAGGGGGATACCCAGATCCCGCTGACCTTGAACATGTCATCCGTCCGTCCGCAATATACAAGGCGACCATCATCCATCACTTCATATTTATCACCTGTACGGGTCCAGACCCCTTCAAAGGTGGCCCTGCTCTTATTTCGCTGGTTCCAGTATCCGTCAGCTGCAGAAGGGCCATTGACCAGCAACTCGCCAATTCCGCCAGCCTCAACATCCTTGTTTTCCTCATCAACAACACGAAGCTCGTATCCGGGAACCGCACGACCTGACGTTCCATAGACAACTTCACCAGGGGCGTTAGACAGGAAAATATGAAGCATCTCTGTGGAACCTACACCGTCCAGAATATCAACGCCTGTCACATCATGCCATTTCTTGCCGATCTCTGAAGGCAGAGCCTCGCCAGCGGAAATACTGCGCCGAAGATTACCAAACCCTTCCGGTTGCCCATCCCCCATGGCCGCGACGACTGCTGCATAAAGTGTCGGGACACCGCAGAAGACCGTTGGTTCATAGGCTTTCATAAGATCAAACACCGTATCCGGTGTTGGGCGCCCGGGGAACAGCGCAACTTTTGCGCCAACCGACATAGGGAATGTCATGGCATTGCCAAGACCATAAGCAAAGAAAAGCTTGGCCACCGAATAGACAAGATCAGAACGTTCAATTCCCAATACCTGTTTTCCATAAGTATCAGCAGTCGCTTTCAGGCTTCCATGAACGTGACGAACCCCTTTGGGCTGGCCAGTGGACCCTGATGAGTAAAGCCAGAACGCTGTCTCATCGTCAGATACTGCAATCGCAGGACGCTCTTCCAGCCCCTCAAGCTCGCTTTCAAATTCCAGGCACCCCTGTTGTTTACCTCGAAGAACAACAACCTTTTCAAGGAAAGAAAGATCCTTCAAAACCGGTTTGACAACATCATATAATTCATTGGAAACAAAAAGGATTTTTGCACGGCTATCATTCAGAATGACAGCATAGAGATCGGCTGAAAGAAGTGTATTTACCGGAATGGGAACAACGCCTGCCTTGAGGCTGCCCCAGAAAATCACCGGAAAATCGATCGTATCCAGCACCAGCATAACCGCACGGTCTTCCCGACGAATACCATGTTTTTCATAAAATGCAGCCATCTTTGAGGATTGCGAAGAGAGATCAGCATAGCTGATGGAAGGGCCACCTGAAACGGCCTCAAAGAAAGCGGTATCCTGCCCTCTGCCTTCCTCAAGATGTCGATCGACAAAATAAAGGGCCGCGTTTTTATTTTCCTCTAGCACAGATCCATCCTCCCGTAATCACGGAAAACAATACCTGTTTCCATGATTTTATACATGCGTTCTTCGCGATGCTCATTAATTCTGCATTATTATGCCTATTTTATCGCACCCAATCAAGATCACATATGATCAATTTTCCCAATTGAACTAAATAACAACGTTATTTTAATAAAAACAGTATGTTACACAGAAAGAAAATAATGATATAAAAAATGCATTATATTTCATAAATTGAAACATCCTGTTTTTATTGGGTTTTTCGCCGCCCTTACCTTAAAGGTCATTGTCATCCAATATTTGAAATGAAAGAATAGTCCAAACGCATCGCTTGAAAGAAGGAAAATAATGACTGAAGCGCTGACGGCCTCGATCCGGAAAAGAATGCCTCTTTGTGAAACACTCGGTGTAAAAGCCCATAGCTTAACCAGGGAAAAAGCCGTTTTCTCGCTGGACTGGCAGGAAAAACTGACAACCGGCAATAATATTCTCCATGGTGGCTGCATCATGGCCCTTGCAGATGCAACGGGCGCGGCGGTTGCTTATGAAAATTTACCGGACGATGCCAACTGGACCAGCACCATTGAATCCAAAACCAATTTCATCGGCGCTGTAAAGGAAGGAACGATTATCGCAACAGCCACTCCCCTTCATGTTGGCTATTCAACGATTGTCGTGGAAACAGAAATTCGAAAAGAGGGCAAGCTCATTGCCAAAATCACACAGACCCAGACTGTTTTAAGGCCTAGAAACTAGCGCCCCCTTTCCCTGTCAAAAGGAGACCGCCAGTCAGCAAAGGGCAATGTCGGCAATATATCATGAGGGTTATAGGAAGTATCATTGAGATAACTTCCTCTCAGGATCTCTTCAAAATCAACCGTGTCACTCACGCCTGGCAGACTGTAAAGCTCTCTCGCATAGGACCAGAGAGCGGGATAATCCGTTAAACGCTTGTGGCAACATCGGTGCAATATTGCGTAGACAGTGTCAAACCGGACAAGCGTCGCGAACAAACGCCAATCTGTTTCCGTTATAGATTGTCCAAGAAGATAACGCTGCCTGGCGAGTTTCTTCTCCAGGCGATCAAGCGCTTTGAAAACCGTCTCCACAGCTTCATTATATGTATTTTGGGTTTCTGCAAATCCGGCCCTATATACAGCATTTCCAAGATTGCGAAAAAGCCAGTCATTCATTTTGTCGATTTCACTCAATTGATGATCTGGCGCGAGATGATAAGCGCCTTTTCCACATTCCTGCCCGAGGCGGTTTAAAGACCGTATAATCATGCGCGAGTCATTACTGAGGATCTTTTTTTTCGCAGCATCCCAGAGAACCGGTACCGTCGACCTCCCTGTGTAATGTGGATCCGCCAAACTGTAGAGCTCATGCAAATGCTCAATAACTGTATCGGTTCCCGGAACCTGCCAGGATTTTCCTCCATTTATTGCATAGCCCTGCAGGCGCGGTCCGTGAGCGATATGCAGTCCGATTTCCTTTTCAAGGCTGAGAAAGCTCCGGATTAAGGTTGCCCCATGTGACCACGGGCAGCTTTTGGATGCGATAAGCCAATATCTAGGTCCGTTTTCCGAACAATTCCCAGGCTGCAAGTTAAAGGGATCAGAAAAGACACTTTTTTCCCTATTAAATTTCCCATTAGTGATGATCCGACCCTGATCAGACCACTTTCCG
>JAKSCD010000564.1 GCA_022360775.1 Sneathiellales bacterium | reverse complement strand
TGCGGACATTTCACCGTCATATTCAAAATCCAGCTCCTTCTGATCCAGAAGACGAACCGCTTCGCGAATCTGATCGGATGTTTCATGTTGCGCCAGACTCTTTCAAAAGAAGATCTGGATACAGACTTGAGCGGTATCGAAAATGTCAAAAACCAGCTCGGCTTTCATGCGGAACTGGTGGAGGAGCTGGATAGGGCCCTTGCGCCGGATCTGCCGCTTCTTGCACGGGACGGAGGCTTCATCGCCCCCAATTACCGGCTTGATCTGGATGAACTTAAAACTCTGCGTGATGAAAGCCGTCGACATATTGCCAATCTTCAGGCCAACTATGCCGCGCTCGCCAAGGTGCCATCCCTTAAAGTCAAGCATAACAACGTGCTGGGATATTTTATCGAGGTTACCCCGCGCTTTGCCGATAACATGGGTGAGGATTTTATCCATCGGCAAACCATGGCCAATGCCATCCGCTATACAACCGTAGAACTTGGCGAGCTGGAAGACAAAATCTCCCGTGCGGCAGATCGTGCCCTTGCCCTGGAGCTCGAGCTGTATGAGGAGCTTGTTCAGAAGACCCTCGGCCATGGCCAGGCCATTCTGGATGCGGCAGAAGCGCTTGCAACCCTGGATGTATCGGCAAGCCATGCGGAGCTTGCACGCGAAAAGGATTACACGCGGCCTGTGATTGATGACAGCCTGCGCTTTGATATCGAAGGGGGTCGCCACCCGGTCGTTGAAGCCGCACTTGAAACCGGAAATGAAGGACGCTTTGTTGCCAATGACTGTTCGTTAAGTGACGAAAACCGGCTTTGGCTGCTGACCGGCCCGAACATGGCCGGTAAAAGCACCTTTCTAAGGCAAAATGCCCTGATCGCAGTCCTTGCGCAGATCGGTGCCTATGTTCCGGCAAAAAAAGCACATATTGGCATTGTAGACAGACTTTTCAGCCGGGTGGGCGCCGCAGATGATCTGGCACGCGGACGGTCCACTTTCATGGTGGAGATGGTAGAAACGGCCTCCATCCTTAACCAGGCAGGTGAGCGGGCGCTGGTGATCCTGGATGAAATAGGCCGCGGCACGGCAACTTTTGACGGGCTTTCCATCGCCTGGGCCACTGTTGAAAACCTTCATGATATCAATAAATGCCGGGGTCTGTTTGCAACCCACTATCATGAACTGACAGCGCTTTCATCAAAACTCGTATCGCTCTCCAATCACTGCATGATGGTCCGTGAATGGAAAGGGGATGTGATCTTCCTGCATGAAGTGGGAAGCGGTTCTGCAGATCGATCCTACGGTATTCAGGTTGCCAAACTGGCCGGTCTTCCAAAAGCTGTGGTGAAACGGGCTGAAAATGTCCTCAGCCATCTTGAAGAAAAAGACCAGAATTCTCCGACCACGCGGCTTGCAAATGATTTACCGCTTTTTGCCTCGGTTGTTGAGGAAGTCTCGAAACCCGAGATAATTACAGATCCCTCGCAAGCTGAAGAAAAGCTGAAAGCAATCAATGTGGATGATTTAAGTCCGCGTGAAGCGCTGAACATTCTTTATGAACTGAAGGATCTGCTGCCGCCTGATTAATCTTGTGCATCAGGTGGATGACAAATTGTCAATTTGGCTCTAAGCTTGTTTCATCTATCTCAAAATCACAAGAATGAAGAATAAGGGAGACACCTGATGTTTGATTTATCCGGCAAAAATGCAGTGATCACGGGATCCAGTAAAGGGATCGGCAAGGCTATTGCACAGCAAATGGCATTGGCCGGTGCGAAGGTCACCATTTCAAGCCGTAAAGCCGATGTCTGTCAGGCCGTTGCCGATGAAATTAATGCAAGCCTTCCTGAGGGCTGTACAGGAAGCGCCATTGTCATTCCTGTGAATATCAATTCAAAGGAAAGCCTGCAAAATCTGGTAGATGAAGCCCATGAAAAACTGGGACAGATTGACATTCTGGTCTGTAATGCAGCCCTCAATCCGTTCTTTGGCTCTGCGATGGATATTCCTGATGAAGCCTTTGACAAAATCATGTCATCCAACATCAAATCCAACCACTGGCTTTGCAATATGGTCGCGCCGGAGATGCGGGAACGCAAAGATGGCTCCATCATCATTGTCTCCTCCATCGGCGGGTTGAAAGGCTCAGCAGAACTCGGGGCCTACGCAATTTCCAAAGCGGCTGATATGCAACTCGTACGCAACCTGTCTTTGGAACATGGTCCGCATAATATTCGGGTAAACGCGATTGCGCCGGGACTGATCCGTACTGATTTTGCCCGTGCACTTTGGGAAAATCCGGAAATTCTTAAAAAAGCAACCTCCCGTGCACCGCTTCAGCGGATTGGCGAGCCGGATGAGATTGCCGGTGCCGCCGTTTTTATGGCCTCAAAAGCCGGAAACTTCATGACCGGCCATACCCTAGTTATTGATGGCGGTCAGACAATCGTCTAATTCCTCACAACAGATTTATTCGACCCTTCCATGGCAGAGGAGCATTCTTCCTGTCATGGAAGACCTAATTCTTACCTCTGTTCTGACATGCCCCCAATGCGGCCACACCGAAAAAGAAGTGATGCCGACGGAGGCCTGCCAGTATTTTTATAACTGCAAAGGCTGCGAAACACTCTTGAAACCTCTCTATGGAGATTGCTGTGTTTTTTGCAGTTACGGCACTGTTCCCTGTCCCCCTGTTCAGGAAGGCAAATGCTGCTAGACAGGGCTTGAATTCAGCTGATCACGGATCAGATTCGCTGCCACTATAAACATCATCAAAGCAACAAATCCATCCAGAACCCGCGCCCCCCAGGGATGCTGCAATAAAGGCGTCAATGTTCTCGCCCCGTAGCCAAGCGCAAAAAACCAGATAAATGATGTCAGCACAGCACCGGCAACAAAATAAAGCCGAAGGGAAAATTCGTAACCTGCCGCGATACCGCCGAGCAGAATAACGGTATCCAGATAGACATGTGGATTGAGCAGACCGAACGCCAGTGTCATCATCGTCGCTTTCCTGAAACTTGATGTGACCTGTTCTGTTGCCTCAATTTCCACCGGTTTTGGGAACAAAGCCTGCCGGGTAGCTAAAAGACCGAAAACAATCAGGAAAAGAGCACCGCCCCAGCTTGCAAAAGGCACCAGCCAGGGAACAGTTGCAATCAGACTGCCAAGACCAAGCGCGCCTGCAACAATCAGACTTGCATCAATAAGGGAAGAAAGCAGCGCTACAATAAAGACCTGGTCCCGCGCCATTCCCTGTCGCAGAACGAACAGATTCTGAGCCCCTATGGCAATAATCAACGCGCCGCCTAGAAGGGCGCCATTTATAAAACTACTGAGCATTTTGTGTGTTAAGAATTCCGGATTAAAAGGGACTTAAACTGCTGATAATAAGATGATCTATGGTATAACCGGACCATAAAGACGTCAGAGATCGAGTTCAAGAGACCAAAATCATGGAAAAAGTTCCCAATCAGCGCAGCATTTTCGACCGCAAAAAGACGGTCGCCTTGATTGCTGAACTGACGGAAGAATTCTCTCCGGAAAGCTTTGAATTCCGGGCGGCGCTCCTTAAGCTTTTAAAAGAAGCCCTGCAGAACGGTCAGGAAGAGATTAAAAAGCGCTTCATGGAGAATAACAAGGGTCGTCCCTCCATGCATGCGGCATCCTTTCTTGTGGATCAGCTGATCCGGACAATCTATGACGTTGCGGCCACTGCGGTTTATCCTTTAAATAACCCGACCCCTGAAGAGAAACTTTCCTTGCTGGCCGTAGGAGGATATGGACGGGGTGAACTGGCCCCTTATTCCGATGTGGATCTTCTTTTCCTCTTTCCCTACAAGCAAACACCCTGGTGCGAACAGGTCATCGAATTTTGCCTCTACCTCCTCTGGGATCTGGGTCTGAAGGTCGGTCATTCCACACGTACGGTGGATGAATGTATTCGTCTTGCAAAAAAAGACATCACCATTCAGACCGCCCTTCTGGAAGCCCGCTATATCTGGGGGGACCAGGCGCTGGCAGGTGAACTTCGGGACAAGTATTTCAAGGACATCATCAGCGGTAACGGCAAACATTTTATCGAAGCAAAATTGCAGGAGCGAGATGACCGTCATCAACGCTATGGCAATTCCCGCTATGTGGTGGAACCGAATATCAAGGAAGGCAAAGGGGGTCTTCGAGATATCCAGACCCTGTTCTGGATCGCCAAATTCCTTTACAGCACGACAGACATTCCGGAAATGCTGTCTCGCGGTAACTTTACAGAAGCTGAACGACGCCGCTTTCAAAAAGCCTCCAATTTCCTGCGGACCGTCCGCTGCCATTTGCATTACCTGACAAATCGCCCGGAAGAGCGACTCACCTTTGATGTTCAGCAGGAAATGGCCACTCGCCTTGGCTATAAGGATCATAGAGGCTCCACCGGCGTTGAACGCTTTATGAAACACTATTTTCTGGTGGCCAAGGATGTGGGAGACCTGACCCGTATTTTCTGTGCCAATCTGGAAGCGGAGCAACAGAAGAAAAATCGCCTGCCCATCCCGCGCCTGGGTCTTTTGCGCCGAACCGTTCAGGGATATGTAGCCGAAGGTGGACGGCTCAATTTCAAATCGGAACAGGATTTCAAGGACGATCCTCTTAAAATTCTCGGCCTGTTTCATCTGGCCCAGAAACGGGATCTGGATGTCCATCCAACAGCCCTTCGACTGATCCGGCAAAATCTGAAGCTAGTTAATCGGAAACTGCGTCAGAACCCGGAAGCGAACCGTTTATTCCTGGAGATGCTGACCAGTCGAAACGATCCGGAACGGACCTTGCGACGGTTAAGCGAAGCTGGCGTTTTTGGTCGATTTATTCCTGATTTTGGTCGGGTTGTCGCCCAGATGCAACATGATATGTATCATGTCTATACGGTGGATGAACATACCATTCGGGCGATCGGCATCCTTGCCCAGATCGAAGACGGATTGCTGGCAGAAGATCACCCGCTTAGTCACAAGATCATGCCCAAGATCCTGTCGCGCAATGTTCTTTATGTCGCCGTTCTCCTGCATGATATCGCGAAAGGGCGCGGGGGAGATCATTCTATCCTGGGCGCAGAGGTTGCCGAGAAGCTCTGCCCAAGACTGGGCCTGACCCCCTCGGAAACAGAAACGGTTGCCTGGCTCGTGCGCTATCATCTTCTTTTCAGCAATGTCGCGTTCAAGCGGGATATTGCAGATCCCAAGACAGTTGCCGATTTTGTCCAGATCGTTCAAAGTCCGGAACGATTAAAGCTTCTTTTGATCCTCACGGTTGTCGATATTCGCGCTGTAGGCCCCAATGTCTGGAACGGCTGGAAAGGTCAGCTGCTGCGGGAACTTTATTATGCCAGTGAAACCGCACTCACCGGGGGGCATGTTTCAGAAGGCCGCGCCCAGCAGGCCAAACATAAAATGGAAGCCCTTCGGGACACTCTTGAGGGCTGGAGCGATGAAGAACTGGACCACCATTTGGGCCGCTTTTACGAATCCTACTGGGTTGCGACCAGCCTCGAATCCCAGCAAATGCATGCCGAGCTATTGAGGGGTGCCGATAAAGCGGGTGAAACGCTGACCATTCAAGCACATAGTGACCCTTTCCGCTCGGTTACAGAAGTCACGATTTATACAGCAGACCACCCCGGCCTGTTTGCCCGTGTGGCTGCTGCCATGTCTTTGTCCGGGGCAAATTTTGTCGATGCAAAAATTCACACGACAACAGACGGCATGGCCCTGGATACTTTCGTTGTGCAGGATAGTGACGGGGATGTGTATGATCAGGGTGGGCGCATGTCAAAATTGCGATCAGCGATTGAAGACACCTTAAGTGGCAAGATGAAAGCTCATCTGGAGCTTGAAAAACGTCGCCAGACCCTTATCCCAAGTCGAACCCGTGTCTTTACGGCGCAGCCTTCTGTCCTGGTCAATAATGTCGCTTCCAATATTCATACGGTCATAGAGGTGCGTGGCCGGGATCGCCAGGGCCTGCTTGCAGATCTCACCCGCGCCATGTTCAAATTATCTCTGACCATTGCTTCTGCCCATATTTCCACCTTTGGCGAACGCGTGGTTGACGTTTTTTACGTAAAAGACATGTTCGGCCTTAAAATCACCAATAAAGTGAAGATAAAAAACATCGAGAAGAAGCTTCTGGAAGCCCTTGATCCGAAGAACGAGAAAAGCCGAAAGAAAAGCAAAACAGCAAATCTTGAAAAGAACGCATCGTGAGTCTCTTTAAATCTGTTGCAACGGTTGGTGGTTTCACCATGATCAGCCGTGTCCTGGGCTTTATCCGTGATATCCTGATCGCCAGTGTTCTGGGTGCCGGCCCTGTGTCAGACGCCTTTTTCGTGGCCTTCCGTATTCCCAACATGTTCCGCCGCCTCGTTGCAGAGGGCGCTTTTTCTGCTGCTTTTGTCCCCTTGTTCGCCAAGAAACTTGAAGGGGGTGACCACAAGGATGCCCTGGATTTCGCCTCTCATGCACTTGGATTTCTGACCGGATTTCTTTTTGTTTTTTCCGCTCTTTTCATGATCTATATGCCGTTCCTGATGCAATATCTGGCCCCGGGTTTCGAGACAGGTTCCGATCAGTATGAAATGGCTGTTACATTTACCAGGATCACATTCCCCTACCTGATCGCCATGGCCATCGTGGCGTTGCTCGGCGGGATTTTAAACGCACTTTACCGCTTTGCCGCCATGTCTGCAGCGCCGATCCTGCTCAATATCATCCTTATCAGTGTCCTTCTGACCCAATTTTCCAGCCCATCCTATGAGGCAGGTCAATTTCTCGCCTGGGGGGTCGCTTTTGCAGGATTGGCCCAGGTCGTCTACCTCGTGATTGCCTGCAAGCGCGAAGGGGCTTTGCCGCCTTTCAGGATACCCAGATTTAATGCAGATATTAAACGGCTTTTCGCACTGATGCTTCCCGGAATGCTGGGGGCTGGGGTCCTGCAGATCAATATTCTGGCGGGTACCATCATTGCCTCTCTCCTGGCGACGGGATCCATTTCCGCCCTATATTATGCAGACAGGATTTACCAGCTTCCGCTCGGCGTGATCGGTATTGCTGTTGGCACTGCGCTTCTTCCGATGCTCTCCAGACAACTACGATCCGGAGACGATCATCATGCCAACGAGACCATGAACCGGGCTGTCGAGCTTTCCATGCTCTTCACTTTACCGGCAGCCGCGGCCCTGATTGTTATTGCGGATCCTGTGGTCACTGTCCTGTTTGAGCGTGGTGCTTTTTCACCTGAAGCATCCAGAACGACCGCTGAAGCATTAATCGCCTTTTCCACAGGGCTTCCTGCCTATGTCCTCACCAAGGTATATGCCCCCGGTTTTTTCGCCAGGGAAGATACAACAACCCCGGTTGTTACTGGTGTTGCTGCCATGGTCATCAATGTCGTTCTCAGTCTTGCCCTGCTTGAAAGTCTCGCGCATATGGGGATTGCGCTGGCCACCTCCATTGCTGCCTGGGTAAATGCGACAACATTACTGCTGCTTTTGAAGATCAAAGGGCATTACAAAGCCGATGCAAGACTAATCAAGCGGCTCGCGGCGACTATATTGGCCAGTCTCTGGATGGCAGCGGCTCTTTGGTATGTTACGCCTTATCTTCACACCCTTCTTGGCGGGATCCTGATTTTCAAGATTATCGGTCTTGGCCTTCTTGTGGTTGGCGGGGCCGTCCTTTTCGGAGTGGCCGCCATCCTGTTTGGCGCTGCCCGGGCTTCCGACGTTAAATCCATGCTTAG
>JAKSCD010000230.1 GCA_022360775.1 Sneathiellales bacterium | reverse complement strand
TGGAACAATTCCTGATAAAGGTGGATTAACCGGTGTTTCAAAAAATACTCATTGCTAACCGCGGCGAAATCGCCTGCCGGGTTATGGATACTGCCCGTAAAATGGGTATCCGCACAGTTGCTGTTTATTCTGAAGCGGATGCCAATGCGCGCCATGTCGAGATGGCGGATGAAGCCATCCTTCTTGGTCCGGCAGAAGTTTCCGAAAGTTATCTGAAAGCGGACAAGATCCTTGAAGCTGCTAAAATGACTGGTGCAGAAGCCATTCATCCGGGATACGGATTTTTATCAGAAAATGCTGAATTTGCCGAAAAATGTGCGGCTGAGAAAATTGCCTTTATCGGACCACCCGCAGACGCCATTCGCGCCATGGGGCTCAAGGATGCCGCGAAAGCCATGATGGTGGAAGCAGATGTTCCGGTTGTTCCCGGCTATCATGGAGAGGGTCAGGATCCTGAGATGCTGGCAAGTGAAGCGGACAGAATTGGTTTCCCTGTCTTGATTAAAGCCGTTGCAGGTGGCGGCGGTAAAGGAATGCGCCGTGTGGATAGCGCAGAAGAATTTCCCGAAGCGCTCGGATCTGCTCAGCGCGAAGCCGCAAATGCGTTCGGCGATGATCGGGTTCTGATCGAAAAATTCCTGACCAAACCCCGCCATATTGAAATCCAGGTCTTTGCTGACAGCCATGGCAATGCGGTTCATCTGTTTGAGCGGGATTGTTCCTTGCAGCGTCGCCACCAAAAGGTTATCGAAGAAGCACCAGCGCCGGAGATGCCCGAAAAGATGCGGGCGGCGATGGGCGCGGCCGCGGTTGCTGCGGCTAAAGCCATTAAATATGAAGGGGCTGGGACCGTAGAATTTATTGCCGATGTGTCGAACGGCCTGAAAGAAGACGGGTTTTACTTCATGGAAATGAATACCCGACTTCAGGTGGAGCATCCGGTGACCGAAATGATCACAGGACAGGATCTTGTAAGCTGGCAGCTTCAGGTCGCGGCAGGCGGTACCTTGCCATGCGCGCAAGAGGATCTGGTCATAAGAGGACACTCCCTGGAAGCGCGCCTTTATGCCGAAGATCCGGATAATGATTTCCTGCCTGCAACGGGTCCCCTTTTACGACTTCGCCCGCCAGTCGAGGAAAATGGTGTCCGCGTGGATACGGGCGTTCGTGAAGGAGATAATGTTACTCCCTTTTATGACCCGATGATTGCGAAGCTTATTGTGTGGGGAGAAAACCGGGATATTGCCCTTCGTAAATTACAGGCAGCCCTTGCAGATTATGAAGTTGCCGGTTTGGCTACCAATCTGGAATTCCTGAAGAATACCGCATCACATAAGGCCTTTGCGGATGCAGATCTGGATACGGCCTTTATCGATCGGTTCCGCGATGACCTGGTTCCGGAAAAACCACCGGTAACGGATGAGCATTATGCCCTCGCGGTTCTTCAGCTGTTGCTTGACGCTGGAAATAAAAGGGTTCCAGCGGTCGCGGGAAGCGGTGATATCTATTCTCCGTGGAATGATGTAACTGCCTGGCGCATGAATGATGCGGCCCATGATGACTTCCTTTTTGAAGGGGCTGAAGGAGATGTTCCTGTCATAGTGACATATGAAGGGGATGAATATGTCATGAGCCTGCCTGGTGGGGATCTCCGGGTTTCCGGTGCTATCAAGGACGATGGTAGCTTAAGAGCGTCTATTGAGGGTCACATTATCTCCGCCAGCGTCGTTATTGACGGGAATAGAATGATTGTCATTTCCGGTGGCAAGCAGGTTGATGTGAAGCGGATCATTACGGACTATTCCGGTGATGGAGATGAGGCGGGGGCAGGGGCGATCTTGTCTCCAATGCCAGGCAAGATCATCCAGGTTTCTGTTTCCGCGGGTGATCAGGTTTCAAAAGGTGAAACTTTGATGGTTATGGAAGCCATGAAGATGGAGCATAGCCTGACAGCGGCTGCGGATGGTGTGGTTGATGAGGTTTTCTTTGAAACAGGCGACCAGGTTGAAGAAGGCGTTCTTTTGATCCGCGTGGAAAGCAAGGAGGAATAACTCATGCTCCCTGATAAAGTTCGATTGTTCGAGGTTGGTGCACGTGACGGCCTTCAGAATGAGAAACAGGAAGTACCAGCAAATATCAAAGTGGAACTTATCGAGCGTCTTGTGGATGCAGGTGTTTCTGCAATTGAAACTGGGAGTTTTGTTTCTCCTAAATGGGTCCCGCAAATGAAAGATACCGCGGATGTCATGGAAAGGCTGACGCGAAAAGAGGGTGTGGTTTATTCTGTCCTGACACCGAATATGAAAGGCTTTGAAGGCGCTGTCGCATCAAAAGCGACTGAGATAGAGGTTTTCAGCGGCGCTTCTGAAATGTTCAGCCAGAAAAATATCAATTGCTCCATCGATGAAAGTCTTGAGCGTTTCCTGCCAGTGATGCAAGCCGCTAAAGATAAGAATATTCCCGTGAGAGCAAGCGTCTCCTGTGCGTTGGGTAGTCCTTTTGACGAGGAGATAAAGCCTGAAAAAGTCGCAGAGGTTTCGAAAAAGCTCTATGATATGGGGGCCTATGAAGTCTCCATCGCGGATACGATTGGTGTCGGTACTCCCCTGCAGACGAAACGGGTTCTTTACGCTGTTGCAAATGTGATCCCCTTGGGCGCCATTGGTGTTCATTTCCATGATACCTACGGTCAGGCCCTCGCCAACATTCTTGCCGCATTGGAAATGGGCGTCGCTCGTCTGGATAGCTCCGTTGCGGGTCTCGGCGGATGCCCTTACGCACCCGGTGCGACTGGAAATGTTGCAACAGAGGATGTTGTCTATATGCTTGATGGTATGGGAATTGATAGCGGTATTGACCTGAAAAAACTGGTTAAAACGGCGTGGTTTATTTCAGATTTCCTCGAACGCAAACCTGTCTCAAGTGTTGCAAATGCGCTAAAAAGCAAACTTGACTAGGCAGAAGCACTAAAGAGCGTTATTTAGACCCTATGGCTGTACATCTGATTAAAGTTTGTGTCGGGATTAACTCGGTTGAGCAACTTCGCTCCACCCAGGAGCGTCGTCTGATCGCCGGGGATCTTTGCCACGTGACAAAACAACGTCCGCAGCGGGAACAGGAAATCCTGGAGGGCGGATCGCTTTACTGGATCATCAAGGGAAATATCGCCGTTCGCCAGAAGATTACCGAACTTCAGCGCCTGTATGATCCGGAAGGAGAGAAATGCGGATTGATCCTCGATCCTGAACTGGTCGAGACCGAGCTGATCAAACGCGGACCTCATCAGGGCTGGCGGTATCTGGAAGAGACAGATGCACCCCGCGATCTTCGTGATCTCGTTGAAGAAGCAAACGAAGATGAGGATAGCGAGGGAGAGCTTTCCCCGGAAATGGCCGCAGAGCTGAGAGAGCTTGGGCTGATTTAACCTCGCCAAAAATTTCGAATGACTGGTTGTTAAAAATAATTTAACCCGCAACGTCTTATGGTTGATTTGATGTAACTATAAATCGAATTAATCGGGTTGAATATGCGGTTTAATAAAGATGTAATTGCAAAATATGCTAATTTTTTATTCGGTGTTTTTTTCGCAATATTTTCCCTGATAACGATTACGACGCCCGGCGCCGCTCTATTTCTTGGGCTGCTTTCTGCGTTGTTCTTTTATAATTTCACAACGTTTCGTAGACTGAGTTATCAGTTTTCGGAAGAAGAATATTTGAAATCGGAAGTTCGTAAAATGGAGCTCAGGGGAAAACTAAGTGAATTGGGGCATCCTGATTTCAAAGAGCATCCAAATACCGATAATTAACTAGAAACTGGATTGGAACGGTTTATCCTAACAACAAACTATCGTCTGAAAGTTCTTCTCCGTGGGCTTTTTCGAACATCTGGATAAGGTCCGGTACATCTAGACCTTTGCGATGATCCCCTTCTACATCCAGCACAACCCGTCCTTTATGAAGCATAACCGTGCGGTCCCCGTAATCCAGGGCCTGACGCATGGAATGGGTCACCATAAGGGTGGTCAGATTATTCTCACGGACAATGTCTCGCGTGAGATCCATAACAAAAGCCGCGATGCGAGGATCAAGGGCTGCGGTATGTTCATCCAGCATGAGGATACTGGAGGGTTGCAAGGAGGCCATGAGAAGGCTGATCGCCTGACGTTGTCCGCCTGAAAGCAGGCCAATCAGGTCACCAAGCCGGTTTTCAAGGCCTAATCCCAGTCTTTCCAGTTTGCCGCGGAATTCCTCTCTCATCGCCTTTGAGGTCGCCCGTCCAAGACCGCGCTTGCGTCCTCGCGAATAGGCGAGGGACATATTTTCCTCAATCGTCAGGTTCTCGCAGGATCCTGCAAGCGGGTCCTGAAAGACGCGGGCCACCAGCGAGGTCCGTTTGGGTGCTGGCCAATCAGTAATATCCTCTCCGTCAACCGAGATCGTTCCGCTATCAATCTCGAGCTCACCGGCGATGGCATTTTGCAAGGTGGATTTGCCGGAACCGTTTGATCCGATCACACAGACAAACTGCCCTTTGGGCACTTCAAGATCCAGTCCAGCAAGTGCCCGGGTCTCCATCACCGTGCCCTTGTTGAAGGTAATATGAAGATTATCGCATTTGATCATTTGGCTTCTCCTTTGCGGAAGAAGCGGGTGAAACGGCTTCCAGGAAGAACAAGGGCCAGCGCAACCAGCAGGGCGGTGACCAGCTTCAGATCCTGGGCTTCAAGGCCGATGAAGTCCGCGTTGAGGGCAAGACTTACAGCCAGCCAATAGGTAATCGATCCTAAAATACAGGCAAGTGTCGCCCGGGCTATTCCCTTGGGAGAGAGCAGGGCCTCACCGCCAATAACGGACGCCAGGCCGATCACAATAACACCGACACCCATGGTGACATCAGCCGATCCCTGGCTTTGGGCAAAAACAGCACCGGCAAAGGCAACGAGACCGTTTGCCATGGCCATTCCAAGAAGGATCATTTTGCCATCAAAAATACCGTTGGCCCGCGCCATTTTCGAATTGGCGCCCGTTGCCCGCATGGCAAGGCCGGTCTCTGATCCGAGAAACCAGTCGAGGGCAAGTTTGATGAGGGCTGCCATAACGAGAAAGACCAGCGGCATGAGCATATAGCTGCTGATCCCCAATAAATCTGCCAATGTATTGAATGGCGTGAGGATGGTTTCTTCCGTGATCAGGGCAACATTCGGTCGCCCCATAATTCGAAGGTTAATGGAATAGAGGGCAATCATGGTCAGGATACTGGCCAGCAAATGAAGGATCTT
>JAKSCD010000562.1 GCA_022360775.1 Sneathiellales bacterium | reverse complement strand
TGTCTCTACAGGGGCATCCATTGTGGATATGGATTTCTTTGAAGCCCTCGGTTACAGGCATTACAAGGGTGATCCTTTCATGGATGACAATAAATTACGGGATCTATATATCGACCGGATTTATGACACCTATATTGATGAAGAAGAATTACAGGCCTGCGATGAAGCCACCAAGATCATTGCAGACAGTCTGGAACGCCGCCCTTATTCTTCCCGTGAATTTATCTGGGAAATGGGCCGCTGGCTAAAACAGAATGCTGTGAAAAAAGGCTCTCTTATTGAAACCTGTTTTGATCATAACGTCCCGATTTTTGTGCCGGCTTTCTCTGACTGTTCTGCAGGCTTCGGTCTTGTCAAACACCAGGTGGAAAATCCTGGAAATGCTCTCAGTATCGATAGTGTTGCTGATTTCAGGGAACTGACCGAAATCAAGATAAAAGCAGGAACATCCGGTCTATTGATGGTTGGCGGCGGGGTTCCCAAGAACTTTGTTCAGGATACGGTCGTTTGTGCAGAAATTCTCGGAAAAGAGGTGGAAATGCATAAATATGCCGTTCAAATCACGGTGGCTGACGTTCGGGACGGGGCCTGCTCTTCCTCTACCCTGAAAGAAGCGTCGAGCTGGGGCAAGGTTGATACTGCATGGGAGCAAATGGTCTATGCAGAAGGAACGACCGTGATCCCTCTTCTGGCCTCGGCTGTCTATCACGGCGGGAAATGGAAAAACCGGCCACGTCGCAATTTTGCGACGCTTTTCGAAAAATAGGCACCTGTATGGCGTTTTCTGACCTCTGTTTTATGACACCGGAAGACGGATTTCTGGGCCTTCCAGAGGAAGTTGCAGTCAGTCCGGAAAATGCCAAGGCCATTATCATTCCCTTCGGGCTTGAAGCTTCTGTCAGCTATGGCGGAGGAACGTCCAGGGGACCTGCGGCCATGATCAATGCCAGTCATCAGGTTGAACTCTTTGACGAAGATCTCTGGTGTGAGCCTTTTCGAAAATTTGGCGTTGCAACTGTTGAGGAAGAGACTGTTGATGGCAGCGATATTCTGGCTGCGTTGAAACAGCTGGAAGAGAAAACCGCCGCTGTGCTTGATGCCGGGAAATTTCCGCTCGTCTTTGGTGGAGAGCATTCCATCACACCCGGTGCCATTCGGCCATTTCTTAAAAAGTTTGATGATCTGATCATCCTGCATTTCGATGCCCATGCTGACCTACGCGATGGGTATGAAGGTGAGGCTTTCTCCCATGCTGCAGCTCTTCGGCGGGTTCTGGATCATCCGACTGTTCCTCTTGTCTCGCTCGGGATCCGTAATATCTCGGCAGAGGAAATTCCCTTTCTGGATGATAACCGCCACCGGATCACGATCCATTGGGGAAAAGATCGTGCCAGATGGAATATTCAGGATATCGTTGCCCCCTTAAAGGGGCGCCCTGTCTATCTCACCTTTGATCTGGATGGTTTTGACAGTTCCCTGATGCCTGCAACAGGAACACCTGAACCGGGCGGTTTCTTCTGGGAAGAGGCTCTTGCTATAATTAAAGCCGCAACCGAGACCAGTTCAATTGTCGGCGCAGATATTAACGAGCTTGCTCCAATTGATGGGTTAAACGCACCAAATTTCCTTGCAGCTAAGCTCGCCTATAAAATTCTTAGTTACGCACTTTAAAATTCTGAAAATTTTGGCGCGATCGTTCAAGTATTTATTTTAAGGCTTCCCTATCTTCTTCTTATAGCGAAGGAGAAAGGCCATGAAATTCACATTAAACGGACAGCAAGTTTCTGTTCCCGAGGAATGGCGAGAGGATCGCCTGCTTTGGGTATTGCGAGATCATTTTAACCTGATCGGGCCGAAATACGGGTGCGGTATCGGGGAGTGTGGCGCCTGCACGATCCATCAGGATGGTGCTGCTACGCGTTCTTGTTCCCTGACCGTCGGGGATGTGGAAGGAACCCATGTAACGACACTGGAAGGTTTGAAAGACCGGGCAGGTCAGTCTCATCCCGTTCAGAAAGCCTGGATGA
>JAKSCD010000299.1 GCA_022360775.1 Sneathiellales bacterium | reverse complement strand
TTTTTAGCCAATAAATTGATGTTCCTTAGACCATTAAGCTTTTTATCCATTGATTCTGAATATTTTTGACACTCTCCTCTTGCCCTTTGTCCAATATCTGTAGAAAAGTCCTCATGGGTAAGTTTTCCATACAATTTGTTTGGGATAAACCCAGAGTTGTCCAGGTTTCTCAAAATGATTAAGATTGCATCTGTAGGTGTTTTTCCATAAGATTCAATCAATATGTTGATGATATTCTCGGTGAGTGAGCTTATTTCAAGATTAATCGAATCGTTTTTATTATAATCCTTTCCAGTATGTGTATTTCCAAAAATCAGTTGACGAATACTTTGTATCGGGTCCAATTTTTCGTCGATAATCCTTGATAGGCCAAAATCTGCTGAACTGGGATTGTTTTCAGAGTTTTTGTCAGTCCTACATCCATTAAAAGCCAATAGTATAAGCAATAGCAATCTATATTTCTGCATTTCTAGCGTATTTTATACGAACTGGACGATTGGTCTAAAAACCATGATATTAATCCTGATCACCGTTAGCTTAAATGTGTTATTGCATAGTCCTTAGTTGCCAAATTCATTTTGCAATGATCCGTTAAGGAACTTATTCACCTCTCTTTTGCCCATGATTCTTCCGTGTACCCCCACAATCATGTCCACTGGAATATTCAGATTCTTAATCTTCTGGGAAAATTCAATACTTATGGCATCATCCACTGGCCATTCCCCATAGTTCACCATATCGGCCTGGAATAAAATCCGTTCATTTGGAAAGTGGATGATGAGCATCTCATCCGAGTGCAGGGTCGGTCCCATATCAATAATGTTGGCGGTAAGCGAATTGTCCCTTAAACAAAGGGTCCTGTTGACCAGCTTTAGTTTGGGGACTAATTTCCCATTGGACGGACCATAATGATTGGTTTGGTTGATTTTTTCGACTGTTCTGGCAGTGGCGGGTGTAGTTACCACTATGAGTCCTTTTCCAATATATTCCCTGATTCCGGCCAGATGATCGCCATGGTGATGGCTTTGAACAACAAACCTTATTGGCTTATCAGGAATTGTTTCTTTTATCTT
>JAKSCD010000559.1 GCA_022360775.1 Sneathiellales bacterium | reverse complement strand
GGGACGCATCTGACCAGCGGCGCGTTCTTTTGTCCCAAAAACAATGGGCGGCAGTCAAAACCATATCTTCCGCGACAAGAACACCGGTGCAAAAACTACCTTCTTTATTTATGCGGCCAATGGTTCGCCATGGATATTCGGAAATGTCGACGCGCGTTCGATCATCATTGCCCTTTATGCCCCGCAGTTTAAGAGCTTTTTCCGCCTCTGCATGAGCCGGCAGGACAACAACAATAAAAAAGGCGAGCACCAAGGCTTTAAGGATCAAACTGTTCATAAAATCACAAAATCTAGCAAAGCATTCTCATCACAACAGATCCTGCAATTGTAAAGCAAACGTCCCCCTCGGCCGCATTATATCGCCAATGTTCAAGTGCACCGTCTTTTTCCACATGATCAGCATCGCCCAAAGCCGCGATAAAGTCGGCTTTGTTACTCACACCTTGCACTTTGCTTAATAACTCTGACTGGGACGGCTCATTACATGCAGTCAGCAGCAGGGGAAGCGCCAAAAGCGAAAACCGTTTTTTCAACAAAAGAAAGGTCGACATGTTGCTCCTCTTTGCAAATGCTATTTTCACCAGATCCATAGTCCACATCAGATCTGATCGGTGATAAGATTAACGCTTTAAAGTTGAGAGTAACTTAACACTCTATCAATGGGGACAATATGACGGCTCCTTATCAAGACATTCTGGATTTCTGGTTTTTCCCGGAAGATCATGAAAATCATGGCAGCAAAAGACCGGAATGGTTTCAAAAAAATGATGATTTCGATCAGGAAATCAGGCGACGGTTTCTTGATAATTTTGAGCAAGCCGAACAAGGACATCTTCTAGCCTGGACTGATGAAGCCAAAGGCTGCATGGCTCTCCTTCTCCTTTTTGACCAATTCACCAGAAACATGTTCCGGAACAATCCCCGATCTTTTTCAGCTGATGCAAAAGCCCGTGCAATTGCCCGGCATATGCTTGAGAAAGGATTTTTTGAAAGACTGCCTTCCATCATGAAAAAATTTGCGGCCCTTCCCTTTGAACATAGTGAAAATCTTGATGATCAAAAAATTTCCATGAAACTGTTTCAGGAATTCGGCGACGAAGACGATATTCTCTACGCACAGCGTCACTTTGATATCATTGAAAGATTTGGTCGTTTCCCCCACCGAAATGAGGTACTGAAAAGACCATCCACAGAAGAAGAACTGGCTTTTTTGAAACAGCCTAATTCTTCGTTTTAAATCAACGGGCGCGCAGAACACAGGAAACACAAATGAGTACACTTGAAGGAAAAGTAGTTGTTGTTACCGGCGCAAGTCGAGGAATTGGAGCCGCGGCAGCCATTGAATGTGCCAGACAGGGCGCAAAGCTGGTCTTGAGCTCCCGCAATGCAGCTGCCTGTAGCGAGGTGCTGGAAGAAATTGGGAATGCTGGCGGAGAAGCAATTGCGATTTCCTGCGATGTCTCAGATTATAAAGCTGTTGAAAGCCTGATTTCGGACAGCCTTGATCGCTTTGGGAAAATTGACGCCCTTGTTAATAACGCCGGGATCATTGACCCCATTGGCCGCATAGAAGACACGGATCCTGAAAGCTGGGCTCGAAACATATCTGTTAATCTCGTCGGGGTTTACAACGGGACCCGCGCCATACTAGGTCATTTCAATACACAGAATGCCGGGACAATTATCAATATCAGTTCCGGAGCTGCCCACAATCCTCTGGAAGGATGGAGTGCCTATTGTGCGGGCAAAGCGGGCGTTTTCATGATGACCCGAGCAACAGCGCTTGAAACACAGGAAAACGGGGTTCGGGTCTTCGGTTTTGCGCCAGGCGTGGTTGATACAGATATGCAGGGAAGTATCCGTGCCTCAGGGATTAACAGGGTCAGCGAACTTCCGCGGTCCTCCCTCTCTTCTGCTGAAGAGCCTGGCCTTGCCATCGCATGGCTTTGTTCCAGTGCGTCAGACGATCTCGCCGGACAGGAATTAAGTATTCGGGATGAAGAGTTGCGTAAACGGGTTGGCCTTCCTTCCATGGACTAATTACAGACCTGCCCAGTATTGTTCCAGGGTTTCAGCCGATATCCTGTATATTTCTGAAACTCTGATTTTATAATACTGACATTGCGATTGCAGAAACTGCAGTTCCTTTTCATATTCGCTTCTTTTTTTGAAACGCCCGCAAATTTCCTCATCACTCAATAGCTGATGCGCTCGAACGCTCATCAACACGCGAAGGCGATTTGTCGTAAAAGATTGATTTTCTGATCGTCTGATCAAGTCGACGAACAGTTCTGCCATCTCAAAAAGAAGTCTGGCGGGATAAAGAAGAACACTGCTGCGGACAAATTTATTGGTTTGCACCTGGACAAACGGATTGGGGTCTACAAGACGGTTTTTCAGGAATTTTCTCACCCCTTGCCGTCTGTGAAAAATGAGTTTTCTCGGCATAAGATGAGCAAGCTGGATAAATGCTGGAACATAAAACTGAAGCTGGCTGGCATCAAGCAGACGAGACATAAACGCATATTCCGCCATCCAAAAACGGTATTCCAAGGATTTCATGGAAATGAGCTGTTCTTCTACAGCATTAAAATAGCAGGCCTTGTCTTCAGCCTCCAAACATTCCTGCTTTTCCCTAAATCGCCGGCTTGCCTTGTTATCAATAAGGATCGGTCTGGCCCATGGAGACAGAAAACCTGTCTTCTTTTCCCAGCAGTTGATATCCCGGGGTTTCAGAAGGTTTGATATTTTTTCCGTATCTTTTGCGACGTCCAATTTTGCCTCCCGATCTTGATTGCGGGATGCAGACGTTTCATAAGATATTACGTGACGGATCGGTTAATAGGCGAGTGAAGAAACAGACATCTGTATTGGGCCTTCCCTTTTCTTATTCCAGAACTGCTGGACATAAGGATTGTCCGTTTCTGTAATAAGATCGGCTCGATTACTCCAGACATCCTGGCCCTGATGCAACATGGTGATGGAATCGGAGACATTGGCAGCGGTTGCAAGATTACTGGTCACGACAATTGCCGTACTGCCAAGTTCCCGGACATTCCTGACAATCAGATCATTGATCACATTGCTCATGATCGGATCAAGACCGGCAGTCGGCTCATCAAGAAAAAGAATATCCGGATTACCGGCCAGAGCCCGAGCAATCCCCACTCGTTTTTGCATGCCACCTGACAACTCAGCAGGAAAATGATCTACGATATCTGAGGACAAGCCTACCGCATTCAACTTTTCTGCCGCCAGATCTCTTACAGCACCTCGTTCTGCGCCTTTTTCCTGCAAAAGACGAAATCCGATATTCTCCCATACGGGAAGCCCGTCGAACAGTCCGGATCGTTGAAACAGAATACCGAATTGCTTCAGATAGTCATCATATTCTGAAGTGCCGGATTTGGGGGCCTGCTGACCATTAATTCTGATTTGCCCCCCATCCATGGGAAGAAGGCCTAAAATACATTTCAAAGCAAGAGTTTTCCCGGAACCTGAAGGGCCGATAAGCGTGAGGATTTCACCTTCTTTTACCGAAAAGGAAACCCCGTCGAGGGCTTTTAGCCTGCCAAAGGATTTATGAAGATCCCGGATCTCTATTTTATCAGCTGTTTCTGTCACGCCTTCTCTCTCTTTATCAAGCAGTAGAAAGCTACCTGATTGAGAAGAAAAATCAATCAGCGATAGGCACAAGCTCTTTAAAATGAACGATAATTAGCCCATTTGGCGGTTTCACCTTGATATACGCGCGACTTTCTTTAAACCTGAAGACTGATTTGAGCTCATTGAAGACGCAATAGTACCATGGATAGCATTCTCAAAAATCTGGGTGAATTTAAACCGGGTTCGGTTTGGCTTGTGGGCGCAGGCCCAGGTGATCCCGGATTATTAACGCTCTATGCTGTCGAAGGGCTGCGTCAGGCAGATGTTCTTGTATATGATGCCCTCGTAGGCAAAGAGATCCTCGCCCTAACCGGCCCGCATTGTGTTCTTGAATATGCAGGAAAGCGCGGCGGGAAACCGTCTGCAAAACAAAAAGATATTACTGAACGGCTCGTGACGCTTGCAAAGCAGGGCAAACGGGTTTTACGCTTGAAAGGTGGAGATCCTTATATATTTGGCCGCGGCGGGGAAGAAGCGCTAACTCTTGAAAAAAACAATATTCCTTTTCGTGTTATCCCGGCAGTTTCTTCAGGCGTTGGTGGCCTCGCTTTCGCGGGCATTCCGCTGACACATAGAACAGCAAATTCGGCAGCAACGTTTCTGACCGGCCATGACGCAGCAGGTGAGGTACCGAGTGTTCAGTGGGAACATATTGCGAAAGGCTCTCCTGTTATTGTTGTTTATATGGGTGTTCGTCATATCCGGAAAATCTCGGAACGCCTCATCAATCATGGACGCGAAAAATCTGAACCGGTCGCCATCATCGCGGACGCGACCCTGCCGACACAGAAAGTCCTGATAACGACACTTGAAAAGGCTTCAGATGATCTGGAGAAAAGTGACCTCAAACCACCGGCACTGATTGTCATAGGCAAGGTTGTAGATCTGTCTGACAAACTGGACTGGTATATGAAAGAACTCTCCCAAAAATAGGAAAAAACTATCTTTTTCTCGGCTTTGCTCGCGCTGTCGGCTCAGCTTGCAGGGGATCATCAGGCCAGTAATGTTTGGGATATTGACCCCTTAGATCCTTTTTCACAGCCTCATAACTGTTTTCCCAAAAGCCCTTTAAATCCTTGGTGATCTGGGCCGGACGCCCAGCCGGACTGAGAAGATGAACCGTTAAGGGAATTTGTCCGCCCGCCACCGCATCTACGGCCTCCTGACCGAACATTTCCTGCAGCCGAACAGGGAGAACAGGAATATCCGGATTGGAATAATCAAGCCGGATTTTTGAACCGGTCGGGACAGTGACAAATGGCGGCGCAAATTCATCCAGGCGCTGCTGCTGATCCCAGCTCAGATTGGATTTCAGGATATTTTCCAGATTTAAGCTCTGTAGATCATCCAGTTTTTCCAAGCCCGAAATATAGGGAGGCAACCAGTTATAAACCGTGCTCTGTAACTCACTTTTCGAATAATCAGGCCAGTCAATGTCGGTATCCGTATCATGTTTTCTGGCAAAATTGACCCGATCGACCAAAGCAGTGGCGGCTTTGTTCCAGGGCAAATCGCGCAATTCACGTTTTTGAACAACCTCGCAGAGCGCCTGAGCAATTTTCTCTTTAGGGAGGGTCTCAAGTTTTCTTGAAGAAAGGACGAGCGCCCCGATATGCTCTTCTTCTAGCGCCTGAATACGGTCCTTTTCCTCATCCCAGAAAACCCGTTCCTGAACCGTAATTCGCTCGTTAAACTGATCCAGGAGTTGCGCCCGACTGATCGCCGCAGCCCGATAAATTCGCGCATCCCGGCCCTTACCATCAAGATCTGCGACAACAATAAAAGGCGCCTCTGACAGCTTGTCGCCAACGTCAAGCGACGCCCCGCGC
>JAKSCD010000431.1 GCA_022360775.1 Sneathiellales bacterium | reverse complement strand
GTTGCGTACTATCCGGGCCGGGACAATATCAGAATGAGCCCCATACCAGTCCGCAACCCCCCGGGTGCCCACCATCAAACCGTCAAGCTGGCGATAAATCTCAAGCTCGTGGCGATGCACAAGCGAGCAGCCATGCTTCTCAGCGGCAAACATCTCCCCCGTGCGGCCAGAACGTCCGCTATATTCAGGATATTCAACGCCGTCATAAATCAGCGGACAGCCCATTTGATCCTTCACATAACGCGCAGCCTCAAGCCCAAGGGAATCATGCAGCAAACATATATCATAAATCTCTTCGGAAACTCGACACTCAACCCAGTCCGAAAAACCAAATACACGATCAAAATGTCGCTTCCAGATTTTATTGGAGGCCCTGAAATTAGCCTTAACTGACTTGAGAGAGAGCCTTGATTGTTCAAGTTGTCGCCTTAGCTTGTTCAATTCCCTCTTTTGCTGGCGATTTTCAGAAACCAAATCAACAGAATGAACAGCAGGTCCTTCTGACGGGGCGTCATTATTGGTTCGTTTCCGAACATCGATGCGCTTCTTAACAAGCGGAATTTTATTAAACAGATTTTTCACCGGCAACCGATCTGCAAAAAAATTTACACCCTCAGGAGTTTAAATAACAGGCCAGCAAAAAGGATACAATCCGGACTTTCACATTACGCCTGCTCAGGCTTCCCTAGATGAAATTACATTTCATAGCGCTGCAAGCCGTATATGTAAACGACTACACACCATAAAGATGTGCATTGATAGAGGAAGCCAAACAAGATATACCATCCCTTATAGATCACTATGCTTGCAAATGCGCTAGAAACAGAACAGATTTTACTGCTTTGTTCCTTTATTTGGTTGCAAAAATTAACAGTATACGAATAGTGTTGCCAAAGAAGTTTGTAGGCATTTCTAAACACCCAGCGTTAGAGTTTATTTAATGAAAAAAATACTGGTCACCGGAGGCGGAGGGTATATCGGCTCTTCAGTTGTGGACATCCTGATTGAGCGTGGCTTTCACCCCGTAGTATTCGACACTTTCTTTTGGGGCAAGGAAGGGATCGCATTTCAAGACAACAAAATTACTGTTATTGAAGGCGATGTCCGGAATAGTCGAGACCTCATCTACGCCTTGCAGGAAACTGAAGGTGTTATTCATCTCGCTGGCATCGTCGGTGCTCCTGCCTGTGACAAAAACCCATTGGCCCATTATACGACCAATGTGGAAAGCACTCACACCCTGGTAAATTGTATGACGGATCCGGAAATAGGCCTTGTTCGTGACCTGATTTTCTGCTCTTCATGCTCCGTCTACGGGAATGTTAATGGCCTTTTCGACAAGGTGGATGAAGGCTCACAGACCATGCCCTTGTCTTCCTACGCAGATGGGAAATTGCGTGCAGAATCCATTATCATGGAGAAAGCAAAACAGGTTCCGCATTTTTCTCCTACCATTTTGCGTTTGACAACAATTTTTGGATGGTCTTTGCGTCCCCGCCTTGACCTCGTTACCAATCTCTTTGTCTATAAGGCGCTCAAAGACAAAAAAATTACGATCCACGGCGATGGCATGCAATATCGATCCCTTATTCATGTTCGCGATGTAGCACGCGCGCTCGTTGACGCGTTGCAGGCCCCGCGCTATGTCCGGGACCGGCAGATTTTCCATGTCGGGGAGGAAACCAATAACGTAACGGTGAGAGATCTTGCCGAATTGGTGAAAAAATATCTGCCGGAAACTGAAATTGAATATCAGCAAGTTGAAGATTCCGATCGCCGGGATTACCGCATCACTTGCCAGAAAATCAAAAACAGACTGAATTGGCAGGCCGAATACTCTGTAGAGCAAGGCATCCAGGAACTAATTGAAAAACTTCAATCCGGTACTATCGATCTGGAAGGCCCTCAATATAGAAACAACAATTTTGATTATCGGTAGGATTATTCTTGCTCTGCTACGCGAGTGAAATCGGGATCTAATTCATGAAAATAAAAGTCGCCTCTCCTTCCATCACTCAGTCGGACGTCGAAGCTTTAAACGAGTCTCTCTTATCCGGACATTTAACCTCCGGCCCCAGAGTCAGGGAGTTTGAACAGGCCTTTGCCGATTATATTGGTGTTAAGGAAGCTGTTGCGGTTAATTCCGGAACAGCCTCTTTGCATGCTCCACTTGCAGCTAAGGGGATTGGATTTGGTGATGAGGTGATCGTTCCTGCACTCACTTTCTTCGCGACAGTTTCCTCGGTTATTCATCAAGGTGCGGTTCCTGTATTTTGCGATATTTCGATGGAAAATTTCAGCCTCTGCCCGGAGGATCTGGAAAGGCGCATCACGCCTCGCACCAAAGCAATTATTGTCGTCCATTATTTTGGTCATAGCGCAGAAATGACCGAAATAATGGCCATTGCAAAACACCATAATTTATCTGTTATTGAGGATTGTGCCCAATCCCACGGAACAACCTATAAAGGCCAGATGACCGGCAGCATTGGTGAGTTTGGATCCTTTTCCATGTTTGCAACCAAGCATATGACGACATGCGAAGGCGGCATGATCACAACAAATGATCCTGAATTGGCCGATTATATGAGATGCTTTCGCAGTCATGGCCTTAAGGGACGGAACGACCATGTGATGGTTGGCTATAATTACCGTATGCCAGATCCACTTGCGGCTTTGGGATCAAGCCAGCTGACTAGGCTGGACCAGATGAATGCAGGGCGAATTGCAGCCTCTGAAAAAGTAATAAATGCCATTCGGGATATCGAATGGCTTTCAGTACCCATGGTTCCTGATCATGTCAAACACACCTATTTCTGGTGCCATATACTTATTGATGAAGAAAAACTGGGTATGTCAACACAAACGCTGATTGGACGACTTTCAGAGCAGGGGGTTGAATGCCGTAACCGGTATGAAGAACCGCTCTACAAACAGCCACTCCTCACAACAGACCTGCCTGAAATTTTGAAGATTTCTGCAGGAAACCATCTTCCAGACTATGGTAATTTAAATCTGAAAAATTCTGAACGGGTTGCGGGAAGCATTATTGGATTGCCAAACCGGCCGGATTTGTCTGATGATGAAATTCAGCGCATTAATGAAGTCCTGAGATCGTTGTAAAGGACTGAATGCGTAGAGAAAGCGATTTAGATCATGATTGTTGCTTTAATTGGTGGAGGGGCCCAGGCAAAATATGCCGCTGAAATTTTCCGATTAACAGACATTCATGTTGCTGCAGTCTTTAATCTGAAAGAAGATCAACCTCCACTTGAGTGGCCCAAAGCATACGGTGTGGAAACCGCCTATTTCAAAGATTTTCAGGCAATCATTCAGAAGAAAAATGTGAGTCACGCCGTTATATGCACGGCCAATATTGAAGAAAAAAAACATCTCTCTGAACGGATAGAGAAAAGTGGATTAACACTTCTTTCGGCAATCCATCCAGCCGCCCGGATTGCGACCACAGCAACTGTCGCATCCGGTTGTATTATCAATGCGGGGGCTGTTATCCAGCCATTTGCAACGATTGGCAAAAATACCATGATCCACGCCAATGTAATCGTCGAACATGATTGCAAGATCGGAGAATATTCAAATCTGGGGCCAGGCAGTCAACTCGCCGGCTGGGTTCAGATTGGTGACGGAGCTACTGTTTATACGGGTGCGTCTGTCATCCCGGCAATAAAAATAGGGACCCGAAGTATTGTTGGCGCTGGCGCTGTTGTAACCGAAGATGTTCGCGACACAATCACTGTTGTTGGCGTCCCCGCCAAACCAGTTGACGCTGCGACAAAGGAAAAAGCGTTTTGAGTGATACACAAAGCAAGGTTTCTATAATCTCCTACAAATTTATTCGTCATCACCCCCGGGTTAACAAACTAGGTGCTGCTGTCCTTGAGCAGGGAAATGATGTAACGATTATTGGGTTAAGTGATCAGAATGCGAGTTTAAAGGAAAAAGATGAGAGTACAGGTCTTACGTTTCGCCTTTTTCCAAAAATCAATTTCCGGCTTTTTTTGTTCAAAATCATCTCCTTTCCTTTCGTTTTAATATTTAACCTTCTATCGCGTCTTTGAAGATGATGATGAGCGATTTACCCAAAGCCTATTGGCAGGATGAAACCGGACTGGAGGGTGCTGAACTCTCCATGGAAAGTCTGGAGAATGTTTCGTTGAACAAGCGCCAAAAATTTTGGCAATTTCTTGCCAGGCTATTCCCGAATAAAACAGTCCCCAACTTTCTGCAGGCTTTTCTGAGCAGCAAGGACGCTCCTACAGCAATATTGAGATGGAATTCTCCCGAAAAATGTCAGTATTTCAGGTTGAGAATTACACGTAGCGGCTTGAAATCCGATTACTTTGCTGAGATTTACGGAAATAACTCAGTAAAGATAAGCGCGTTGGTACCTGGTACATATCGCTGGAATATTTATGCGATACGCGATGACGGTCTGAGGACCCGGTCCATAACACGCAGCTTTACAATAAATGAGAGAGGTCAGCTATCCGGACTCAGAAACGATATTACGCTGACAGTGCTGATCAGCGAAATCATCGCTCTAAAACTTGATGCTGTCCGGTTTAATTCCTTCAGGAAACGAGAAGATGCGAGCGCTGTTAATTTTACGTCCACAACGCAGAAAGCGAGAGAAGTCAGCCGCTTTATCAAAAAGCCATTTACATCCGTTTTACACAAAATCATTCAAAAATTAAGAAATGCCATTTGCGGCCAGAGTAAAGGATCCCTCCGGTTTGTGAGGCTGATTGAAATTCTGATTTTCTCTATCAGGGTCTTATTCGCTGCGGATAAAAGAAAAACGAAAATCTGGATCGCTCACGATCTTTATGCCATCCCGGTGACCTGGTTGCTGGCTAAAATCACCCGTGGCAAATTCATGTATGATGCCGTTGAAATGAGTTTGGGACGTCAGCGTAAAACATCGCCAGGCTGGCTCAGCAAGAAAATCATTTTATGGTCAGAGGGACGTAGTTCCAATGCAGCAGCCGTCTTTTCCGGCTGTCCATATCTCAAACAGGAGATCGACCAGCGCAATACTATAAAAAGTACCCTTGTCCTGAACGGACAGCCACCGGAATATGCCAGTTCTCAAATTGATCTGAGGCGTATTTTAAACATCCATGATCGCCCTGAGTTCAAAATCGTCCTATACGTTGGTTTTATCGCTGCTGGCCGTGGTCTGGAAGAATTAGTGGATGCAGTCCAATTCTGTAATAGCAAGGTAGTGATTGTTGCAATAGGTCCAGGCCCTGAAGGATATGCAAAAAAATTACAGGTATTTGGCGACAGGATTGCTAAGGAAAACTGCTGGATCAGTTTTCAAAAGGCCGTCAAGGAAGAGTTCGTTGTGGATATCTGCAAACAGGCCGATATCGGTATTTCTCCTGTTAGCCGGGAGTTTGGCAACGGCAAACTGGTCCTTAACAACAAACTCTTCCAATATATGGCTGCTCAAATTCCCATTCTAGCAAGCGATGTGCCAGGAGTAGGTGGATTTGTCCAAAAGGAGAAAATAGGTATCGTATTTGATGAGCGAGACCCTCGGGATATCGCCCGTGCAATAGACGAAATTTTAAGGATGAATGCAGCAGACACTGAATTGAAAGAGAATGCGGTGAAAGCGTCGAAGAAGTATGGGTGGCCTGCTCAAAAGCAGAATTTTGTAGAAACATTCAACAGGGCTGCAGGCTCGGATTTGAAGGAAAACTGCAAGTAATGTCCTCACCCTCTCTTCTCGTTATTGCTTCCGGCAGCAGTAGTGGCAGTCATTTATTGGCAAGATTGCTGTGTCACTATCCCCCCATATGCGCAGGCCCTGAGCTTCAGATTTTATCTCAACCCTCTCTGGTTTCTCCCGATACCTATCATCAGACACTGGAGCAAGGATTACGAAACAGATCCGAGTTTTCTATTCCTTTTATACATCCAACCAAAAACCATATGAAACTTGTTAATAACCGGCTTATATCCAATAGACGATTTTACGGATGTGAGAAGGAGTTAGACAAGCGTCGTCTTATGGAAAAAACCACTTCTTTTCAGGAGTTTTTGCAAAGGCTAAAAGAGAATCTCTCTCAGACAAAAGGGTGGCCTCAAGACGCAATAATCGTGGATCACGCGCCCATGTCTTCTATTGGCTTACCTGAGGCTTCGAAGGCTATTCCTGATCTAAAATGTATCCATATTGTGCGAGACTTGAGAGATGTACTGGCATCGATGCGGCAGCGGCGATCTATCAGTAGACAGTTTGAAGAATTTACCTCCACTGAAATGGATGATTTTACAGCCCAGCAATGGTGCTTGCTGAACAATTCTGCAAACCAAATAGAAAATTCTTCAAATTATGTCAGGATCCGATATGAGGAACTCGTTTTAAACCCTCGAAAAACTGTTGCTGATGCATTGAGCGCCATCTCACTGGATTTTCCATTCCATGCCCAGCGAGATACATCGGTCAAAATCGAGATTAAGAAACAAGAAGGATGGAAAAACAGTCCTAACCAAAAGGTTTCCAACAAATCCATTAACCGCTTTCGCGACGAGCTCAGCAAAGAAGAGGTAAATCACATTTTTACTTCAAAATTTACTTTTGAAGCCCCTTACGGAACTCTTTGCCCTGCGGATTTGCAGAAATCCTATGGATATCCAACAGATTTTGAACCAACAGCGTTTACTTAAAGCAATTTTTTCCGCAATTCTTCTCTCAATACATTGGGCAATAGCAAAAACTCACGAATTTCATCCTTATTCATCAAGGGCTCTTTGGAGGAATTAAAGACCCTGTCGACCGGACGTGGTTCCCGCCCGTCATAGACATATTCAATGGACGAATAGATATTCCGTGCCGCTGGCGTTACAACTAGCAGATCCTCCAGTTCAATTGTTCTGCGAATTTCCTCATCCGTAATCAGCTCTTCAAACATTTTTTCGCCAGGCCGGGATCCGATGATCTTTATTTCAATATCTTCTGCGCTCTGATCAAAAAGCGGTGCCAGGGTTTCAACCATAACTTCGGTTAAATCAGCAATATTCACGACAGGCATCTTGGTAACGAAAACCTCTCCTCCCTTGACCAGGGTAAGAGCTTCCAGAACCAGTAAAGCTGATTCCTCCAGACTCATGATATACCGGCTCATTTCCCGGTCTGTCAGGGTTATCGGGCCCCCATTGGCAATCTGTTTGCTAAAGGTCGGCACAACTGATCCGGCAGAACCGGCAACATTGCCAAATCGCGTTGATGCAAATACTGTCTGCGAGCCATTTACAGAAAGAGCATTGGCAGCAGTCATAAGCCGCTCCCCCATCAACTTGCTCGTTCCCATAACATTTGTCGGATTAACGGCTTTGTCGGAACTTGTGAACATCACTTTTTCGACATTCGCTGTTCGTGCTGCATTAATCACACTTTGAACGCCCAGAATATTCGTATTAATGGCTTCAGCAGGCATGACTTCACAAAAGGGGACATGTTTCAGCGCCGCAGAATGGATAACATAATCCATGTTTTTAAACAGCTCGCGCAACACGGATTCATGAGAGATATCGCACAGAAATGTCCGGATATGCGGTATATCTGAATAGTCTAGTTCTGCGTCATACAGAGCCGTTTCATTATTATCCAGAATTCTGATTTCTGACAGATCCGCTGAAGATAGAAGCTTGACAATCTCCCCACCAACTGTTCCTGCGCCGCCAGTAACAGCAACTCTTTTCCCTTTAAAACTATCCAAGATATCTTTTTTCAACATGATCTTTAATTGCCTATTTTGCTGTACAAGCGTCTTTAATAAGTTGCATTGCTTCCATGACCCGGACTGAATCAGCAACTGTACTTCTGCACGGAGCATTTCTTGAGCGGATTGCTCTTACAAATGCCCTCATCTGCACGTCAAATAATTTAGTCGTTACAAATTCGATTTGATTATAGCCGGGCTTGTATCCTCCGGAAGGAGAGATAAGAAAGACATAGTTTGGAAACTCTTTCTGAATTGATCCAAAAAAGGATCCGTTATCGCCCTGGACTTCCATAAATTGTGTAAATGCGGGCGTGATGAGATCGGCCTGAAGATTTACGGTGACGCCACTTTCCGTCAATACTTTTACAGCGACATAATCTTCAGCATCAACTTCCCGCCGAAGACCTTCGACATTCCGAACCGGCCTGCGAAGATCAAGTTCCTGAATTTCAACAGATTTAACTTCACCGAAATACCAGATTGCCAAATCAAGCATATGCACGAGCATTTCATTAATTGCCCCTCCACGCTCATCCTTCATATGTTTCCATAGACGATGACCGCCTCGACCGCCTATTCGAAAGGAAACGCTATTCACATTTCCAAGAACAGCCGAATTTCCGCTTCCTTTAAAAATTCTGCTTGCTTCTTCAAAAGCCGGAGCGAAGCGATAAATAAACCCGACCATACCAATCAGGTTTTTTTCTGTTGTGAGCGTTTCCAGCTCTTTGGCTTCTTGCAAGGTATTGGACAGGGGTTTTTCGCAAATCCAGTCCTTGCCATTTTCAATAGCGAATTTCACCAGGTCCACATGGGAACTGGTAGGCGTGCAAATATCAACAGCGGCAACGTCTGGATCGGTAATAGCGTCCTCTACAGTCGCTATTGTGAGTTGTTGGGCCTCGCTTAAGGAAATGGCTGCGTCCATATTGCTATCTGCAACAACGATGTTATCCACGCCCGCTGCTCGTAATCCGGAAATGTGCTTCTCTGCCTGTTTTCCGCATCCAATAAGTGCAATTTTCATTCTGTATCCCGACTGCGTTTTACCATGTTCTTAATAGCGAAAAAACTACCTATGAGTGAATTAAAAAATTCGAAAAACTCTAAAATAATTACTTAAATCGAGATTTCACTCTCTGTTTAAGATCCCACAGAAATACTGAGCCTACTTTCCAGCCATATGTTCGGAGATACTCTTTCAAGAAAGCAGAAAATTTACCGGAAGATGAGGTCTCGGCATGATCCAGGCAGCGTTTAAAAATTTTACCTTTCTTGCCTGACTTTGAAAAAAGAGTTTCAAACTCTTCATTACTCGAGGTTTTAACCGAATAAAGATGAGAGCAAAAGGCCTGAATGACAAAATCCTCAAACTTAGAAAATTCCTCCAGGGTCAAAATAGGGGATTGAGTCTTATCCAATAGGATGCCAACGAGGCTTTCTTCACTCCTGAGGTCAAAGGTAAATCCTTTATGTCCATAAAAAGGATCTCCAAGAACAATGGGCTTTATCCCTTTCATCACCGCATCGAGGCCGGCTTGTGACGAGAGCGTAATCACCCAGTCTGCTTTCTTTAACAGCGCATCAAGAGACTCTTTTTCAAAGAGACGAATGCGTGCTCTTGTAGCGGGTGGCAAGCTATTTACATAACTTTCCAACTCGGCCCTGGTTTTTGCAGCCATGATATTGGTTCTCTTACGTTCCCAGGGATGGGTCTTGATCGTCAGGTTAAACGGCGTCTGCGCCATAACGTGATCAATCACAGATCGATATACCGGCCAGGACGCAATACCGGTGCGTCTTGTTTCAATTAGGGAAAAATCGTTCATAACCTGTGTTACAAGTAGTATTTCCGGTGCCGGATTATCAAATGTTGTGGGCATCCCCCGTTCAGCAATTGCTTTTACATTTCTGTTATTTTTTGATTTCAGGCATGACCAGGCGTAGGAAAGAAGGCGGGCATGGTCTGCAACCCGGTCTTCCCGTTCTTCGTAAGAGTTGATTTTAAGCAGCGAGTTATTGGCAATTGGCGCATATCTTTCTTCAAGATAAAACTCATTCCCCGTAAAAAAATGTTCCGCAACGAAATTGCGAATGTTTCTTCTTTCTGCAAGCATCATTAAGGTTCTGGTATAAATATAACTGCCGGAAAACATGACGATATGAGAAATATCCAACGTCGCCAGTTTATGCTCCCAGTAATCAACCCATTCCATCGCAGCGGCCATATTCAACAACAGCGCTTTCCGATTTTCAGAGAGAATTTTCATGAAGAGTGTTTCATCGGTTTCAGGAAGAGGCTGCCGTTGCCATTTATCATCTGCGAGCAACAAGCTCATTAATTCAGATCGGCAGCTTTCATAGACAGAAACTTCTTTATAGGAAAATCTCATCAACTCGGTAGCAGAGCATCCCTCAAGGATTTCCAGATAAGGGAGCAAATCATCTTCCCTATCCTGATATCGACCATGCGCTGATAGCCATTTCTTAGAGGCTTTATGGTAAGTTACTTTGCTTTTTCCAGATTTCAGATAGCGCATCAGGCTAGCGAAACCACGCCGGTGAAAATGCCAGCCGTCTGTAATTAAAATATGCACAAGAAATTGCCCTTTTCCGTGCCTTCAGACCTGCGGAGACTTGCTTGGCATGTTTGAGAACGGGCCCTCACCTGTCATCAAACGCTCAAAAAGCATAAAATACTCGCCAATAACATCCTTCCATTCAGGAATTGATTTCGAAACATCTTGCATATTCTTTTGCATTTCAAGCAACTGCTCTTTCTTGTTGGCAGCGAGCCCCATGAGGGCTTCCGCATCGTTTTTTATGTCACCTGACAAAAACAAACCTGTTTTCTGATCTATTACCCAATCAGAAATCATCCCGACTTCAAATCCGACTACCGGAGTTTGTGTTGCGATGGCTTCGGGCAAGCTGGCCGGTCCCCCTTCCGCCTGACTGGTTATGAGCAAAAGATCAAGTAACCCATATAGTTCCGGAAATAATCGATAGGGTAGATTTTCCCAACAACGAACAGAAAAACCCTTCTGTGAGGCATAGCGTGCCTCGGTCAGGCGCCCCTGACCAACAAAGACAAACTCAATGCGATCCGGATCCAGCACTTCCAGTAACTGGTAAAGATAGGGCTCCCCCTTGACGAGGCGTTCATATCTTTTTGAAAGAAAGCCAATGGTCAGCTTGGTTTCCCTGTTGGTGGTGAAGGATTTTCTTTTAAATTCAGGGGCGCAGCCATGAGGAATAACGATACAGTTGTCAAAACCTTTTTCTTCAAGGTGCTTTTTTTGATTACTATTCAAACAGACGATGGCTTTCGCCTGGCGATAGGCTCTTTCAAAGCGGCTGAAATCCAGCCATGTGATTTTATCTTCAAAATCATGATGTACGACCGCAACAGAATTCTCAGGAAGTTTTTTTTCAAAATTCGGCCGGTTAAACAGATAGATATCAGCATTTTCCTGTTGTTTAAGTGTTTCCACAACCCGCCAGTCGTGATCAGCGTACCGATCAAACCAGTCCGCGATATCATCAAAAATCCGGCTATCCATGCGGATGGAATTTACGATATCTAGAACTTTCAAGTCATTCATTCGGATGAGCTTTCGCGGAAACTAAATCGATTTTTTGACGCCAAAAAAGTTGGCTAACCTGTAAAACCAACCTACAGTCCTTCTTATCACTGTTTCGCATTTGAGAAAAACACCAACGGTCAAAATCAGGATAAAAATGGCAGAAAATTCACCACAAAGTACAAATACAACTGTTCAGGATGGTTGTGAGCTCGATATTGGATTAGACGCGCAAAAGAAACCTGTAAAAATAGGCCGTAATAGCATTCTCAGAAGCGGATCAAAAATTTATGCCGATGTTGTTTTGGGGGAATATTTCCAGTCCGGACATAACATCATGATCCGCAACAACACAATTATCGGCAATCATGTTGTTGTTGGCACCAATTCGGTCATAGAAGGAAATGTCACAATCGGGGATTTCGTAAAGATTGAGGCCAATTGCTTTATTCCGACACATGTTACGATCGGCAGCAGGGTCTTTATCGGACCCAATGTTGTCATGACCAACGATATGTATCCTCTGAAGCTGAGAGAGAGCTACAAGCCAGAAGGTCCGACGATTGAAGAGGGAGTTACACTTGGCGGAGGGGTCACGCTTTGCCCTGGTATCACAGTTGGTAAGGGTTCTTTTGTCGCCGCTGGTGCCGTTGTCACGAAAGATGTCCCACCTAATACGCTTGCTATGGGAAATCCCGCGCATTTTAAACCTCTACCGGATCACCTAACGGAATTGAACACGGCCCTGTCCTGGGAAAAATTTCTGAAAAGCTGAGCTCCGAAATGTCTCGTTCGACCTGGCGCACATCCATTTGGCGACTTTTCCACCGGGAAATGTGGGCAATTGGTTTATATGCCAATCCTGTTCACACGGTTCTGGATAAACCGGCACAGGAGCCTTTCTGGATTGAAACCGGCTCCTCCTATTCCTTTCTGGCTGACCCTCTTCTGGTACAAAGGACAAGAAACGGCAAAAAAATCACTTTGCTGATCGCTGAAAAAATGAATTATCTCAAAGGGCGAGGCAGCCTTGTTTTCACTGAGCTTCCAGAGCGTCTGGAAAATGACCTGAGCTGGAAATGTATTGAGCGTCATCTCTTTCACCTTTCCTATCCGATGATGGCGGATCATTCCGAAGACTGTACCGAAATCTGGACCGAGTCTTTTGAAACAAACGCCATTCAGCGCTATCGCTTGTCAGACGACCTGAGCCAAATACAGGAAATGGAAAGCCTTGATATCCTGGGTCTTGCGTTGATTGACCCTACGCCGATTGAACAGAATGGAATGAATTGGCTCTTTGCCACTTGCCACGGGAAATCGCCCAACAAAGATCTTTTTCTATTTTATTCAAAGCCGGGGTCGGGTCATTGGCAAGCACATAAAAACAATCCAGTGAAATGTGATATCAGATCTTCACGGCCTGCCGGCCAGATTTTCAGGCAGCCCGATGGGTCTTTGATCCGTCCTGCACAGGATTGCTCACAAACTTATGGGGGCGCTTTAACCCTGAATAAAATTACCGAGCTTTCAGCGTCCAGCTTTAAAGAAGTAGAGATCGGACTGCTGAAGCCGCAAGAAAACTGGCCCTACCCTCATGGGTTACATACCCTGTCCAGTACAGAGCATTATACTGCCATTGATGCCAAACGGTGGCATTTCAGTCTTTTTGAACCTTTCCGCCAAATCGCGATCGGACTTTATAATGCCTATAGGCGCAAAAAACTTAAAACCGGCCTTTCTTCATAAAACCGCTGACTTCACAGCCTCAGCGATCTGTTGCTGAACATCCTCTTCAAGATAGGGATGCATCGGCAAACTTATGAGAGTTTTGCTGAGCTCTTCTGTCACAGCCAGACCCGACGGTGACACAAGCCCGTCTTTATAAGCGGTTTGCTTGTGGATCGGTTTTTCATAATAGATTTGTGCGGGAATGTTTTTTTCCTTAAGCACCTGGGCGATCTTATCGCGTTTCGGGCTAGAGATGGTATATTGCGCCCAGGCAGATTTTTTCCCGATTGCTACTTTTGGGGCTATAACCATATTCCCCAAAAGCTGCGCATAATTATTTGCAACTTGCTGCCGCTTTTGCAGTTCATCTTCCAGAATTTTCAGCTTTTCGATCAGGACAACGGCCTGCATGGTATCCAGCCGCGCATTCATCCCAATACGGATATTGTCATATTTACTCGTGCCCCGACCATGCACACGTACTGATTTTATCTTTTCAGCCAGCAAATCATCATTTGTAAAGACGGCCCCGCCATCTCCATAGCAACCCAGCGGCTTTGCCGGAAAAAAACTTGTCGCTGTTACGTGGGTTAAACCACCAACCTTCTGATCGGCGTCTTCCGCGCTAAAAGACTGAGCTGCATCAGACAAAACAAGCAGTCCCTGTTCATCAGCGAGCTGGTTGAGTTCTTCATAAGATGCTGGCAGTCCAAAGAGATCAACAGGCATTATAGCCCTAGCTGTCAGTACTTTTTCTTTTTTTACCTTTTCAATCGCCGCTTTGAGGCTTTGAAGATCAATATTAAATGAAACAGGATCTACATCGACAAAAACTGGCGTTGCCCCAACTAATGCAATCGCTTCAGCGGAAGCTGTAAAGGTAAAAGACGGAACAAAAACAGCGTCCCCCCTTCCAATTTCAAGGGCCATTAAAGGCAGGACCAGAGCATCTGTTCCACTGGAACAGGATATGGCATGTTTCACGCCGCAATAATTCTGCAACTGTTCTTCCAGTTCAGCAACTTCCGGGCCCATGATGTAAATGCCATGATCCAGAACTTTGGCGAAACCCTTTTCCACCTCAGAACGAATTCTTGCCTGCTGTGTTTTGAGGTCAATAAACGGAATAGTCATTAAAATACGCCTGCTTATAAAAGGAGGGAGGGAGAACGCCTTAAAGGTGGTCGTTTAATCATCATCAAAGATGTTGATAACAACACCAGTTGCCAGCGCAACCTTATACAAAACGTCAATTACATCTTTCATCACGAGGAAAGTTCGCGTATCGCTATCCGGTAGAACCATAATCTGGTCACCAGCTTCTACAGATAAAGAACTGCCTCGTAACAATTGACCATTTTGACGCAAAATGAGGAATTCGCTTGTGTTTGCCCGTTCGGAAAAACCGCCTGCACTTTGAATATAATCGTCAATTGAATATGTCTTCTCAAACAGAATGGCTTGCGGGATTTCCACTTCACCTACAATCATCACGGTATTGGTTCGGCTTGGAATAACAATGGTGTCACCATCTTCCAGCGTTGTCTTCGAATGTGATGTCTTGGACGCGAGCACGACACGTCCTTCAGGTTTCAGAACTTGTGCCTTTTCGATAAATTTCTCGACAAATGCGGCTTCCTGAACCCGTATATCACCTTCAGATTCCGAGGTTACCTTTGCTGTTAAAACCGATCGATGGAGTCGGCTTAAAGACTGCTGCAATGCCAGCAATTGCTTTTCTGCGATACTTTCCCGTTTCAGATAAACGTCATCAGGCAAGGCCTGGTCCGGATCGACTTCAATTCTCGCTAATGCTTCATAAACCGTGGACCAGCGTGGCAAAACAACGTGGGAAGGACCGTTACTCACCCCCTCAACCTTGACAAGAATATTCTTGCCGATCGCATCAGATATGAATTCGATTGTATCACCTGGATTTACTGTGCGGCTGTTAAACGCATTAATAGGTACATAATCAGAATAAACATCTCCGCCGACAGCGCCATTGATGATCACATGGGTCACATCCGGATCCGGCCGGGCTATACGGCGAATATAATCTCCCGTCCCTGGTGTCGCTCCCAATTCGAAAATATATGAGTTCCTGATTTTACCTTTTGTTGTGATAACAGGCAGTCGCTCTGAAACAACAAGAACATCATTATTTTCAAACTGGAAATTTTCAAGCTCGCCGGAATAGAGAAATTCGTAAAGGTCCATTTGAGTGACCTTTTGATTATTTCTCATTATCGACACATTGCGAAAGGAGCCCCTCTCAAGATCTATACCGCCAGCTTGTTGCAAATAATATATAGCCGTATCTGTACGATCCCCTGCATAACGGCCCGGACGCAAAACTGCACCTGAGACAAATATACCGATCGGTTGGCTATTAAGCAGGTTTGCATAGATCTTAACGTTATCCACAAATACCTTGCGAATGGCATTCGTCAAAACCTCATTCAGAAGATTTTTAGGAACTCCTTTAAGATAAACCGGTCCCACATCCGGAATGAAAATATTCCCCTGGGAATCAACTTCCATTTCCATGATCAGGCTTTTTGCGCCCCACATCTGAACAGAAATCTTGTCACCTGTAGAAATTTTGTATTCCGAATTATCTGGCGTTACCCGTGCAACAACAGCTTGCCCTTTAAAAAGTGATGCGCCGAACACTTCCGGCTCCGGCTCTTCCTCTTCCACCTGCGGTACTGTGATTTCAGAAGGTGGGGTTTCTTCAGTCAGTCCCCCTTCATTTGCAACCGGGGCCACCGGCTGGAGGCCTGAACTATTTTGAAGCCCTGAATTCTCCAGAATTTGATTAGTTACACCGCTGCCGCTTAACTGCTGGGACGCTGCAAAAGAAACGGCCAGAAGTAAAACAGTTGCAGTAGAACAGAGTTTAATCAGCGCCCGCTTGAACATGCCATTAATTCCAATGTGTTAATTTCTGTATTCACGGCCAATCAACTCCCATTGACCACCTGTTTTACAGCTGTAAAAAGTCTGATTTGACAGATTTATTGTCGCGCTTTTAACGGCAAACATCCGGCATTCCTGAAGATTTCCTGAGGTATAGATCCGCAAGACTGTGGCACTGACGGACCCGCCAAATGCGGCATCATTTGCAAAAACAGTCTCATTCACTGCCGAAGATGCGATTTTCGTGAGAAGGCTGCTTTTTTCACTGGAAATCCCGTAATCTCCACCTGATACCGTTTGTTTTTCCTGTCCGGAACTGCTTGAAGACGGAACAGATGAAGCGCACCCGGAAAGCGATAATATAGAAATTACAGCGTAAGCAAGTATCCGATTTGTTTTTATCATTGAGACATCATCACTCTTCTGCTGGTTTCTTATTAGACTTTGCTACCAGGGACGCTTTCACTATATCCATGTCTTTTTGTTTCACAACGTCCTGCTTTGCTTTTTCAATCATCCTTTGCGCTTCACCAAACCTGCCAAGATGTATAAGGCACATAACAACAGCTTTCCAATAGGAGCTACGTTCCGGGTATTTATGAAACAGCGGATAATAGAGATCAAGGGCCGATTCATAATTCTGCATTTCCATGAGAACCCTGGCGAGATTGATTTGTGCTATTTCATCATCAGGAAACAGATGGTTGGTAACACGCCACCGTTGAAATTTAGCAAGATTAAAATTTGCAGCTCGGGCAAATTCATGCAGGCTTTTTTGGATATGTTCCAGACTCTCCTGCTCAGAGCGAGGATGACCACCATTTCCAACCTGATTTGATCTGCCGATAACCGGAATGTCTCTATAATTGACCAAATCCTGATCGCTATCAGTGAAGAATTGCTTTTTGGTCGTATAGTATTTCTTTCGTACGATCGAAGCGGCAAGAAAGCTTAGAATACTGGCAAAAATAAAGACGTAAAACGGGCTGCTCAGGAGTTTCTGGGTCAATGGTATCATCGCCCCCAGTTTAATTAGTAGTAAAGCCAGGCAAGACAGCACGAATGCCGGAACAATAGTACCAAAAAAAGCCGCAAAGGCTGCGAGAACAAGCAAGAAAACCAGGCCAAAGGCCCAGATGGTTTTATTGAAAATCAGGGAGTTTTCTAATGCGTAGAGATTTACAATCGAAGCAACAGAAAAAAGATCCTCAATCTGAAGATCAACGAAGGCTGTCGAAACTGATAAAAATACGCCCAAAGCTAAAATTAGATAAGCAAACCATTGACTTAAAAGTCCGCCCCTCCCTTTGACCTTACTCCAGTCAGTTTGATATATGTCTATACTCATCTTTTTTCGATCTAGCTTCTTTCAATGAGGCAGAGTTTACTTGAAATGGTAGGCCGCTTCAAAGGCATTAAATTCCGCCCTTCATTTTCTTTTTTTGCAGCAACTTATAACAGCGATCCAGAATTGAGAATAAAGGTTGCGGCAAAAGGCGTCTGAGAGCCGCATCCAGTAAAAATATTTTTGGAAATACTTGCAGATTGTGAACTGAATTAACATTGACATCCAGCAGAGGAAGCCCGTTTTGAACACGCTCATTTTGAATTTTTTGTTTCTTATTCAGATCCTCTGAACGTAGCCAGTCATAAAGCTCTTCAGAAGCCCGATATGTCACATTTTTGATCTGGAATTCTGGATCTGGCAGAGCGAGAGCCATGACGGTGATGTCATGTCCCCAACTCGCAAGTGTTCGGGTATGACGATAAAAACGCCGATTGGTCGTCAAGGGCTTGTTCGCCAGACACAGGATCTTCTTCGGTGCATCCCCC
>JAKSCD010000228.1 GCA_022360775.1 Sneathiellales bacterium | reverse complement strand
CGATTTTTGTCTGGTTTACCGCCCATATCAACAATAACTTGTGCAAAACCGGTATGTAGACAAACCATATCACCTTCTTCGACGATGACGTCATCTTCCTCTAGTATGCGCATCAGATCATCATATCCAACAGAGACAGGTTCCTGTCCAAATCGGCGTTCAAGATCAATCATGACTCCACGGCCCTGCACTCCTTTTTCCGCCATTTTTTCAATGCCGAGGGCATGCGCATGCATGCCACCGTCATCTTCCGGTCCGCGAATATCTTCTCCTGCCTTAAAACCATTGTAATAGAGTGCTTCTGCAACCCCGTCTCCGTCAGCATCAAACTCATGCCCGACGTGAGACAATCCATCCCATTGAGATGAATATTGCATATGGATTAAAACGGCATCATCGCTGATCACATCGGTAAAATCCGGAAAATCAGCAGATAGTCTGTAATTCGAATTGGGTTTACCGCCTCGTGATGTGGGTTGAATTTGTGGTGGGAACCGACCGGCATTCAGAAGATTTCCACCAGGTAAATCAAGCGGAAGGCTCAAACAAAATCGCTCCCCCGTTTGAATTTCTCCCGCTGCTTGCCTGATTTTTTCTGCTGTAATGAGGTTGAGGCGACCATTTTGGTCATCGGCGCCGAAATCCCCCCAGTTAGATCCTTCAGGCCGATTGTTCCATCTCGCCATATCAATTTCCTTTATTGTTCTTTTTATGGGAAAGAAGACTACTAGGAAAAGAGGCGATCTAAAACACTATTTCTAAATCCAAGCTTCTTCCACAGCGAAACACGCCGTTTTTGTATCGCCATTTTCCTTTAATTCTGGAACCTCCCGCTTGCATCTTTCCCTGGCAACCGGGCAGCGCGGATGAAAAACACAGCCCGTTGGCAAATCCATCGCAGTTGGAACCTCACCGGTCATTTTCAGATGATCCACACCTTTTGCATCCATTTTTGGTATGGCGCTCAGTAATGCTCGCGTGTACGGGTGCCTTGGCGCGGCAAACAAAGATTTTGTTTCCGACAACTCACATACTGTTCCCAAATACATCACGGCAACATGACTTCCAAAATGCTCCACCACAGAAAGATCGTGGGTGATAAACAGGTAAGTGAGATCTCGATCCTCCTGCGCATCCATCATCACGTTCAGGACCTGTGCCTGAATGGAAACGTCAAGGGCGGAAATGGGCTCATCTGCGACAATAAATTCAGGATCAAGCATAAGCGCACGCGCGATGCTGATCCGCTGACGTTGTCCACCGGAGAATTCATGAGGATAGCGGTCTCCCCATGCAGGATCATTTCCGACAGATCGCATCACTTCTTCAACCTTATCCCTGACTTCCAGCTTGCTCATCCCCGGCCGGTGAATTTTCAAGGGTTCTTCCAGCGTCTGACGAACTGTCATCCGAGGGTTAAGAGAGGCGTACGGGTTCTGGAAAATCATCTGCATTTTTCGGGTATAAACCTGACGATCCCGTTGTGACAGGTCGTCAATCCGCTTACCGTCATAATGAATTTCCCCTCTGCTCGGCGGATGAAGCCCCATCACGGTCCGGGCGAGAGTGGATTTCCCGCAACCGCTTTCTCCCACGAGGCAAAAGGCATTCCCTTTTTGCACGGAAAGAGTAACGTTATTCAATGCACTTACTATTGGCTGCCTGGTCGATAGAAAACCACCACTGCCTCCAAAGCGCTTTTCAACATTCTTTATATCCACTAAGGGAAAGGTTCCTGTCATGGTTAAATCCCCTTCTCACTTAAATTAAAGCGGGGAATTCTATCCCTGTGGATACAGGCTATTTTCTGTTCACCTTCACCGCAAAGGGGAGGAATGGCATTATGACATTCCAGATCCACAAATTCACATCGTGGATTAAACGCACATCCTGCCGGTATTGCGTCAAGGGACGGCATTGATCCCGGGATCTGGTTAAGCCGTGCACCCGGTATATTTTCCTGGGGTAGTGCCTTGATAAGGCCGCGTGTATAGGGATGCCCGGGATTTTGAATAACCTCCCGGGTTGGGCCCTGTTCAACAACCCTTCCCGCATACATCACCATAATTCTTTCTGTTACCTGACTGACAACAGCCAGATCATGGGTGATCAATATGAGCCCCACATTATTGTTTTTACAAAGCGCAAGCATCAAAACCATGATCTCAGCCTGAATTGTGACATCCAGCGCCGTCGTTGGTTCATCCGCGATAATGATTGAAGGATCAGTAAGCAGCGCGATGGCAATGACAACCCTTTGCCGCATACCACCGGAAAGTTCGTGAGGATAACTCTCCATACGGTTTTCAGCAGAGGGGATCATCACTTCTTTCAGTTTATCTATCGAGATTTTCCGCGCGTCCTCCTTTGAAATTTCCCGGTGGGCCTGAAGGCATTCAATCATCTGCGTCCCGATAGTGAGAACAGGATTAAGTGTCATCATGGGATCCTGAAAGATCATGCTGATCTTGTTTCCCCTTATTTCACGCATTGCTGCATCATCCAGCCTGGTAAGATCAGTTCCGTCAAAAAGAACCTCACCTTCTGAAATACGCCCAGGCCGACTGATCAGATTGAGAATTGAAAATGCGGCAACGGACTTACCGGCACCACTTTCGCCAACAATTCCAAGCCTCTCCCCCCGATCAAGACTAAAATCCACACCATGGAGTGCCTGAAGGGTCTTCCGCCCCAGCGGAAATTCCACTTCCAGACCTTTCACTTCCAATAATGCCATTGTTAATCCTTGTATAATTTGGGGTTTAAAACATCGCGCAACCAGTCCCCCAGCAAATTGATACTGAGGATTAGCGCCACTAGAACAATGCTGGGAATAACGGTGATCCACCAGGAACCACTGAAAATAAATTCAAATCCGCTTGAAATAAGAGATCCGAGTGACGGTTTATTTACCGGCATTCCTAATCCCAAAAAGGAAAGTGCGGCCTCTGAAATTATGGCGTTGGCAACCTGAATGGTTGAAATCACAAGAATAGGCGACAAGGTGTTTGGAAGAATATGACGCACCATGATCCGCCGCCTGCTCATTCCGATAACACGGGCTGCATCCACATATTCCTTGTGTTTTTCCGCAAGTACGGAGGCTCTGACTGTTCTGGCATATTGAGGCCATTCGGCAATACCGATCACAAGTACCAGCATGATAATGGCAAGGTCGCTATAAAGTTCAGCCCCGAACCCGGCTTGAAAAACAGCAAGGGCAATGATAGCCACCATCAGGGTAGACAGGGAAAGCTGAATATCCGCAAGGCGCATGAAAAAAGCATCCACGCGACCACCAATGTAACCGGACAGCAAACCAATACTCACCCCCAGGAAAGCCTGGAGCAGAACGGCAAAGAACCCGATGGTCAGCGAAATACGCATGCCATAAAGAATAGTGCTCAGCATGTCCCGCCCTTGTGGATCTGTCCCAAGCAGGAAACGATCTTCCCCTTCTTCTGTCCAGATCGGCGGTATCTCGCTATCCATTATATCAATCGTCGTCAGATCATAAGGATTTGTCGGCGCAATCAGGGGCGCGAATAACGCTGACAACACCAGAACCACGACAACGATCAAGCTGATAACTGCCACCTTGTCCCGTTTAAACCGGAAGACAAAATCCGACTGAAAAAAAGTTGTGAACGCACTCATGATTTCTGCCCCACAAGCTTCACGGTGGGATTGACCCAGGTATAGACCAGGTCAACGACTGTATTGGTAACGACAAAAATCAGACCGACAACGATGATATAAGCGATGATCAATGGTGTATCGACACGATTGACGGCTTCGAGAAATAGAAAACCCATGCCCGGCCACTGAAAGACACTTTCTGTTAAAATTGTATAGGCCAGCATCGTTCCCACCTGCACACCGCCTACTGTAATGACGGGAAGAAGTGTATTTTTGAAGGCGTGCAAGAACCAGACCCGTTTCGAATATAGCCCTTTTGCCCAGGCAAAACGGATATAATCCATCTGCAGAATCTCCATCATCTCTGACCGGATCAGACGAATGAAAAGTGGCATCATGATCGACGCCAGGGAAATGCTTGGCAGAATAAGGTGAACAAGACCGTCAACTGTGAAAAAACCGGATTGCCAGCCCAGAATATTGCGGGTTTCACCACGTCCGAAGGAGGGCATCCAGCCCAGTTCAACAGAAAACAGGTAAATAGAGAAAATGGCGGTCAGGAAAACCGGCACTGAAATACCGACGATGCTGAACCCCATTACAAATTTTGAAAACCAGCTTTTGGGCCGTATCGCACAGAAGACCCCAAGGGGAACCGCAAAGGTAATAATGATAAGCGTTGCGCCAATCACCAACTCAAGTGTTGCAGGAAATTTCGCCGCAATTACTTCGAGCGCCGGTTTCTTGAAAAAATAGGACTGCCCTAGATCACCCTGCACTGCCTTGGCTAAAAAGCGTCCATACTGAACCAGAAACGGATCATTCAATCCCATTCGGTCCCGCAGTTCCTGACGCTGCGCTTCCGACACAGATTGTCCAACCAACTCTCTTAGCGGATCTCCCAGATTATCCTGAATTGAAAACCCGATAAGACTAATTACAAACATCACCAACAGCGCCTGCAACAGGCGCCGGACCGCAAAATAAAAATAGTCCACGACATATGTCCCTGATAAAAATCAGGCTGGCATTTTCAATGCCAGCCCTCTGATTGTCGTTTCCTATTCGATGACGAGGTCACCCAGATACGGGAAATTCATCACATTAACGACGGGCTCTATTTTGACCCCTTTTCTTGCTGCCCAGGCCAGGTTCTGCCAGTGAAGCGGCACGAAAGCAGCATCATCATAGAGAACCTGCTCAACTTCCTGAAGAACCTTTGCACGCTCGACAGGGTTGGTCATGCTCTGGCTTTTAATCACAAGCTCATCCACTTTCGCATTGGAATAGTTTCCGCTGTTATACTGGCCATAACCCGTTTCAGTACTTGGTGTCATGGTCAGAAATTCCGAAAAATTCGCAGAGTCTTCTGTATCGGAATGCCATCCGATCATCATCATGTCAGCAGAACGTTTGTCAAATTCCGGCCAGTATTGAGCCTTTGGCATGGTTTTCAAATCGACTTTGATATTGATCTTCGACAGCATACTCGCAACAGCTTCCGCAATTTTTGCATCATTCACATAGCGGTTGTTGGGTGCCATCATGGTGACTGAAAAACCCTTTTCCAGACCCGCTTCCTTCATCAGTTCCTTTGCTTTGGCAAGGTCATAGCGAGGTTGAAGTGTCTCAGAAAATCCTGCATAGCCTTTAGGGCCTTGCTGACCGGCAACCGTAGCAAAGCCTTTCATGATTTTCTTCACGATACCTTTGTTGTTAATCGCATGAACGATCGCCTGACGAACACGCTGGTCCTTGAAATGCTCAACGCGGTTCTGGTTCAACTGGAAGGTAATAATACGAGTTCCCCCCATCGTCACCAGTTCGGTCTTTTCATTTTTTTCGATCCGGGCAAGATCGGTTGGCGGAACCGGTGCAATAAAATCCACATCGCCTGAGAGAAGCGCTGCAACACGGGTTGGCCCTTCCTTGATCGGTGTCATCACGATTTCACTGACATTGCCTGGAGATTTCTTGTCCCAATAACCGTCAAAGCGCTTAAATGTTACTTTGACGCCCTGCTCACGCTGAGTGACCATAAAAGGACCAGTACCGGAAACATTGGTAGAGGCAAAGGCATCACCATGCTTGACGATCGCGGCCTTGGATTTCCCGTTCTTGTCAAAACCGGTGTAAAACTGGCTGTCCATTGCAAAAATGTAGGTGGATTGATGAAGAACCAGCGGATAAGGCTCAGCTGTTACCAAATCAACCGTGTGTGGATCAACAACCCTCATGGCCTCAAACGGGGCAAAAAGACCTTTAAAATCAGGGCTCTTCTTCAGGCGATCAAACGTCCAGACCAGATCCAGTGACGTCATATCATTCCCAGAATGGAATTTAACGTCCTGACGTAGTTTGAAACGCATGGTTTTATCATCCACACGCTCCCAGCTTTCAGCAAGACGCCCTTCAAAGCCAAGATCCTTTGTCCAGCGAACCAGAGGGTCAAACACCATATGAGACAGCTGAAGAGTGCCGCCGGAAAGTTGCTCATGTGGATCAAGCGATACCGGATCCGCATCATATGCCATTTTCAGTGTTTTCGCATGTACCGCTGTGGCTACCCCCATACACAAGGCCGCGGCGGTCACCGCAGTAAAGAATTTCCGCATTTCTATGCTCCCTAGTTAGAAATCAGTTTTTCGGTAATTCCGGGCAATTCAAGCAGGGCTTACTTCCTGTTAAACCCATTGCATAGCCTCTTTACTCCACTTCTATCGAGTGGTTACATAAGCAACTAAGCCTAAATTAGGACAGTAAACAGTCAAGTCTATTGTTTCTATTATTGATTGTTTTCTTAATTGAAAACCGTAGTTCAACGATAGAAATGTGAATTATATTCTAATTTCCACGAGAGGAAAATAGTTAATAAGATAAGACGTTTAGTGAGATCTGGTTTAATGTCAGGATGATCATCGAAAATGATCGTGAAATTAATTGCTCTCTTATTTGAGAGAATAGTGATTGTGTAATTCAGGATTACAAGAAGAACTTCGGGGTACTCAGTGTTAGGTCGTTATGGAATCGAGGCTGCATTGTCTCACATTGATAAGCCCGCCTGCCTGATAAACAAGGGTGGAGCCATTATTCTGACAAACGTTGGATGGGACGGCTTTTTTGAAAACAAGGCTTCCGAAAACCACATCAAGTCACTATTTCCGGAAACGACAACAACTGACATTCTATCTTTATTCGACGACACCGCTTCTCACGTATCTGTTCAATATACCGATATCAAAACTGTCTCTTCGAGCACTCCTGCGATCTCGCTGGACGTCCATAAAGATTGTGAAATCGCATTGGTAATATGTGATACCGCACCTCCCTCCCAGGGAGATTTCCTGATCGAACCCAACTATGCCCAGGTTGTTCTCGAGGCAATTCCCGCACCTGTTTTTTGTAAGGATATCAATCACATCTATACAGCCTGCAACGAAGAGTTTTTAACCGTATTAGGTAAAACAAGAGAGGAAGTTATTGGCAAGAATGTTTTTGAAGTTGCTCCCTCGGATAAAGCCCGCGTCTACAGAGAAGCCGATGACGCCCTGTTTCTTTCGGGGGGCAGGCAGGTTTATGAAACCACCTATCGCTATGCAGATGGAACAGATCATGATGTTGTCTTTCATAAATCTGTATTTTCCGACCAGGCAGGCAAGCCAGCCGGCCTAATTGGCATCATGCTTGATTTCACTGAAAGACGTGCTGCTGAAAGATCTCTTGTCGAAAATGAGGCTCTTCTCCAGGCGATTGTTGATAACAGCCCCGCCTATATCTTTGTAAAAGACCTGGACGGCCGCTATATCGTCGCGGGTAATAAATTTACAGAGAAAATAGGTTGGCAAAGCGGTTATCTGCTTGGCAAAACTGATTACGAGGTTTTCCCAAAAGCCATTGCTTCGCAACTACGGCAAAATGACAAAAAAGTGCTCGATGCGGGAACGCCCCTTTCCCGAAAAGAATCGTTCAAGCTTGGCAGTCACGAGATCACCAACCTTACTGTAAAATTCCCGTTAAAAGATGCAAGCGGCGAAGTTAAAGGCCTTGCCGGTATTGCAGTAGACATGAGTGATCTGGTCGCGGCTGAAAACAAACTTAAAAACGCTTCTCGAATGCTGGAACTTGAAGTGCAAAGACAAACTCGGGAACTTTCAGAAGAAATCCGGATTCGTCAGGAAACAGAAAAAGAGCTCAAGCAATCTGAAGCGCTTCTAAAAGAAGTGAATGATGAACTTGAGAAACGTGTCAAACTTCGAACCGCAGAGCTGGAAAAAGAGGTTGCAGACCGAAAGAAGATTGAGCTTGCCCTGCGTGATCGGGAAAAACAGTTTGAAGCCTCCGCAAGCTCCGCTTCCGACTGGTTCTGGGCGACAGACGAAAATCACTGTTTTACATTTTTTTCCGACCGACTCGAAGAGATAGCAGGTGTTAGCCCAAATGTACTTCTGGGTCTTAAGAGATGGGAAACCGGTGCCACCCGGATGACGGAAGAGGAATGGGCCCCCCATATCGAGGAATTGAACGCCCATAAATCTTTCAGGGATTTCCGGTTTATTCTGCATCGAAAAAATGGAGAATTGCGACATATTTCGATCAGTGGCGTTCCCATTTTCAATGACGACGGGACATTCAAGGGCTATCGCGGGGCGGGAACCGATATCACAGAGCAGATTGAAACCTTTCAACGCGCCCAAATCGCTGAACAGCAACTTCAACAAGCCCAGAAAATGGAAGCGATTGGCCAGCTTACGGGTGGGGTTGCTCACGATTTCAACAATATCCTGGCGATCATTCTTGGAAATATTGAACTCCTCCAAGACGATATAAAACCAGATAACGAGCTGTATCCACTGATGAACGCTATTGAAAGATCAGCAACTCGCGGTGCCAATTTGACACAGCGTTTGCTGGCATACTCCCGAAAACAGGCATTGAGACCTCAGGAGATAGATCTCAATGCGCTTACCAAGGATATGCTGGATTTGATAGATCGATTGCTGGGAGAGACTATCCACGTTCAAACTGATTTTTCAGAAGAAATTGACGCTGTATATGCTGACCCGGGACAAGTGGAAAATTCTCTTATGAATCTGTGCATCAATTCCAGCGATGCCATGCCAGCCGGCGGGGATCTCTTGATCAGCACTGGCAGCCTGATAGTTAATGCCCTTAATCAGGATCAGTTTGCAGATCTTCCCTTCGGTAACTACAGCTGGTTATGTGTGAAAGACACAGGAACCGGAATGGATCAGGAAACATTAACACATGTTTTTGAGCCATTTTTCACCACAAAGGAAACCGGCAAAGGAACAGGTCTTGGCCTCAGTATGATTTATGGATTTGCCAAACAATCTGACGGAACGGTCCGTATTGAGAGCGAGGTTGGAAAAGGTACCATTGTAAAAATGTATCTGCCAACAAAACCCGCAGGCGATACCTAGCTCATGGTTGTCGCTCCATCTTCTGCATTGCTTACCCGCTCACGCATTCCTGCAAACATTTCCCTGCCCGAGCCAAAAACCTGTTGATTGGTTAAATTCTGGGCCACGTCTCTCGTTGCAAGTTCGTCCGGTGATACCTTCAATTCGAGATCACCCTTATTCGCATCCAGTCGGATCACATCCCCGTCGGTGATTTTGGCAATCACCCCCTGATCCTGTGCTTCCGGGGAAACATGGATCGCTGCTGGAATTTTACCGGAAGCTCCAGACATTCGGCCATCGGTTACCAGAGCGACCTTATATCCAAGATCCTGAAGCAAACCAAGTGCAGGCGTTAATTTATGAAGCTCCGGCATCCCATTGGCTTTTGGCCCCTGAAATCTGAGGACAGCGATAAAATCCCGATGTAATTCACCGGCTTCAAAAGCAGTAAGAAAAGCATCCTGACTTTCAAATACAATGGCTGGCGCCTCCACAACGCGATGCGTTTCATCAACAGCAGAAAATTTTATAACAGCGCGGCCAATATTACCTGAAAGAAGCTTGAGGCCTCCGGTTTTCTGAAAAGGCTCCCCGGCTGATTTAAGGATGTCCTGATTGACGGATGCTTGTGCTCCCGGTCGCCAGATCAGGGTATCCTCCCCCCGGAAGGGTTCTTGCGTATAATGGCCAAGCCCCTGCCCCATAACCGTCGAGACATCTTCATGCAGATACCCTTCATCAAGGAGGGTCTTAATAAAATAGGCCATGCCACCGGCTGCATGGAACTGGTTCACATCAGCTTGACCATTTGGATAAACCCTTGAGATCAGGGGGACATGGGCTGACAAATCCGAAAAATCATCCCAGGTAATTTGAAGACCCGCAGCTTTCGCCATCGCAATTAGATGGATTGTCAAATTGGTAGAGCCACCACTTGCCAGTAGCCCGACGATGGCATTCACAATAGAGTTCTCGTTTATTTGCTCTCCGAAAGGAAGGGTATCCTCTGATCTTGCAAGCTTGATCGCTTGAAGAGTTGCCGCTTTTGTCACCTCCTGCCGCAAGCCACTTTCAGGCGGTATAAAGGCTGCCCCTGGAACATGAACGCCCATTACCTCCATCAGCATCTGATTTGTGTTAGCAGTTCCGTAAAAGGTGCATGTACCTGCGCTGTGATAGGACGCGCTTTCCGCTTCAAACAGCGTTTTCCGGTCGATTTTCCCTGCTGCAAACTCCTGCCGTATTCGCGCTTTTTCTTTATTGGGCAAACCGGAAGGCATGGGTCCTGCAGGTACAAACAGGACAGGAAGATGCCCAAAAGAAAGGGCACCGATAAAAAGCCCGGGAACAATCTTGTCGCAAACTCCGAGGCATAAGACCGCATCAAATACATTATGGCTCAAGGCTATACCAGTCGACATGGCAATCACATCACGACTGAAAAGGGAAAGATCCATCCCATCCTGCCCCTGTGTCACCCCGTCACACATCGCAGGCACCCCTCCGGCAACCTGTGCCATGGCCCCGCTTTGCGCCGCTATATCGCGAATTTGCGCAGGATAGGTTTCAAACGGCTGATGGGCTGAAAGCATATCGTTATAGGCTGTCACAATACCAAGATTAACCCGGCTCTCTGTGGGATAATCTGCTTTCAATTCATCTGGAGAAGCAGCGCAGGCATGAGCGAGATTACCGCAGGAAAGGCCGCTTCGCTTCGGCCCCTGGCTTTTATTGAACTGAAGCCGCTCCAGATACAGTGACCGGCTTTCCTGGCTTCGGTCAGAGATACGTTTGGTGATTTTCTCTATTTCCTTGCGAACCATACTTTCCTCTGCTCTCAAGCTGCCCAGTAAATTGAGGCTGTCCCCTTTGCCTGCTGGAGCACCTGCCCGACAGGCAGCACCACCTGACCGGAACATGCCTTTTGTAAAACTTCCCTTTTTAGCGCCCCTGTGAAATGCAGAAATAAATTATGCGCTTCTATCAAAACCGGAAAAGTCAGCGTTATTCTCTGCTCTGGTACTGAAGGAGCAGTTACAGGCAAGACCTTGTTATTGCCTTCCCTATCCATAATAGATTTAGTATTTTCTGCATCTGGGAAAAGGGAGGCAGTATGTCCGTCCTCCCCCATTCCAAGGATCATGACATCAACAGAATCACGAAGAAATCCTGGATCCTGATTGAGCATTTCCGCTTTTCTTTCCGCCGGAACACCCGGATCAAAATAAGGGATAAATTCCGCTTCTGACGCTTTATTCTGCAATAGAATTTCCCGTACAAGCTTTTCATTGCTTCGTTCACTTGTCGGCGCGACCCACCGCTCATCGGCCAGAAGAACTGTAATCTTCGCCCAATCCAGATCTTCAAGAGATAGATTTTGAAAGAGCTTTAGCGGTGTTGTCCCTCCGGAAACCACCAATACAGCTTTATTCTTTTTAAAAAGAGCTTTCTGGAGAAGAGTAGACACTGCGCCCGTCAAGGCATCATCCAGCTGTTTTGTGTTTGAAAAAATATAATCTTCCAACTGGCTAATCCTCTTCCTCGTCGAACCAGCTACGATTGTCGCGGGCAATCATTGCTGTTGAAGAAGAAGGCCCCATGGTTCCAGCAGGATAGGCCGCTGGCTTATCATCCCGGCTCTGCCATCCTGTGAGGATGGGATCGATCCATTTCCAGGCGGCCTGCAATTCATCGCCTCTCATGAATAGAGTGGAGTTTCCGCGAACAGAATCAAGGATTAGCCGCTCATAAGCTTCGGGTGCACGATTTCTGAACACATCAGAATAGGAAAGATTGAGCGGTGTCTGTTGCAAACGCAATCCACCTGGGCCTGGAACCTTACTCGTCATCATTAATTTAATGCCTTCATCCGGTTGCAACCGGATAACCAGTCTGTTGGCTTGCAAGGGCTGGCCAACATTTGGAAAAATCTGATGGGGCACAGGCTTGAACTGGATAACAATTTCTGAGAATTTCCGGCCCATTCTCTTGCCGGTTCTGAGATAGAACGGCACACCTGTCCAGCGCCAGTTTTCTATTTCGGCCTTTATTGCAACAAATGTCTCGGTCATGCTGTTCTGCAACTTGCAGTCCTCGAGATAGCTCCCGGTTGCCTGGCCTTCTATCGCACCGGCCTCATATTGACCGCGAACAGTATGTTCGCGAACATTTTCACCTGATAACGGCTTCAGGCTTTTCAGGATTTTCAGCTTTTCGTCCCGGACAGCATCCTGATCGAATTGTGCCGGGGGTTCCATTGCAACCAGACAGAGAAGCTGCAACAGATGGTTCTGCACCATATCTCGCAGCGCACCGCTATTATCATAATAGCCGCCGCGCCCTTTAACACCGATTGTTTCCGCGACCGTTATCTGAACATGATCAATCATGCCATGGTGCCATACCGGCTCGAATAAAGAATTCCCAAAGCGCAGAACCATCAAATTCTGCACGGTTTCCTTACCAAGATAATGATCTATGCGAAAAATCTGGCTTTCATCAAAGTGACGCGACACAGCGGCATCCGTTTCAGACGCTGTTTTCAGATCCATTCCCAGCGGCTTTTCAAGAACCACTCTGGCCTGGTCAACAATCAACCCGGCTTTGTCAAGCTGTTCGCATATCTTTCCAAACAAGGATGAATGGGTTGCGAGATAAAAAACCCGTATGCGCTCAGGATACTGCTCCAGTCGTTCCTTCAAACGATTAAAATCAACCTCTTTTTCGATATCGAGCTGAAGATATTCCAGACGATTTTCGAAGGCCTGCCAGTGTTTTTCATCAAACGGATCATCCGCCATATGTAGCTGACAGCCTTCCTTGACAGCTGCTGAATAGTCTTTAAGGCTCTGTTCCTTTCGCCCAAGAGCAATAATCCCGCTTTCTTGAGGCAGGCGTTCGTCACATTCACTAAACAGCATTGCCGGCATCAGTTTCCTGATCGCCAGATCACCTGTTCCGCCAAAAACAACAAAATCGAAGGGGTCTACGCCGAGGGCGATACTCATGGGGGCCATCCTGACTGAGGTTGAATTATAGAATAGCAGACTGCCAGAATGACCACCAAATATGAAATTTTGATGAGTATCAGTCGATTATCGCCTGATGAGCAAGCGCGCGGAGCTCTTTTCGCAAGGGATAAAAGCTGGACGGAATAAGCTGGGTAAGGAACAGAACCACCATATCTTCCAGTGGATCCACCCAAAAGACAGTGCTTGCCATTCCGCCCCAGCCAAAATCACCGGGATTACCCATCATTTGCGCTTTTGGCGGATCGAGCATAACCCAGCCTCCAAGACCAAAACCAACTCCGGCAAAGGAAACTTCGGAAAAAACAGGCTGCCCCATAGATGCAAGATCTCCGGGCATATGGTTTTGCATTGCGAAATCAACAGTACGCGTCCCAAGAAGCTGCTCATTACCGACACGGCCTCGCAAACGTAACATCTCTGCAAACTTCATATAATCACTGGCCGTGGAAAGCAGTCCTCCTCCCCCGGAGAAACCTTGAACTGTACCTTCTGCATAGGCTGTTTTCTCAGCATTCTCCACCAGCTTGAGTGATTTATCCGCATTCGGGGTATAGCTTGCGGCAAAGCGATCCCGCTTGCTATCCGGGATATCAAAACTCGTATCAGTCATTCCGAGCGGATCCAGCAAAGTCTCTTGCAGATACTGATCAAGAGGCTTTCCTGAGATAACCTCAACTAGACGCCCGACAACATCTGTGGACACCCCATAATTCCAGCGGCTGCCCGGCTCGAATTTCAAAGGAAGATTTCCAAGACGATTGATCTGTTCTTCAAGCGTCCCGCGCCTTGGACCAAAATCCATTTTTTCGGCCGCATAAACCTCTTCCAAGACACCAAGATTGAAATCATAGGTCAGGCCCGAACAATGGGTCAGCATATGATGAACGGTCGGCTTGACCTGGCAAGGTTCTGTATCCTCAGCGTTTTGCGCATTTTTCCTTAGAACGCGCATATCCTGAAAGGCTGGAATAAATTCCTCCACCGGATCATCCAGATGAAACAGGCCTTTTTCATAAAGCGTCAAGAGAGCAAAGGAAGTAATCGGTTTTGTCATGGAATAAAAACGGGCGATGGTATCTGCGGACCAGGGCACCTTTTTTTCAACATCACGCATGCCATACTGGTTTGCATACACTACCTCGCCGCCGCGAGCGATAACGGTTTGGGCTCCAGGCAGGTTTCCCGCATCGACATAGCGTTTCATCCAGTCCGTGATATTTTCCAATCGACTGGAGGAAAAGCCCAATGCTTCAGGCACACATGTTTTTTCCATTTCCAGATTACTCCCCATTTACACTGTTTTTATGCTGTTGCAGGAATTGTTTTCTGGGATTGTTCACCCAATCCTTCAACGCCGAGTTTAACGCTTTGCCCGACTTTCAAATAAACCGGTTCCGGCTTTTGCCCCATACCAACGCCCGGAGGGGTTCCGGTAGAGATAATGTCTCCAGGTTCAAGCGTCATGAAATTGCTTAGATAAGAAATAACCTCGGCAACACCGAAGATCATTTTGTCTGTATTTCCGTTCTGAAAACGTTTTCCGTCAATATCAAGCCAGAGATTAACATTTTGCGGATCTGAGATTTCATCCCGGGTTACAAGCCAGGGACCAATTGGGGCAAAAGTGTCATGGCTTTTGCCTTTCACCCACTGGCCGCCCCGCTCTGCCTGAAACTCACGCTCAGATACATCATTTACCGCACAATAACCTGCTACATGATCAAGTGCGTCGGCTTCGGATACGTATTTTGCTCTCTTCCCGATCACGACCCCAAGTTCCACTTCCCAATCTGTTTTCACAGAATTTCTCGGAATCTCGATATCATCATTGGGACCGCAGATGGAGGTCGTGGCCTTCATGAATACAATCGGCTCTTCCGGGATCGGCATCCCCGTTTCTTCCGCATGATCAGAATAATTAAGACCAATGCAGATCAGTTTCCCAACTCCGGCAACGCAAGGCCCTACGCGTATCCCTTCTTCAATTTTTGGAAGAGATGCAGGATCGATTTTCTGTATCTTGGCAAGTTTTTCATCACTGAGCACAGCCCCCGTAATATCATCAATATGGTTGCCTAGATCCCGTGCGTTTCCATCAACATCAAGAACAGCGGGTTTCTCTTTTCCGGCTGGTCCAACCCGTAACAGTTTCATTTTCGTCTCCCGATCTCAAACTAATCTGCAGATATGACAATTTTCCCAAAATGAGAACCACTCGCCATTAACTCATACGCTTTCAAGGCGTCCTTGAAGGGTACGGTTGTCTCAATAACCGGACGGATATCATTTTGTTCAATAGCATTCAGTAATCGGGCAAACATGTCCCTGGGTCCAACATAAATGCCCTGCAGGCGGACAGATTTTCGCATAACGGAAGTCGGATCAATCAAACCTCCTGTCAAAACGCCAACAAGCGAGATCGTTCCGCCAATACGAACAGCTTCGATTGATTTTGGTAATGTGCCAGCACCGCCAACCTCAACAACCACATCAACGCCCTTGCCATCGGTGAGTTCCAGAACCTTCTTTTCCCAATCGGGAGTTTTCCGATAATTGATTAATTCATCTGCCCCCATGGATTTGATGCGATCCAGTTTCTCGTTTGAACTGGACGTTGCGATTGTCCGGATTCCGCTTGCCGCAGCGATCTGCTGGGCAAACACAGAAACACCGCCCGTGCCCAGGATCAGTGCTGTCGAACCGGCTTTCGCATCCCCGGTTTCGATCAGACAGTTCAAGGCCGTTACAGCAGCGCACGGGAGCGTTGAAGCTTCTTCAAAAGACAGGCTGTCCGGAATAGGAAGAAGCCCCTGTTCCCTAAACAAAACATACTCGGCAAGAACGCCATCGATTGGGCCTCCAAGTGCACTATTCATTGTTTCAGGTTCGATGGGACCACTATTCCAGTTCTGGAAAAAGCAACCAACGACACGGTCGCCTTCGCCAAAAGAGGTTACACCTTCACCTGTTTCGACCACAACTCCAGCACCATCAGAATTGGGGATCCTCTCATCGGTAATGCCGCGTGCACCAGCATTTGAAATAGTGAGAAAGTCGCGATAATTGATCGAACTGGCCTTGAGCTTAACCAGGATTTCACCTGGACCAGGTTTCGGAATTTCTCTTTCGACAAGTTTCAGCGCAGACAGGCCTTCCCCGTCACCGATGACATAAGCTTTCATATTATTATTCCTGTTAATGCGCCCCAAGGAGATTGTTTGACACTATACAAACTCCTTGGAAGGAAAAGCCAGTGTGTTTGCAATAAATCATATTGCCAAATGCTTTAAAACCTGAGTAGATGAGATGATCCTGAAGGCTCTGCACGAGCCAAGGCGAACAATAAAAAAAACCAGTCCCTAATATGATCGATCAAATCGTCCAGAACTTTAATCTCTTTCACTTTGCTGTCATTTGCGGTGCGCTCCTTCTTGGGGGATTTGTGAAAGGGGTATCGGCCTTTGGCCTGCCTACCGTTTCCATACCGGTCATCGTCTTTGTGTTGCCGCTTCCTTTTGCAATTTCTGTCCTCGCGATCCCGATGACATTAAGCAACCTGGTACAGATGTATATTTCCGGTGACATTAAAGGTTCTGTCAGGCGTCACTGGACACTTCTTTTACCGCTTTTAATCACCTTGCCAATCGGGACCTATTTGCTGGCCATCGTAAACACCCAGATGCTGACCGTTATCCTCGGTATCGTTCTTGTGATTGTCACCTCACTCGACCTGATGGGGCGCTCTCTAACCTTCCTGAAAGAAAAGCAGGCCTTCTTCGCACCTGCCATTGGTGTCTCCTCTGGCATAATAGGAGGAATGACCTCTCTTTTCGGCATCATGCCCATATTCTTCTTCGTCTCTCTGGGTCTCAGCAAGGAACGATTTGTATCCGTTGTCAGTGTCCTGCTTTTCTCAGGAAGCCTGGTTCTGGCCATTTGCCTTCAACGCACTGATTTTCTAGGACCAATTCAGGCTTTTTATGGCATTGTCGGGATGATCCCGATCCTGATCGGGATCGG
>JAKSCD010000122.1 GCA_022360775.1 Sneathiellales bacterium | reverse complement strand
GTGCCTCTTAGGCCTTCCATGATTTGTTTGTTGACTGTAATGAGAGGCTCTAGGGAGGCCTCACCTTTTAATGCTTCAGCGCTGTAGCGGTTCACCCATATTGAAATGGAAATAAGCTGGGCCTTAAGCTCTTTCGGTAGTTTGTTGTCTTCCGATGCTAGGTCCATTTGAAGGGTGAGCCAGAGCTGACGATTGTCAGCGACGGCTTTCACCATTTCAACGGGACCCTTGGCCTCAGCTTCTTCCAAAGCGCGAGTGAAGATTGCGAATGCCCGGTATTCCGTCTGACGGGGTGTCTCGGAATTCCGATTTGCTTGTTGATAGGCTGCTACAGACATTCTGAACTCTACTGTTTAAGAATTACGAATTAGATTTTCCTAGAAAATCCTTACGAAACTCTTACTGGAACAGGTTCAGAATGGACTGTGGCCGCTGGTTGGCAATTGACAGAGACTGGATACCCAGCTGTTCTTTGGTTTGCAGGGCCTGCAATTCAGCACTTGCCTCTGCAAGATTTGCATCAACGAGAATGCCTAGACCTTCTTCCAGCTTATCAACCAGCAGCTGGGTGAACTCTGACTGACTATCCAGACGGTTCGCCGCTGTACCAAGCGTGGTGATGATCTGTCCGACCAGTGTTTCAGCATTTTCAAGAACAGCAATTGGATCGCCTGCCACAACAGTTTCGCTTGCAAAAACGACACTTGCAGAAGTCGCGACTGTCAGATCTTCACCATGCATGACTTCAATGAAACCGTCTTCTGTGATGTCTACAGCAAATCCTTCTGAACGCATAACGCCCGCTAGGATACCGACAATTTCACTATTGGATTGAGTTGCCGTATCAATAGGAACAGCATGTACATAGACACCATTGGCTTCATCAACAGCAGTGGTCAAAGCACCGGCACCATCAAGAAATTCGAAAGTATGGGTGTCACCACTTGTACCAAGTGTTAGCGTTATTGTTCCATTATCCGCGACAGCAAAAGTATTGTCCATCTCCAGAGAGACCATTTGCGCGTCCAGACTGAAGTTACTGAGACCAAGTGATGCAACCTGTGCGTCTTGTGCCGAAACAGTCTGGGTAACGCCGCCAAGCGCAGACAAGACTTCCAGATCCGTGCCGGACCCATCAATCAGGTTCACACCGTTAAAGATTGTTGTCGAGACAATTGAGTTGATCTGAGCAACAAGCGCGTCAGCTTCTTCCTGAAGAATAGTGATGTCCAGCCCGTCATTATATGACTGGGTGACCTTCTTATTCATGTCAATAATGACGTTGGAAATCTGAAGTGCGCCGGCATTGGCCATATTGACGGTTGCCTGACCAAAAGACAGACCTTCCTGGATCGCTTTCAGTGAACCGACATCACCGCGCATGCCTTGCGCAATTGTAAAAGTAGAAGGATCATCTTTCGCTTCCGCAACTTTCAGACCCGTTTCAATTTGTCGCTGAGTGTTATTCAGCGCGTTTTGTGTATTCGTCAATGTACGGAGTGCCGCCATTGCGCTTACATTTGTGTTGACTGAAAAAGCCATTTCATTTTCTCCTGTAGCAATTTCAACAAGCGACCATTCGATCGCAAACTCACTCGGCGAACTAATTGCAACAGGTGTGCCAGTTTTAAAATTGGCAGTTTTTAAGGGGTTTCAATCATTTTTGAAAGGGGGAGGGACAAATATGGTAAATAAAATTCTTTCGTAATAGAGGAAAAATTTTCCGGGTGAGGAATCTATTGCCGTACGGTGCCCCAATCTTTGCGGGGTTTCTTTTAAAAAGAGTCTTATCGTAAAAGAAGTGGCCGTGTTAACGAACTATCAACCATAAAATCAGACACTCAAGAAGCATTGAAACGTGCTGTCGTTAATCAGGAGTGTGGTGTGAACCGGGCGCTAAGAAGAAAACAAACTGTCGGCAAAAACCGCAAGAAAAAAGGGAATGCATTAAGCAATCAAATTGCCGGGCTGCCAGAGGAAAAAAAACGTCAAGTCATTCTTTTTGTGGAACAGGCAAAAAAAGCGTATCTGGAGAAGCGATATCCTGATGCAGAAAAATACAGTAAAGCTGCTCTGACTTTACATCCGAAACTGGCAGAGCCATACCATATTCTCGGCAGTATGGCCTTACATTTCAAATTTTATCAAGAAGCGGGACACTATCTGGAGCAAGCCCTTAAAATTAACCCAGAATTGCCTGTTACGCTAAATAATTACGGCATCTATCTACGAATTCAAGAGCGTCACGAGGAAGCACTCAAATACTTTTCCAAAGCTACCCTGATTGAACCGAAATACCATGATGCGATAAATAACAAAGGAGCTGCACTAGCCGTTCTCGGGCGTATGGAACAAGCGCAGGCACAATATGAAAAAGCCGCAAAAATCAAACCGCTTTTTGGAAAAGCGTATAACAATCTGGTATTAGCTGGAAAAATCAAACCTGGTAGTTCGCAAGAAAAGCTTCTCGAAAAGGCGGAAGCTTTACTTCCCATGATGGAACCAGTGGATCAGATCAACACCCACTTTGCGCTTGGAAAATTCTATGAAGATAAAGGGAATTATGAAACTGGCTTTAGTCATTTTTTAAAAGCGAACAAACTTCAGTTTCAAACCAGGAAATTTTCCATGGATGAAACCGAGAAGGTTATGAAAAATACCGAACTCGTTTTTCCGGCGAAAGAAAAGTGGGTAGAAAAAACGGATGTTGGATGTCAATCCAGCCAGCCTCTCTTTATCCTGGGCATGCCCCGTTCGGGAACGACGTTGGTTGAACAGATCCTTTCCAGCCATTCAAAAGTGCACGGCGCCGGGGAACTCCGATTAATGGCGAATACCATCGACAACATAGATTTAACTAATAAAGGTTTTTATCCGAAGGGATCAGATGATTTGGCTGCATTCGAAAAACAGGTAAATAAGCTGGGTACTTCTTATGCAGACGAAATGCGAAAATTAGGGGGAAACATCCGGTATGTAACCGATAAGATGCCTCATAATTTTCGATATATAGGTCTTATTCACGCCATGTTGCCTAATGCGAAGATTATCCACTGCAGGCGGCACCCTGTGGATGTTTGCCTGTCAAATTTTCGAATACTGTTTATGGAAGGTATGGAATATACCTATGATCTCACTGAAATGGGCCGGTATTACATGGCTTATGATCGGATCATGGCGCATTGGGAGAAGGTTTTTCCTGACAAGTTCCTGACAGTTCAATACGAAGATACAGTGGCGGATATTGAACAGCAAGCGCGCAGAATTCTCAATTATTGCGATCTTGACTGGGAAGAGAAGTGCCTGGAATTTCACAAGACCAAACGAAGTGTTCATACAGCAAGTTCTTCTCAAGTGAGGCGTCCGATCTACAAGGATTCTGTTGGTCGATATGAACGATATGGCGATCTGCTTAAGCCGTTGCTTGAAGTCTTGTCACCAGTTTTATAACGCAGAGAGAATGGAAGCCTGAAATGGGAGCCGTGAATTCCGCTCAACAAAAGCAACAAACAGCAGCAATTGCCTCGGTCATGAAAAACGCTCACTTGGCTTTTGCGTCCAGGAAATACCCTCAGGCGGAACAACTCTGCCGGAGCATAGTTGCGGTTGATCCTGAACATGTTGAAGCAAATGAGCTACTTGGTGGTCTTGCATTGCAGTTCAAAAAATATGCAGCGGCTTGCACTTTCTTCGAACGGGCATTGAAGAGATCACGAAAAAATGCGGTTCTCTACAATAACTATGGCATAGCACTCAAAATGGCAGAACGATTTGACGAAGCTTTAACTGCCTTTAATAAAAGCCTGAAGTTCCGCAAAGGATATTTTGAAGCTTTGAATAACCGCGGGGCCGTCCAGGCTTCTCTTGGACAAATGGACAAGGCGAGAAGCAGTTACATACAGGCAATCAAATCTAATCCTGACTTTGGCAAGGCCTACTATAATCTGGCAAACGATAGCAAACTTGATATTGGTGATAAATATCAGCCTCTTTTCTCAAGGTTGGAAAATCGTTTGTCAAAACTCAGCGCAGATAATTTGATAAATGCGTGCTTCGCGCTCGGTAAATTTCACGAGGATACCGGAAATTATGACATTGGTTTTGACTACTTCCTGAAAGGAAACAAGAGCCGTAAGGAAGCCTTGAATTATTCTGTTGAACAGGATTTACAACGTGTTCAGTCTTATTTTGATGTTTTTAAGAATATTGAGAACTGGACAAACGTTAAGTCTGTTGGTTTTAGTTCGCAAACACCAATCTTTATATTAGGAATGCCGCGCTCTGGTACGACACTGGTTGAACAAATAATTTCCGGGCTTCCTCAGGTTTTTGGTGCAGGGGAATTACCATATTTACATCAGGTTCTTTCAGGTCTGAATGTGGAGCGACTAAAAAAGCTAAAAGACTTTAATCACTTCCCTGAAGATCTGAAAACCGATTTACGAAATAGAGGGCGGCAATATGTGGAGCTGCTGCAATCGAAATCAGAAGGTGAAGTCAGTTATGTGACAGATAAATTACCTTTGAATTTCATGTATGTTGGATTTATTCGGTTGTTACTGCCAAATGCGAAAATCATTCATTGCAAACGCAATCCACTGGATGTTTGTCTGTCAAATTTCCGTATCTTGTTTGGGGAAAATTTAAATTTCACATACGACCTTGACGATCTGGGCCGATTTTATCTGGCTTATGAAAAGGTCATGGAACATTGGGAAGATCAGTTCCCTGAATCCATTCTGACTGTCGCTTATGAAGATGTGATCAATGATCTTGAGGGACAGGCGCACAGGATGGCGGAATTTTGCAAGCTAGATTGGGACAGTAATTGTCTGGAATTTTATAAAAACAATCGCTCGGTTCATACCGCCAGTAAAAACCAGGTTCGTCAGCCGCTCTATAATAGCGGCATGCGACGTTATGAGAAATATGGTGATCGTCTTTCTCCGCTAAAGAATATACTTAAAATCGCAGGCTAACCGGGGGATGAGGTTGTCTAGAAGCTCAGATATTGAAGAAGTGCTGAAGCAGAGCCGGTTGGATCTTTCCGCCGGTAAAAAAGCTGACGCGGAAAAACGTATGGTGGCGGCCCTTTCAGGGGGGGCGAATAATGTTCAACTGCTTGTTGCCCTTGCCGATTTCTATCGTGTGGAAGGAAAATACCTTAAATCGAAGCAACTTTATGAGAAAAGCCATATACTGGATCCCGCAAGTGACTATATTCTGGTTAATCTGGGAATTGTTTATCGCCAGCTTGGCAACCATGAACAGGCAAAAAATGCGTTCAGCCTTGCCGTTCAGCGTAATCGGAAAAACGCGGAAGCTCTCAATAACTGCGGAAGCAGCCATTCTGTGCTTGGCGACCTGGAGAGTGCAAAACACTATTTCGAACAGGCACTTGAAGCCAATCCCAATTACACAAAACCCTTGTTGAATATTGGCGGGCTTGTCCAATATGCCGAAGGGGATACATACTCTCAACGTCTGATCTCCTATCTTGAAAGAATGGATGAACTTCCAGAAAACAGCCAAATCGATCTTCATTTTGCGCTCGGCAAATGTTTTGAAGATCATGGCCAGTATTTGACGAGTATGGATCATTATCTGAAGGGAAATGCGTTAAAATCAAAGTCGTTGGATTACTCGGTTCAAACCGTTCTTGAGAAAATGAAAGCTCGGGAAGAAATCATGGCCCCGGGGCCTTGGACAAAAGAAGAAAATCTTGGATGTAACAGCGATGTTCCAATATTTGTTCTGGGAATGCCAAGATCCGGAACATCGCTGGTCGAGCAGATCCTGGCCAGCCATTCGCAAGTTTACGGGGCCGGCGAATTAACAGTTCTGGACAGGTCGCTTGTCGGCCTTAAGCTTCACAACGGGATAGTGCCGGAAGCAACCGATCAAAGAATACTTTGTCAAAAAGATTTTACTGCGCGAGGTGAATTCTATGTTGAGCAGGTTAAGTCTCTGGCCCCTCAGGCAAAGCGTATTGTAGACAAGTTACCAATGAATTTTGTGCATATCGGCTTAATTCATCTTCTCCTGCCCAATGCCAAGATCGTTCATTGCCGCAGGCATCCGATAGATACCTGCCTGTCAAATTTCAAGATCAGTTTTGGCGAGAAAATGGAATGGACTTATGACCTGGATAGTTTGGGAGCCTATTATCTTGGATATGACAAAATGATGACCCATTGGGAAAAAATCCTCCCTGGTAAGTTTCTTACTATTGATTACGAAGATGTCGTCTCTGATCTTGAAACTCAGGCTAAACGTCTCATCAGTCATTGTGATCTTGAATGGGAAGAAGCATGTCTGCAGTTCCATAAAACCGAGCGTTCAGTTCATACCGCAAGCGTCGCTCAGGTGCGTAGAAAAATTTATTCCAGTTCGGTTGGGAAATGGGAAAAATATGGCAAAACAATCCAGCCCCTGATGGATAAGCTCAAGCCCTTGCTGGAAAATTAGGACTGTTCGAAAAAGCTATTGATTAAGAATGGATGTAAGAGGTTCCAGTTCTTTTTCATATTTCTTCCAGGCTTGCACGGAAGAAGAATATATTGGCTGGCGAACCTGAGCAGTACTTGCTGTATTGACAGCCCTTTTTGTCTTGTGAAAATGAAGGCATGCTTCTTCCCAATCCAGCCCGCAATGCTCGATAAGTCTGCGGGAGTGAGTTTCAACATCCGCGACCATATCTTCATAAGAGATTTCCAGAATTTCACCGGGTAACAGCGCGTTCCAATATTGCATTAGGTCAAGATAGCCATTGTAATAATGAGCCAGCTCTTCCAGATTGTAGGCAAAATACTGCTTGCCCACGAAGTACTTTTTATAGATTGATAGGCAGGAATCTTCCGGTTGCCGCGTGCAGTGAACAAGAATGGCATTTGGAAAAAGAAGCCTGATTAACCCGACATACAGGAAGTTTCGAGGCATCTTGTCCGTAATAAACGGCATTTTTGCGCTTAGTTTCCTGAGCTTATCCATATAGTGAGTAGCGAGGGGAGGAAAGCTCTCTGCTTGGAATTCTGACAATGCGACATGAGGTAGGACAGATTTTCCTTTCTTAATGTCGTGGTAAACAACCTGCTCAAAGAAATACAGCTCGCCGGCCCCATGGATTTTTGAATGGCTCGCAAGAATTTGCTCAACAAGAGAAGTGCCTGACCTCGGCATTCCGAAAATAAAGATCGGATTTGGTTTTGCTTTAGATTGGACAGCGTTTTTATCCAGGAATTCTTTTGTGACGACTTCCTTCATACCGCGCATAAGTGCTAAATCATCCTCGACGGAATAATTATAGCTTGTTCGGTGAAGGTCATTTGCC
>JAKSCD010000185.1 GCA_022360775.1 Sneathiellales bacterium | reverse complement strand
CTGCAGCGTTATTGGTGTGGATCGGACCTGAGATTTTAAGACGATAGCTCTTCCCGTCCTTTGATATCTCCAGATACTTTGCCTGTCGGCTGTAGGTTACCCAATGATGTATCGCAAAATCTTCTGGAGCCGCTGGCGTACCAAATTGGTGTAAATAATCCTGTGATGCACATATAAGCCGCTCAGTCGAACACAGCTTTCGGGCAATCATATCGGAATTGACCAAAGGTCCGGCCCGTATCGCTAAATCAAATCCTCCGTCAACCAGATTGACCACATCATCATCCAGGACAATATCCAGCTCCACATTCTTATATAATTTACGGAAATCGCCCAGAAGCGGGACAATCCGCTTTAAACCAAAATTCGCAGAGCATGTCACCGAAATACGCCCCGTTGGTTCTTCTGTCAGATTGCGGACCTTTTGCTCGGCAGTAGCCGCTTCCTCAGCGATTAAAGCACAACTCTCGTAATAACTTCGGCCAGCCTCCGTTAGGCTCAGATTTCGTGTACTTCTATGCAACAGGCGAACACCCAGACGGTTTTCCAGAAACTTGATCTGGCTGCTAATTGCTGCCCGACTTACGTTCAACCGGCGCGCTGTTTCAGCAAAACTACCATTTTCCACAACCTTGGCAAAAACCAGCATACCTCGCACTTCATCCAGCATTATCGTCTCTGATTGTCAAAATTTAATTTACAATATGGTAACCATTACTCCAATTATCTCAAATACAAATCATATCTATGTTCATTTTCAGATATCCAACAATTCTGAAAGCGACTTGTTATGAAAGTTCTTATTATTCTTACCTCCCACAACACGTTTGGAAATACAGGCAACCCGACGGGCTTTTGGCTGGAAGAGCTGGCCTCACCCTATTATATCTTTGCCGCGGCTGGCGCAGACATAACACTTGCCTCACCTAAAGGTGGCAAGTCACCAATTGATCCAACCAGCACTCAACCGGATAATATGACGGAAGCATCTTCCAGATTTCTGGAAGATGCAGATGCTCTTCGTCTATTGAATGACACAATCACGTTGGAAATGGTTCGGCCTGAAGAATATGATGCCGTCTTTTATCCAGGCGGCCACGGTCCGTTATGGGACCTCTCCTCAAACACGGTTTCACAACATCTGCTAAACCATTTTCATGATCAGAACAAACCCGTTGCAGCCGTCTGCCACGGAATTGCTGCATTACTAGATGCCAAGTCTACAGAGGGCACTTATCTGATCAGCGATGTCAGAATTACCGGCTTTACCGACGAAGAAGAAGAACAAGCAGGCGCTACAGCCTATGTACCTTTTTCGATAGAAAAGAAAGCGATAGAAAACGGCGCTCATTTTCAAAAAGCGCCAAGCTGGTCCTCTTTTGCAATTGCCGATGGGATCTGGATCACCGGGCAAAACCCGCAATCTTCTGAAGAAGTTGCAAATTTACTCATTCAGAATCTACAGCCCTAATCTGTGTCACCCGATCCGGAGGAAATTGAAATGAAATCTTTTTGGCAGAAATATGCTAATGTTTGGTCAACAGCAGATGAAAGAGACAGTGCTTTAAAATCTGTTGTCGACGAGAATGTAAGATACCGGGACCCGACAAACACCAGGACCGGGATCAGGCAATTCTCGGATTATATGTCCAGCTTTCAAAAAGCAGTGCCCGGAGGCCGCTTTATTATTCATGAAGCGTTCGAACATAATGACAGAACCCTGAGCCGATGGTCACTCCTAGACAGTACCGGAACAGTCTTACAAAACGGCATTAGCTTTGCAGTCGTTGGGGAGAACAAGAAGTTTACTGAAATCACGGGCTTTTTCCTCCCGCAAGACACATCTGAAGACAAAGGCACCAAATGATGTATCAGATACAGATAGGCAACCCAGAAAACCCCTCAGAGCTTGCAAATTGTGTCAGTGTATCCGAGCCATCACCATGCGCACCTGAAGAGGTTACCGTCCGCATAGGGGCTTTTCCGATTAATCCAGCGGATCTCCTGACACTAAAAGGTATCTATCCTCGTGAAGACGAAAATAATCCGTCTCTCGGTACGGAAGCAGCGGGCGTTGTGGAGGCGGTTGGAGAAAAAGTCACAACCCTATCGCCCGGAGACAAAGTCTTTCTACTCACCCAGAATAACTGGAGCGAGATATTGAATGTACCCGCAAGCAAAATTGTGAAAATCGGCTCAGGTTTCTCCCCAGCGCACGCCGCAATGATGAAAGTTAATCCGGCAACTGCCTATTTAATGCTTGAGAAATTCGTAAATCTTCAAAAAGGAGACTGGATACTTCAATCCGCTGCAAATTCTGCCGTTGGGCGAAGTGTTATCCAACTAGCAGCTGCAAAAGGATTTAAAACCTTAAACATTGTTCGTAATCCAAACAGAGTAGACGATCTATATGCCTTGGGCGCGGACGAAGTTATTGTCGATGATGGAGATATAACTCAGCAGCTTAAGACCAGTGGTATATATCAAAAGGCACGGCTCGCTTTTGATTGTGTAGGCGGGAATACAACAGATGCAATTCTACAGTCTTTGCAGAAAGGATCAACTTTAGTAATTTACGGCGCGATGAGTAGCCAACCCATTGCCTTCAATCCCGGTGCACTGGTTTTTTCGGACATTCATATTCGCGGCTTTTGGCTTACCCAGTATTTGAAACATGCTTCAAACCCTGAAATTCAGCATATGTACGAGCAAATCATTTCCTATGTTAAAAGCGAAAAGCTCAAGCTTCCTCTTTTTGAGGAATTCCATATCAGCAATTTGAAAGAAGCCCTGCATCACGCCAATACAGCTTCAGGGTCAGGCAAGCCTATCATTTACTTTGATAAAATCTGATTGCACGAAAACATTTTTGGCCTATTATTTTTTTTAAAACAATCTTAGATGGTGGTGGGACTTTGTCAAAATACAGATCGATTGTATTGTCCTCTTTGCTCTTAACTTGCGCATGCGTAGCAACCGTCTCCCACCCTCCGATATCTTCACAAACATATATGGGACCTGCCTTACCCGAAGGCTTTTCCATTTCAAAAACCAGCTTTTCTTCAACGGCATTGACCCCGCAACAAATGAAACGAAGCACAGCAGATCAACGCCAATTGATTGAAACAACGTTTAAAACTCTCCAGCAGCAGAATGCTGACCTCTGCAAGGCCCTTTTAGGTCACACAAATTTACAAGATTGCATATGGATGCATTTGAAAGGTCATAATCTTCCAACTCTCAATTCATATGCATGGAATGATTTATATATTAACGTAACAAGCGACCTCATTTCCTATGTTGAAAATGAAGAGGAAATGGCTTTTGTTCTTGCCAACGAAATGGCGCATTTACTCGCAGAGCATGTAACAGAAAATCTGCCATTGGTGACCACTTCATTTAACTTCAAAACAGACCTTCCCATGCTCGCGCTTTGCGGTTTTTGTGTCCTCAACACATCAAAAACTCTCAATTACTCTGAAACAGTTCAGTCACAAAACGCACTGTTGGCGGAAATAACAGATAACTTTTACAGTGAAGAGCAAGAAAAGGAAGCGGACTATATCGCGGCTTACCTGATTGTCAGATCCGGATATGATTTAGAGAAAAGCCTCAACTTCCTGAGAAAATTGATCGTGCTAAATCCAAAATCAGGGCACAAACTGAAAACGCAGGCGCAGTATTTTGATACCCATAGCTTGTTTCCAGGGCGTCTCGACTATTTCACTCTGTATCGCAAAGAGATAAATGAAAAGACAGAGAAAAACCTACCGTTGATACCGACACAAGACTCTCAATAATCCGCAGGGGCGGCTAGAACTATAACTTCAAAGAAAAGATGGTAGCGGAGGAGGGACTTGAACCCCCGACACGCGGATTATGATTCCGCTGCTCTAACCTGCTGAGCTACTCCGCCACACGAAAGTTGATCGCAGCACCCCAAGGGGCGTCTGGAAGCCGGTTTTTAGGGTCTTTTGGGGTCGCTGTCAAGCGCCGAAATACAGAAAATAGCGTCCTTATTCCCGTTCACAGGAATTTTCCTTCAAATTTACAGGCAGAGCATTATCCTGAGTAAATCCGTAAAGGGACCGCAATTAATCAGGGCATGAAATTATGGAGCAATCATCGGACTTTTTCGCATCCCTCGCGCCGGTCCATACTTTCACGCAGGTCACTGATGAATCCCGTTATACCCCCCTCCCCGATGATTGGCTGATTATTCTTTCAGATGTTCAGGGCTCGACCAAGGCCATTCAGGCCGGCGCCTATAAAAATGTAAACATGATTGGCGCAGCTTGTATCATGGGGCTTCTCAATGTCGCTGACGAGACGGAAATTCCCTATGTCTTCGGCGGCGACGGTGCCACTCTTGCAATTCCTCCGTCCCTAAAAAAGGAAGCTGAAGAAGTCCTTATCCGTTTACGCGATCTTGCAAGATCCAGCTTTGGGCTTACACTTCGTATCGGCTGCATTCCGGTTCAGGACATCCGGGCAAACGGTCTGGATGTGACCTTGCTGAAATATGAAATCACAACGGATCTGCATCTTGCCATGTTTTCAGGCGGTGGCCTGAGTGAAGCGGATCGTCTCCTGAAGGAAGACGTTCCTGACAATCCTTATCGCATCGGAGAGGATCGGAAATTGGACGGCAAAGCCAATCTTGAGGGACTGTCTTGCCGGTGGGAACCTTTGACGTCACGAAATGGGCAAATGGTCAGCCTTCTGGTTAACGCCCCTTACGGAGATCAAAAAGAGAAGTCGGGCCTTTATTCAGAGATCCTTTCAAAATTGCAGGAAATTCTTGGAAACGAAGAAGAGGAATTCCGACCGACCTCAAACAAGAACATGCGCTTTCGCTGGCCGCCAAGAGGGCTCTGGACAGAAGTCAGACTGATTGCCCGCGAAAAAGGTGTTCTTCGAACACTCCTCGGTGTCCTGAGCGAAAGCCTGATACAGTATTATCTGGAGAAAACAGGCAGGAAAGCAGGCAGTTATGACGCCCCGCAATATCGCCAGGAGCTTCTTGCCAACACAGATTTCCAGCGGTTTGACGATATGATCAGGCTGGTTCTGGACTGTACAGAAGAGCAGATTTTTAAAATCAGAAAAATGCTCACGCCTTATGCAGAGCAGAAAAAAGTTGCCTTCGGACTTCATTGCTCAGAAACAGCTCTGATGACCTGCCTGGTCTTCAACTTGTCCGAAGGGCGGCACCTGCATTTCGTCGACGGCGGCAATGGCGGATTTGCCCTGGCAGCTCTGGAGATGAAACAGCAGTTAAAAGATCAGGCGGTTAGCTGAGGCGCCTCAGTTCCTGCAATCCATCCTCCGCCCAGCAAGCGATCCCCATCATACATCACGCAAGCCTGACCAGGCGAGACCCCCGCCTCAGGATCCTTGAGTTTCACTTCAGCCCATCCAGCTTGCGCACCATAAACAGTTGCTGCCATTGGTTCCTGGGTGGAGCGAACCTTGACCATAACATCGATGCCCTCGGTGTTGAGAGGGGTATCTCCGATCCAGTTCATTTCTTTTAAGGAAATTCCGGAAACCAGCAGTGCTTCCTGCGGGCCGACAATCACACGATTTCGGTCCGGATCCAGACGCACCACATAAATTGGGCTGCCCGTGGCAACACCGAGGCCACGGCGCTGACCGATCGTGTAATTTATAATACCGGAATGCTGCCCCAGGATATTGCCCTCAAGATCAACAATATCCCCTTCTTTTCCAGCACCAGGACGTAATCGTTCGATGACAGAAGCGTAGTTTCCATTGGGCACAAAGCAGATATCCTGGCTTTCCGGCTTTGCCGCCACAGCCAGGTTATATTTTTCCGCCAGAGCCCGGGTTTCGTCCTTGTTCAAATGCCCAAGAGGGAACCGAAGATAATCCG
>JAKSCD010000407.1 GCA_022360775.1 Sneathiellales bacterium | reverse complement strand
CATCCGGTGTACAGGATGTCTTGATTTCCAAAACAACCCTTACAGAGTTTGATGGAGCGATAGCCAAGGATATCGAGCTTAAAAAGGTTTATCAGGCCGGACAATTCTATGGTCTTGTCAGGAAGTCCGGCACTGTAGATGTTGTGGAAATGGCGTTTGTCGATCAGATCCGGTTAATTGGTCAATTCTCAGCGGAAGGAAATTATACACCAATTTCTAAAGAAATTACCTTAAATCGCTGTTTTTAAAAAATAATCCTAAACGTGAAAAGATGATCCGCACCCGCAGCGGCCTTTTTCGTTCGGATTTTCAAATGTAAAACGGGATTCCAGCCCTTCTTCCAGCCAGTTCATTTCAGTACCGCTGACATATTGAATAGCATCCTCATCAATCAGCAGCTTGAAATCGCCGTGATCGACAACCGCATCTCCATCCTTGCTGTCCTTGGCATAATCCATGGTATAGCTGAGACCGTTACATCCAGTATTGGTAATGCCAATCCGAAGACCCAGGATATTGTCACCGTTTTGGGCAATTAAACTACGGACACGCGCTTCTGCAGTTTCCGTCAGTGTCATGATCTGTGTATCGCTCATTTTTCCATTATACCTTTAAAACATGCCAAGATCGAGTTTTGCTGCTTCGGACATATGATCAGGTGTCCATGGCGGGTCCCAGAGGATTTCCACATCCACTTTGGAAACACCTTCAACAGGCAGGACAGCCTCCTGAACCCAAACGGGAATTTCACCGGCAACCGGACAGCCGGGAGCTGTCAGTGTCATGCCGACATAGACATCGCCGTTATCAGCAATATCAATCACATAAATAAGGCCAAGATCATAAATGCTGACCGGAATTTCCGGATCGAATACAGTTCTTAATGCCTCGATGACGGGTGCTTCCAGGGAAGATCCGGTTGTTCCTTCGACAAACGGTCCCGTTGCTGTCGGGCGCTGCATGGTCTCGGTCGCTGTCATACATTACTCCGTTGTTGTATCAGTCTGGTCGTTCAGCGCGGAATGCACGGCATGCCACGGAAGGGTTGCGCATTTAACCCGCATGGGAAACTGCTTTACACCCGCCAGAACCCTCAGCCTTTCCCCATCTTCGGTTTCCGGGACTGTGTCCTTGTCACCGGTTACAAGGTTGCGGAATTGTTCAAAAATCTCTTCCGTCTCAGAGCGGGTTTTGTTTTTAAGAATTTCCGTCATCATCGATGCAGAAGCTATTGAAATTGCACATCCTTTTCCATCAAAGAATAGATCTTCAACTACTTCATCAGTGCTTAAGGAGAGATATATATTAACTGTATCCCCGCAAAGCGGATTATAGCCATGCGCTTCATGTGTACAGGCTTCAGGCTTACCGAAATTTCTCGGATGCCTAGAATGATCCAGAATAACCTCCTGATACAGTTCTTTCAAACTCTCCATCATCAGCCAAAGAACTCCTGCACCATCTTGATCGAACCCACAAGTGCATCAATATCTTCACGGTTATTGTAAAGTGCCATTGAAGCACGCGCCGTGGAAGGGACATCAAAGAAATCCATCAGTGGCTGTGCGCAGTGATGGCCCACCCGTACTGCAACGCCCGCCTGATCCACAATTGTTCCAATATCGTGAGGATGAACCCCTTCAATCGTGAAGGAAATGATTGCAGCCTTCTCCTTCGCCTGCCCGATGATATTGACGGAATTCAACAGGGATATTTGTTCTGTTGCATAGGCGAGAAGAGACTGTTCATGAGCAGCTATCGCATCAAAGTCGAAACCGTTGAGATACTCAATGGCAGCGCCAAGTCCTATGGCCTGGACAATCGGTGGCGTGCCGGCCTCGAATTTGCTGTGACCGGTCGCGTATGTGGTTTTTTCAAACGTCACACGATTAATCATGTCACCGCCGCCCTGATAAGGAGGCATTTTTTCAAGCCACTCGTTTTTTCCATACAAAACGCCAATACCGGTAGGCGCAAAGACCTTATGACCGGTAAAAACGTAGAAATCAGCATCCAGATCCTGCACGTCCACTTTCATATGAGGCATGGCCTGAGAGCCGTCAATCAAGACGGGGATCTCCATATTATGAGCGGCTTCAATAACCTCCTTCACCGGGACGATCGTACCGATCGCATTGGAGATATGGGTGATAGCGACAATCTTGGTTTTTGGGGAAAGAAGCTTGAGATACTCCTCCATCAAAAATTCGCCATTTTCATCGATAGGGACAGCCTTAACTGTCGCGCCGGCTTTTTCAGCCGCCAATTGCCAAGGTACGATATTGGAATGATGTTCGAGATAGGAAAGAAGAATTTCATCTCCTTCTTTCAATGCCATTTGGCCATAGGATTGAGCGACAAGATTGATGGCTTCAGTTGTGTTTTTTGTGAAGATGATCTCATCGATGCTTTTGGCATTCAAATGCGCACAAACAGTCTCGCGAGCATTTTCATAAAGCTCTGTCGATTGCTGACTGAGGTGATGAACGCCGCGATGAACATTGGCATATGTTACTGCATAGGCGTTTTGCACGGCATCCAGTACAGCTTGCGGCTTTTGCGCCGAAGCACCGCTATCCAGAAAAGTAAGGCGCTTTCCATGTATTTTCTGGTTAAAGATAGGAAAGTCCTGACGAATGCGCTCTACGTCGAAGCTTTTAATTTCATTCATTTTTCGTCTCCCCCAGAAGAGAGCCATGTTGTTGCAAGCCTGGTGAAGTAATCCTTTACATTCTCATCGCTGATGACATCAAGGACATCAGCAAGGAACGCTTCAATGAGCATTTTTCTCGCAGCATCTTCAGGAATACCGCGCGACTGAAGATAGAAAAGGGCATCTTCATCCAGTTCGCCAGATGTGGCACCGTGACTACATTTCACATCATCCGCATAGATTTCAAGTTCAGGTTTGCAATCAACTGCAGCAAAATCAGACAGAAGCAGTGCTTTGCTCAGCTGATCCCCTGCTACCTGCTGGGCATCTTCAAAGATATGGATTTTACCCTGAAAAACACCATGGGCATGATCATCAAGCACGCCTTTGTAGATCTGGCTGCTTGTATTCTGTGGGACAGTATGTTCGGTGAGCGTGGTTGTATCCGTATGCTGATTACCACGCATGAGATACGCCCCGTTGAGATGGCTTTCTGCATCGCCGCCCAGGATTGAACTTTTCAGCTCGTTTCTTGAAATCTGCCCGCCAATGGAAAGGCAAAAATTGTTATAATGCGCACCGTCCGCAATTTCGCTATCCACCATTGCGAGATGAAAGGCTTGTTTGCTTTCATTTTGCAATTTGAAATGTTGGAGTGTTGAGCCTTTCGCAAGTGAAATACGGGTCACAGGATTGGAGAAATAGGAACCAACTCCTTCATGCCGCTCAAGGACAGTCAGGCGAGCATTCTCACCCAGAATAATCATATTCCGGCTATGCAGTCTTTTTGCGGAACCGCCGGTATTTCTAAACGTCAGAACAAGCGTGTCTTCAATGGTGACATTGTCATCTACATGCAGCGAGAAACCATCCTGCATATAAGCTGTGTTCAAGGCGTAGAGCGCTCGTGTCTCGCGATCATCGAAATTAAAAACAGCACCATTGCCAAGCGTATCGGCAAGGCTGGTGATTGTGATGCCTGTGGGAAGGGCATTCAAACGGCTTTCTTCTTTTGAAAAAATACCATCAATGAAGACCATTTCAAATTCTGAAGCAAATTCCGTGGCGAGTTGGGGAGATGCTGCACATTCTGAATTGGCGGCTTCAAACCCCTTTTTTGTGAGTGCAGTCAGGTTTGTAAAACGCCATTCCTCGATCCGCTTGCTTGGGAAGTCGAGAGCTGCGAAAACATCCAGACCTTGCTGGCGTAATGTTTCAACATGGCGACTGCCTGCACCGGGAAGCCGGGGCAGATGATCCTGAAACTGATCGATATAGGATTGGGCGAGGGGGGTAAGCGATGTCATGATCCGGTCCCTAAAAGCTTGAGATCAGACGGCTTATGCCGCACTGATTTCAGTGTAACCTTTTTCTTCAAGTTCAAGGGCCAGGGTCTTGTCCCCGGATTTCACGATCTTGCCATCAGCGAGAACATGGACAAAATCAGGTACGATATAGTCAAGTAGCCGTTGATAATGCGTAATCACCAGGGCAGACCGTTCGGGGCTGCGCAAACGATTGACACCATCTGCCGCGACTTTAAGGGCGTCAATATCAAGGCCGGAATCCGTCTCATCCAGCAGCATCAGGTCCGGCTCCAGCAGGGCCATCTGCAGGACTTCATTCCGCTTTTTTTCACCGCCGGAAAAACCGACATTAACGGCGCGCTTCAGCATATCATCACTGATCCCGAGCTCTGTGGTTTTTTGCCGAACCAGCTTTAGGAACTGCATGGCATCCAGTTCCTCTTCACCGCGGGATTTCCGCTGGGCGTTGAGGGCAGTTTTCAAGAATGTGGCGGAGGCGACACCCGGAATTTCCACCGGATATTGAAAGGCCAGAAAAATACCGCTACAGGCCCGTTCATCCGGATCCATTTCCAGGAGATCCTCACCTTTATAATAGATAGAACCCCCTGTGACGTCATAGCCGTCACGACCGGACAGAACATAGGAAAGCGTACTTTTACCTGCACCATTTGGGCCCATAACTGCATGAACTTCACCAGGATTAATGGTCAGGTTAATCCCTTTGAGGATTTCTTTACCGCCAACTTCAGCCCGAAGATCTTTAATTTCCAACATAATCTAGCTCTTTTTCGTAACGTTGAAGAAAGGAGGGAGGTCTTTCTTCCAATGTATTAACCGACACTGCCTTCAAGGCTGATGCCAACCAGTTTCTGTGCCTCAACAGCGAATTCCATGGGGAGCTTCTGCAGAACCTCCTTGCAGAACCCGTTTACGATGAGCGCCATGCTTTCTTCTTCCGAAAGACCGCGCTGCTGACAATAGAATAATTGCTCTTCGCTCACCTTGGAGGTTGTCGCTTCATGTTCGATTTTAGCGGTTCGGCTCTGGTTCTCGATATAGGGAACTGTATGGGCGCCGCATTTATCACCTATCAGCAAACTGTCACAAACAGTATGATTACGGGCATTTTCTGCCTTGCGTCCCATACGAACGAGGCCACGATAGGTGCTTTGTGCTTTACCCGCTGAAATACCCTTGGAGATGATCGTACTGGACGTGTTCTTTCCAAGATGGATCATCTTGGTACCTGTATCGGCCTGTTGCAGATTGTTTGTAATGGCAATGGAATAGAATTCGCCAATAGAGTTATCGCCTTGCAGGATACAGGACGGGTATTTCCAGGTGAT
>JAKSCD010000558.1 GCA_022360775.1 Sneathiellales bacterium | reverse complement strand
TCCAGCTTTACTGCGGATGCCCTGAATGAAAATGTCAAAGCGTTTATCGCAGCAGTTCTCAAGGCGAAACCAAGTGGCGCCAAAGGGCAGTTCGTAAAACGCGTGGCACTGAGCTCAACAATGGGGCCTGGTGTCAAAATTGAAATTAGTGAGCTGCTATAGCTTGCTTTAAAGGATTTGCCGCTTCGGCGGCAGATGCCTGAGCCTGCCTTGCAGGCTCAGCTGTCCAAGACTGTAGGTGTGTTCAGGTTCTTGCCTGGAGATTTAAATACATTTGTTGCCTGCATAGACAGGGAAGCTACAAATTCGCTGCTTGTCAGCAATTCAGGTGGACCTGGGACAGTAAAACGGATCCGGCTTTTATGAAGCGGGGTTCTTTTTTAACCGGGATGTTAGCCATATCGGCTGCATTTCATAAACTGGAGACGACGAGTGGACCGATCGCAAAAAGAAGCTCTGGTTGCCGAAATGAACGGTGTCTTTAAAGACGCGGGTGTCGTTGTTGTTGCTCAATACAGTGGTCTCACTGTAGCGGAAATGACAGCCATGCGCGTAAAGATGCACGAAGCAGGCGCCAACTTCAAAGTGACGAAAAATCGGCTTACACGTCTCGCTCTTGATGGCACGGACTACGGTTCTCTTGCTGATAAGCTTAAAGGTCCTGTCGGGATCGCTTATTCAGAGGATCCTGTTGCAGCTCCCAAGGTTGTAACAGAATTCGCAAAAGAGAATGACAAGTTCGTCGTTCTGGGTGGTGCAATGGGTGCGACCGAACTTGACGCCAGTGGCGTGAAGTCTCTCGCAAGCCTTCCCTCTCTGGACGAACTTCGTGGCAAGCTCGTGGGTCTTTTACAGGCTCCTGCAACAAAAATTGCGGGTGTTGTTCAAGCTCCAGCTGGTCAGTTGGCCCGTGTCCTGTCGGCGAAAGCCGAACAGGGTTAGATGTAGAAGCCAGTTATTTATTGATTGAAAACCTAACGGTTTACCTGAGGAGAATAGTACAATGGCCGATCTCGAAAAGATTGCCGAAGACCTTTCCGCACTGACAGTGCTGGAAGCTGCAGAACTTGCAAAACTTCTTGAAGACAAATGGGGCGTTTCCGCCGCTGCACCAGTTGCAGTTGCTGCTGCTCCAGGTGCTGGTGGCGGTGAAGCTGCTGCCGCTGAAAAAGACGAATTCGATGTTATTCTTGTCGCTGCTGGCGATAAGAAAATCAACGTCATTAAAGAAGTCCGTGCCATCACTGGCCTGGGCCTCAAGGAAGCCAAAGAACTGGTTGAAGGTGCTCCTAAGCCAGTTAAAGAAGGCGCTCCTAAAGACGAAGCTGAGAAGCTTAAAGAACAGCTCGAAGGTGCTGGCGCAACTGTTGAACTTAAATAAGTTCAATGATGCCAGCGATCAGCTGATCGCAAAAATCAAGACGGGGAAGGTGGCTTTTGCTGCCTTCCCCGCAACCGCTTTCTAAAGATGGTGGTTTAATCTGGCGGGATTTTAAACACGCAACCTGGCCGGAAGGTATTTTTCCGGTACGAAATTTGTTGAACTTTGATGGGGTTACCCGCCATTATGGGGTGTGGAGCCTGCAAAAAAGTTCATCTTGCAGTTCGATTTTCGGGCTGCGTCTTAAGTTAGGCAACAGAAATACGGGGATTTCGCATGGGCATTTTGCAGTCGTTCACCGGTCGGAAACGTGTTCGCAAGGATTTTGGTCGTATCGCAGCCGCGACATCAATGCCAAATCTGATCGAGGTTCAAAAAACCTCCTACGACGCCTTTCTGATGGAAGATATTCCAGCGGATGAGCGCGGTGACGAAGGTCTACAGAGCGTCTTTAAATCAGTATTCCCAATCAAAGACTTTGCGGATACAGCGAGCCTTGAATTCGTTTCTTATGAGTTCGAGCCGCCAAAATATGATGAAGAAGAATGTCAACAGCGCAGCATGACCTATGCGGCGCCTCTTAAAGCGACTTTGCGCCTGATCGTCTTTGAAGTAGATCCCGACACTGAAGCCAAGTCTGTTCTCGATATCAAGGAACAAAGCGTTTATATGGGCGATATGCCGCTCATGACGGATAAAGGCACCTTTATCATCAACGGTACAGAGCGCGTTATCGTTTCCCAGATGCATCGTAGTCCGGGTGTGTTCTTTGACCATGATAAAGGGAAGACCCATTCCAGCGGTAAATTGCTGTTTGCCGCCCGCGTTATCCCGTATCGCGGGTCATGGCTGGATTTTGAATTTGACGCCAAGGACATTGTTCATGTTCGTATCGACCGACGCCGCAAGCTGCCAGTGACTGCACTGCTGCAGGCGCTTGATATGACCCATGAGAATATTCTGGATTTCTTCTATGACCGTGTGGATTACACGCTGGACAATAAAGGCTGGCGCACGCCGTTCAATGTGGAGCGTGTCCGTGGAAGCCGCCTGATCCGGGACCTTGTGGATGCGGACACTGAAAGTGTTGTTGCTGAAGCCGGAACCAAGATCACACAGCGCCTTGCCCGCAAGCTGGTTGATGCCGGCCTTAAGGATATGCTGGTCAGTCATCTGGAACTGGTCGGCCGCTTTGCAGCTGAAGACATGATTAACCCTGAAACCGGGGAAGTTTTTGTTGAAGCCGGAGACGAGCTGACAGAAGCACTGATTGATCAGCTGGAAGCTGCAGGCTTTAAAGAGATTTCAACGCTGGATATCGATAACGTCAATGTGGGCCCCTATATCCGGAACACACTGGCCGTTGATAAAAGCTCCTCCCGCGAGCAAGCCTTGATCGATATCTATCGTGTGATGCGTCCGGGTGAACCACCAACCGAGGAAACTGCTGAAGCATTGTTCCACGGTCTGTTTTTTGATCCAGAACGCTATGACCTTTCTGCGGTTGGCCGTGTGAAAATGAACATGCGTCTTGATCTGGATGTGGAAGACACGGTTCGGGTCCTGCGCAAAGACGATATTCTGGAAGTTGTCAAAACCCTGGTGCGTCTGAAAGACGGTCATGGTGAAACAGACGATATTGATAACCTGGGGAACCGCCGTGTTCGTTCCGTCGGCGAGTTGATGGAGAACCAGTATCGTATCGGTCTGCTGCGTATGGAACGGGCTATCCGTGAACGGATGAGCTCAGTTGAGATCGATACGGTGATGCCGCATGATCTTATCAATGCAAAACCTGCCGCTGCTGCTGTTCGCGAGTTTTTCGGCTCCAGCCAGCTGTCACAGTTTATGGACCAGACAAATCCATTGTCCGAAATTACCCATAAACGCCGCCTTTCAGCGCTTGGCCCGGGGGGCCTGACCCGTGAACGGGCTGGCTTCGAGGTCCGTGACGTTCATCCAACTCACTATGGCCGTATCTGTCCGATTGAAACACCTGAGGGGCCAAATATTGGCCTGATCAACTCGCTTGCGACTTTTGCTCGCGTGAACAAATACGGCTTCATTGAAAGCCCGTATCAGCGTGTTGAAAACAACAAACTGACAGGCGAAGTCAAATATCTTTCAGCGATGGAAGAAAGCAAACACACTATTTCCCAGGCGAATGCCGCGCTTGATGATAACGGAAGCTTCACTGAAGACTTTGTGCGTTGTCGTGCGCAGGGCGAGTATGTTGTCGCGAAACCGGAAGAGAGTACCTATATCGACGTCTCTCCGAAACAGCTGGTATCCGTGGGTGCGTCCCTTATTCCGTTCCTTGAAAATG
>JAKSCD010000164.1 GCA_022360775.1 Sneathiellales bacterium | reverse complement strand
CCATCTCATTTAACTCCTCTGCTAATTCCGGTTTGCCTGCGTTCGGACAATTTTCTTTTTTAAAACTCTAGGGGAAGTTTGATTTAAGAAATATGGAATACTGGGAAACTCGATATCCATATTCCTGATACCAGACCTCATTTTGCGAAAAGGATTGGCTCTTGAAATCAGAGCTGAAGTCCACAATCTTCAAAAGCCGCACTGGTGGAAGCTTTTTCCGCCTCGGTCAGTTCCAGCATGGGATGACGGACACGCCCACCAATCTGGCCCAGAAGTTCCTGCCAGTATTTTCCGTGAGCGGTGGGTTTTCCAGCAGGTTTTGTAGAACGGATGGCATCGCGAACCGAATTGAGGCTGTCCCGGACTTTTCGCGCCTGATCAAACTTTCCTGCAAAGGCCAGTTCAGTATATTCATGCATGCGCTTATCGTTTCCGGTCTGAATTTGGTAGGGCGGCGAAGAGCAGAGATAAAGTTGCCAGCCCAGCTCCTCGATATTATCAAGCCACTCTTCCTCGTTCGATGTTGAAACGAGGATCTTGTTACCAACCAGTTCGGTAAGTTTCACATACATTTCGCGCGGCACTGAGTATTTAATCGCCATAATATTGGGAAGATCCGCGATACGGGCGCAGGCTTCCGGCGTCATCAGATAACCACTGTCCGGATGGCTCCACATGGCGATACCGATATCCAGACGATCACATAGATATTTGTAATAGTGATAGAGAACCTCATCACGGTCATGACAAAAGCTCAACATCGGGGCATGCACAACAACATAGTCGGCACCACACTGCTGCGCATGACGGCCAAGCTCAAGAACCGTATCCACATTCTGGTCGGATATGGACATGATTGTCCCCGCTTTGTCCCCGCATTCATCAGCCGCGATGGTCATATTTCGCTTGCGTTCCTCAAGGGACATGGACCAGAACTCACCCTGTTTCCCCGCAATAAACAGCCCTTTTATCTCTAGATCATCGATCCAGTGACGAATATTGCGCCGAAGACCTTCTTCGTTAAGGGAGAAATCTTCGTTGAACGGGTTTAGCGCCGCCGCCCAGATCCCCCGCATGGTATCGCGTGAATATTCCTTGGCTTCGTTCTTGGCATATTTCATCAAGGGGACTCCCAACTGGTTGTGACCTGAGGTGCAAATTCCTCATAATACTACGCCCAGTTAAATCCTGCCCCTCGCGAAAACCAATCCTTAACACCGGAACTGGATATCCAATAATTTTATAACAACAGCCTCATAATTTACGATAACTTGGTGCAAACACAGGAGGCAGTATGAAAATAGGAATTATCGGTGACGGTGCTATCGGACGTTATGTCTCCGATCAGCTCAAGGAACGCGGTCTCGCACCGCAAGCAAGGCTCGTGAGAGCTGCACGCCTTAATGACACCGCAGACTGTGTTCTGGTCAGCCATGCTGACGACCTGCCTGAGGACATCACAGTAATGGTGGACTGCGCAGGACATAGCGCCTTGATTGAACATGGGCCCGCCATATTAAAACGGGGTATATCCCTGGTCTCCGTTTCCCTGGGGGCCCTTGCAGATAAAAAAGTGGAGAAGGATCTCCATACTGCAGCCACTATGGGCCGGTCCCAGCTCCATCTGGCGACAGGCGCAATTGGTGCTCTTGACTGTCTTCAGGCGGCACGTATTGGAGGTCTTTCCGAGGTTACTTACATTGGCCGCAAAGCACCAAAGGGCTGGAAAGGCTCAAAAGCGGAGGAGAGTTTGGATCTTGATAGTCTGACATCCGCAGCGACACATTTTGAAGGAACGGCCCGTGTTGCGGCAACAGATTACCCGAAAAATGCCAATGTCGCCGCGGCTGTGGCACTTGCCGGTGCCGGTTTTGATCAAACAAAAGTCAAGCTCATCGCTGACCCTGCTGTATCCGCGAATATTCACGAGGTGCAGGCGACGGGTGAGTTTGGTAGTTTTCACTTGCGCATTGAAGGAAGAACACTACCCGACAGCCCGCGCAGCTCTGCCCTTGCGGCAATGAGTGTTATCTCGGCGATTGAACGTCAGCGGGCGCTCATCACTATTTAGGAGGTTCCTATGCCAGTCCGCCACACCAAAATTGTTGAGCGCGCACTCACCCGGTTAAAGCTTCGGCAGCTTCGGCTCCTCATCGCAGTTGGACAGCATGGAAATATCCAGAATGCGGCCCGGGACCTCGGGATTTCCCAGCCTGCAGCGACAAAAATGATCCAGGATCTCGAACTGGATTTCGAGGTTAAGCTGTTTGATCGAACAAATCGCGGGGTTGTCCCAACCGTCTTCGGCGAAACCCTGACCCGTCACGGCAAGCTCATCTTCGCACAGGTTTCGAATGCAGCGCAGGAACTGGATGATTTAAACGAAGGGAATAGTGGGCGTGTGGTTGTCGGGACATTACTGGCAGCATCTCCCAGCCTGATCCCCCTTGCTACGGAAAGGCTGCTACAGGATCGGCCAAATGTGGCAATCAAGATTGTTGAAGGCACCAATGAAGTTCTTATGCCATCCCTTCTTTCAGGCGAGATTGATCTGATCGTCGGGCGCCTTTCAAGCCATCGCTATCGGTCAAAAATCCAGCAGGAAAAATTTTTTGATGAAAGGATCGTTGCTGTTTCTGGCAAAGAGCATCCGCTTGCGAGGGCGGGAAACATCACATTTGAACAGCTAAGATCCTGTGACTGGATCCTGCCCCCTGCCGAAACCACTCTCCGCCGACAGATCGATCAGTATTTTATTCGCCAGGACCAGTATGTCCCCGATGTAACGATCGAATCTGTTTCCTACCTTGCGAACCGGTCCCTGCTTCGATCGAACAACTATGTCGGCCTGATGCCCGCCCATGTAGCTGCTGTTGATGTGGATGAAGGTCTGCTTGCCCAACTTGACTGGGTTGTTCCGTTTGGGGCTGGTCCCGTTGGTGTTTCACATCGGGGAGCTGAATTTCTCTCACCGGCCAGCAAGATGTTCCTGGAAGCCTTGCGGGCCGTTGCTCATGAAGCCGAAAAGGCATAAATGACATTCTGATATCACGTAAACTGATATCAATATTTGCCCAATTCAGTTGATGGAATGTCCAGGAGAATGTGATTTTACAGTCAAGCGGCCCGTGATCCGAGTATCACGAACAGGAAACGGTTTAACGGTGAGGCAGGAATGTACAGCTATCCAGAAATTGGGCTCTTTATCGATGGAAAATGGCGAACAACTGTTAAGGATGCACCGATCCTCAACCCTGCAACGGAACAGGAAATTGGCCGCCTTCCAATAGCCGGAAAATCTGAACTTGAGGAGGCTCTGAGAGCAGCGCGAAAGGGGTTTCAAATCTGGCGCAACACCTCTCCAAGAGATCGTTCTGATATTATTCTCAAAGCCTCGGCCCTGATGCGGGAACGCCAGGAAGAAATTGCGCAGTCCATAACTGCAGAACATGGAAAGCCTCTCGCCCAGGCGCGGTTGGAGGTTATTCGCGGATGCGAGTTTTTCGAATGGGACGCAGCAGAAGCCATGCGGATTTATGGACGCGTGATCCCCGCCGCACCCGGACATAAAATCTCTGTGCATCATCACCCAATTGGCATAGTCGCAGCCTTCTCTCCATGGAACTTCCCTATGAGCCAGCCAGCCCGCAAAATTGCAGGCGCGCTCGCCTCCGGCTGTTCTGTGATCCTGAAAGCAGCAGAAGAAACTCCTGCTGGTGTGGTTCATATTGTCAAAGCCTTTGAAGAAGCAGGGCTTCCTGCAGGCGTCCTCAATCTCGTCTTCGGCATACCGTCCGAAATCTCCGAGTTCCTGATCCCGCAGCCGGATATCAGACTTGTGGCCCTAACCGGTTCGACTATTGTTGGGCGGCAACTTACCGGGCTTGCAGCGCAAAGTGATACTCGTGTCCTCATGGAACTTGGCGGTCACGCCCCCGTTATTGTCTGTGAGGATACGGACGCCGAAAAAGCAGCGCTCAGCAGCGCCATTCGAAAATATAGAAATGCGGGCCAGGTCTGTACGTCCCCAACTCGTTTTTTCGTTCACGAGGATATCTATGATACATTTCTAGAGGTCTTTACCGAAAGGGCTCGTGCCGTCGTGATGGGGGATGGGGCAATAGACGGAACCGAAATGGGTCCCGTCGCCAATCACAGGAGAATACCCGCACTTTCCGCGCTGGTAGAGGATGCCTGTGCGAAAGGGGCGCAGCTTTGTCTCGGCGGCAAGCGCCGTGAAGGAGCAGGATATTTCTTTGAACCGACAGTTCTTGCAAATGTTCCTGAAACGGCAGCGATCATGAACGAAGAACCCTTCGGGCCTATTGCGGTCATTAATCGCTTTTCTTCTCTGGAAGACGCCATTGGACAAGCGAACTCGGTACCTTATGGGCTTGCAGGATATGCTTTTACAAATCGCGCGGACTATATAGACAGGCTGATCGATACCGTAGAAGTTGGCAATCTTTCCATCAACACCCTGGAAGCATCGCTCCCGGAAACGCCATTTGGCGGTGTTAAATCAAGTGGCTATGGCCGTGAAGGCGGCACTGAAGGGCTGGAGAGTTATCTCACTATAAAAAACACCTGGCATTCCACAAAGATTATCTAGGTAGAGATCCTTTTTAGCAGCGATAAACGGTCGCTTTGGCGGAACCGATTATAAAATCGGTTATATAAATTGTATTCCCGCCAAGGGAACCCGCCTTGTTCTTAAGGATCGTTCTACTGTCGTTAAATGCGGTAAAAGGGGACGGGGCTTCCACCTGGCCAAGCCGGGTACAATCCTGAACCAGATCCTCGCTTTTCGCTTCTCGCACTTTTTTACCCGAACTTGTTAAAGTCACGCATGCTCCCAGTAAAACAAGTGAGCCTGCAAACAAAAAAGAACGGATCAGTCGGGACATAAGGCTGAACTCCATGAAAAATGCCAATCCATACATGACGCTGGAAACTGGCGATTTCAAGGCCGCCATCACGGGTGCATCTTTGCTCCTTTCGTAATCTTGTCGACTATTTTTTTCTCCTCCCTCAACGCGATCCCGACAAAGTCCAGGTCCTCGGTCTTATAGTGCTGAACAGCCGCACGATTGGCTGCGTCATGCCCTGTCTTAAACATGTCCTCAATATAAATCGCCATCTGTACATTCCGATTTAATGCCCGATGATGAATTCTGGCAAGACCAGGAGCATCGGTCGCAAGAACGATCATCGGCTGGATCAACAAGGGAGAGTAACGCTGGCCACTTGCGTCTTCATAAGGCGCCCCGATTAGATCGGGGTTTGCCCCCACAACACCACTGGTTAAAAAAGCAGTCACATTTAGTTTCTGCCAGTTCTTCAGATCTTCACGGACAATGATTACAATTTTGGTATCAAACATTTTAACCAACGTTTATGTTATATTTTGAAGAAAATTATGAATTTTATTTCGCACTTCATATAAATTTCAGTTTATTGTTCTTTTCCAGAACTCTCAAACGAATGTAATTTTGCAAGAAGTCCTCATGGTGACCATTGACCGAACAGATCAGCAGATTTTGGCGTTATTGTCGAAAAATGCTCGGATGAGCAACAAGGAGATAGCCCATGATGTCGGTCTTGCTCCCTCAAGTGTTCATGAACGATTAAAACGCCTGCAGGCGAACAATCTTCTCATCGGTGCTCATGCTACCGTTGATCTTGAAAAACTGGGCCTCTCTCTAAAGGCCCTGCTTTTTGTTCAGTTAGCCGAGCACAAAAAGAAGGAGTTGAGCAGATTTCTGGAAGAACTTCGGACAATTCCTGAAGTAAGAGCGGGCTGGATGATCAGTGGCCGGTTTGATGCTTTGGTGGAGGTTGTTGCGAAAGACACTCATCATCTTCATCAGGTCGTTGTTGAAAAATTCTCCATCAAAGAAGAAGTCCATCGCATCGAAACCTCCATCATTTTTGAAAACATGATCCAAAGCGATTTGTCAGAGACACTTGATCTCTTACCTTCGATCTGAAATCACAAAGAGGAAGCGTACCGGAAGTCGTTATTTTGGAACGGCAGATTTATCTGTATATTAACCACCCTAACCAGTCGAAAATCAGGAAAGTAGCTTTGGGGCGATATAAATCTGAAAAATTCTATGAACTCAAGAAAGAGATGATCATGGAGGCAGCAACCGAGATCTTCTCTAGCCAGGGGCTGGAAAAGGCATCCATACGAGCCATTGCTGCAAAAGCCAATATTTCGACAGGAGCCGTTTATACTTTATTCTCTGGCAAAGAAGCCATTTATGCAGAGCTGCTTGGCGCATCCCTTCAGAAACTCCATACCTATGTTACAAAAAAATCCAGAACAGAAAGCAACCCGGAAGAACGCCTCAGGACCGCTGTGACCGCGTTCTTTCAGTATTACGACAAGCATCGGTTTGAATTTGAATTGGGTATGTATTCTTTCTCGGGACTAAAACGGGGAACGCTGGGCCAGGAAAGTGACCGGGAACTCAACGCAGCGTTAAATCGGGTGCTTGATGTTATTGCAATGGCAATCGGTGACATCAGAGAAAGCATGTCCCCTGAGAGAGTTCAAAGAGAACGCAACTCGATTTTTACGGCCCTCGTTGGGGCACTAATGCTTGGACAGACCGGGCGCGCCGTTTCAATTGGCTCAACGCCCGAGAAACTCCTGCAAATCCAATTGGACGATCTGTTAGAGCGACTATCCGAATAAAATTTTGACAAAAAATGAACAGTGTGTTTTTTATATACATTGTTCATTTTTATGTGCTTCACTCTCTAATCGAAAAGGAATGGCTATGCCTAAAGTTCTCTACGAAAAAGACGGACGTATTGGCCGGATTACTCTTAATCGCCCGGATGTCCTCAATGCTATCGATGATGACCTGCCAGAAGAACTGGAGGCATGCGTTAAAAAAGCCAATGCCGATGAGAATGTGCATGTCATTATCTTAAGCGGAAATGGGAGAGCATTTTGCGCAGGGTATGATCTCACCGCTTATGCCCAAACAGCTGGCGCGAACAATGTTACGCAGGAAATGCCATGGGATCCTATGAAAGATTATGCTTTCATGATGAAAAACACCAATTGCTTTATGTCTTTATGGAGAAGTTACAAGCCAGTTCTTGCCAAAGTACATGGCTATGCAGTAGCGGGAGGCTCTGACATCGCCTTATGTTGTGATATGGTTTTTATGGCTGAGAATGCTCATATTGGCTATATGCCGGTTCGCGTTTGGGGTTGCCCCACTACCGCAATGTGGGTCTATCGCCTGGGCGCAGAAAAAGCCAAACGCATGCTCTTTACCGGCGACAAAATCCCGGGAACCGAAGCAGAAGAACTTGGCCTGATTTACAAGGCAGTTCCTGAAAGTGACCTCGATCAGACGGTCGAGGATTTTGCGGAACGCATGTGTTCTGTACCCGTCAATCAGCTGATGATGCAGAAACTCATGATCAATCAGGCCTATGATAATATGGGGTTGAGCAACACTCAGATGATCGCGACAGTATTTGATGGTATTACCCGACATTCCCCGGAAGGATTGAACTTCAAGAAACGAGCAGAGGAAAACTCCTGGAAAGAAGCAGTAAGAGAGAGAGATTTAGGCACATATGACTGGACGGCTGATCGCGCTATCAATTCTCCCCTTCAAGCGTCAATGGACGATTAAAAGACCGCTGGGAAAAGGCTTCTCGGGAAGTTGAGCCGAACAATTTCCTTGAATAGGAGGAGATAATTCAAGGTCAATCATCTTAGCCGTGGATCAATATAAGAAGCGCCTGACCCGATTTGTTCTAGTTTTCAATTTCACTCACGCGCTTCGCCAGAGCCTCACTTGCTTTTAGATACGCGGGTTCAATCCAGTCAGAATTCCAGAACCAGAGAAGAGCGCCCCGGTCAACTTCGTATTGCGTCACCTTTGTGCCGCCCTGAACAGGCTCCAGCAGCCATTGATGATCAAAAGTAATGATGCCAAATGTTCCCCCGGTTTGGCGAAGTTCCCGGTTTGGTGAAAGTGTTATGACAGTATTGGTCATTTCAAGAATTTCGCCAGCCGGGTCCTTGACCTTGGTTGGCAATCTTGCACCGACCTTATACTGGCCTTTAACTTCCACAACCGTAGGGTTCCAGTCCGGATAGCTGCCGGTTTCCATTAAAACTGACCAGATTTTCTCTGGCGGCGCTGAAATCATGATTTCAGCTTGAAAGGTCTTTGTCGTAAGGAGTGAGGCCCCCAGGAGCAAAGCACCCGCCGACACCCCATAAATCAAAAATTTCCTGAACATTTTTTTGCTCCCACGGGCAATTATCGGATGGGTAATGAGAGCTAGTGTCTCGTTTCTTCAGCAGCTTTCAAACAAAGATTTCTCAAGGTGCTGAGT
>JAKSCD010000452.1 GCA_022360775.1 Sneathiellales bacterium | reverse complement strand
CTGTTAATTTGATTACTAAATCACCTGTTACACCATCATAGTATAAAGCGTTTAATAATTCATCAAATGTTTCAAAGTTTCTATCTACTGTGAAACCTGGATCTGTTTCATTTAATGTTCCTAAAGTGAACTCACCTATCATACCTGCTTCAACTATGAACTCATGACAGTATACATTATCTGTTAATACTAAATCATCACCATGGTTGATTTCAATACAGGCTTTATAAGTTCCTTCATTTAAGATTCTCATTTCTGCAAATGTCGCTTTTTGTGTATTATATCTACCTTGAGCTACATCTGGTACTACGATTAATGACTCATATACTAATTCATCAGTCACTGCATCTCTCACAGTCATTTTAGCATCAATATCTGATACATCTGAGATACCTACGTTAGTAAATAAACCTACTGGATTGTAAGGTCTACCTGCTTTAATTGTTTCACCATTAAATGGTGTTAAGATATCTGTTGATTGTAATTGAATATCATAAGCGATTTCAAAAGTATATTTATCTGCATCAGGTCTTGGAACTACATCATTGTATGCTTCAAGATCTTTTAAGTAATCTACTACTAATTCCATTGAATAAACACCAACGTCAAAACTTCTCCAGTTTCCAAAGTCTACTTCGTACTTATCACCTGGTTTTAAGATTGCGTGCTCTGGATTGCTTGAATCATACTCATATTCGATTTCGTCTAATAATTCATCTTTATCATTTCTGATTTTAGCTGTTACTGTAAATTTCTCTACATCATTTAAACCAACATTTTGTACTTCACCTAATAAAGAAATGAATGTTCCTTCTTTATATTTGAAATATCTTGGATAAACATTTGTTTTTGGAGAAACTACTTTTGAAGCAGCTACATCATGATCCCATGATACTGTGAAAGGTCTAATTACATCACCTGGACAACCTGCACCACCTACTGTGATTACAGCTCTATATTCTCCACCTTTTGTACCTTTGAATCCATTTGTATTAACTACACCTGATCCAATAGCTTCTTGCGGAGTCCAGTTTGTTACACCTGCTGTTGTGATTTCAATTGTATTATCAGTTGTTCCTGGCTCAACTGCTTCCCATACTGTAGCTGTTGATGGTAATGGACCCACGATTTTATAAGATACAATTGTTCCTACTGCTGTTGGAGCTTCCCAAGTTAAACTTGGGACTGGTCTTTCAGCTACGCTGCCATCATAATTAGTGTTTACTTCTAAAATTGATCCCT
>JAKSCD010000555.1 GCA_022360775.1 Sneathiellales bacterium | reverse complement strand
TAAGAGACCATCAGGATTTTGCAAAAAACCACGGATACGTACAGATCGGATAACAGGATCGATACGTGTTGATATAGTCTGAACAGTACCACCGAACTGCTTTTCAGGATAAGCAACACTGACAGCCTGAAATGTCTGACCGCTTCTCACATTGGCAAGATGAGATTCAGGAAGATCAAAATCCAGTTGCAACTGGGAGATATTATCCAGCGTTGTGATGCGATCGCCAGGACGCACCAGCGCCCCTATACTCACTTCCTTAAAACCGAGCCTGCCGGAAAAAGGCGCCTTGATGACAAAATCATTGAGCCTTGCCTTTCCTGCTGCAACCTTTGCCTCTGCGATCTGCATTTCAGAAAGCAGAAGATCAACGCGCGCTTTGGGCGAGTTGCCACTTCGGTATAGTTTCAGGGTCCGCTCGTATAATTTGCGACTATTGATGAGCTCGGCCCTGGATTCGGCCAGTTGAGCCCTTGGTTCGGTAGAATCAAGGGTAATCAGTGTTTCTCCTGTTTGAGCGACCGCTCCCTCAGAAAAATGGATTTTCAGGATCTTTGCGGTAACTTTCGCCGTTACATCAATGGAATCTTTAGCTTGCAAAGTCCCCACAGCTGTGACGGTCCGGCGCAAATCCCGAAGCTGGACGGGAGCGGTTATAACCAAAGGCGCGCGACCACCGCGCTTGCGTTTTCCTGACGAAGCTTTTTCTTCTGACGCCCCGATAAAAGGCAACTGATCCTTATGCTGCCAGCCGAAATAGCCACCTGTCAGCAACAAAACCAGGATTATGATTTGACTTATTATTTTCATCACGAGTTTAACGCAGCTCTTTCTAGTCTCCGTCGCATTGTTACCCACAAAAATTGAAATCAATAGGAAAATCTGACAAAAGAATGTGATCTGCTTTTGCATATGCCTAAGGGACTCCCATGGTTACACATCTTTTCACACATCGCGACTGTCTTTTTCACGACACAGGGACAGGCCATCCTGAGCGGGCAGATCGTCTGCGCATGGTCTTGCATAAACTGGATGGTGAAGAATTTGCTGATCTGGTCTGGCATGAAGCAACGCTTGCTGAACGCTCTCTGATCGAGCTTGCCCATGAAAAAAACTACGTGGATAAAATTGAAGAAAGTTATCCAGACAAAGGGGTCGTGCAACTGGACCCGGATACTTTTGTCTCACCAGGCTCGCGCAATGCGGCGCTGAGGTCAGTTGGTGCTGTTCGGGACGCGGTGGATCTTGTGATGACGACAGAGGATACAAATGCCTTTTGCGCCATTCGCCCGCCAGGACATCATGCAGAGCCCGATATAGCAATGGGTTTTTGCCTTTTTAACAATATTGCCATTGGCGCTTTTTATGCACGCCAGAAATATAATATCCAACGCATTGCGGTCATTGACTTCGATGTTCATCATGGTAACGGGACCCAGGTCATGTTCGAAAATGAACCGGATTTCCTTTATATCTCCTCTCATCAGGAAGCCCCCTTTTATCCAGGAACAGGATTTTCCTCAGAAACCGGTGCCCAGGGAAATATCCTGAACCTGCCCCTGCCATCCGGTGCAGGATCACATGAATTTCGGGTTGCGATGGAAGATCACGCCCTTCCGACACTTGAAAATTTTAATCCGGAGATTCTGTTTATATCTGCGGGATTTGATGCCCATGCGCGGGATGATCGGGCGAATATGTTCCTCACCGAAGATGATTATCAGTGGATCAGCCGAAAACTGGTTGATATTGCCCGGAAATCATCGAACGGCCGCCTTATTTCAGTATTGGAAGGCGGGTATGATCTGATTGGCCTGGCAAACAGCGCTGAAATCCATGTGAAAGCATTGCTTGAAGCCTGAGGGAAGAGTATAAGGGCGCAAAGGAGAGATTATGTCTGATACAACCGTAATTCCTGACGATATTGCTCAAATGAGTTTCGAAACTGCACTCAAGGAGCTTGAACAGATTGTTGAAAAACTGGATTCCGGTAATGTGGATCTGGATCAGTCCATTGACATTTACACGCGAGGCTCTCTCCTCAAGCAGCATTGCGACGCAAAATTGAGATCTGCCCAGGAACGTGTTGACAAGATTGTCAATCAGAATGGAACACTGTCAACACAACCGGCAAATATCGAGTAATACGCCCTCATTCGGCACTGAATCAAAGAGATTTGAATGGAAGACAAATTTGCAAAAGCCCTGCGGCAAACTGCTGATCTGATGAATACAGCTCTTTCCAGTCATTTGCCGCAAAGCGAAAGTCTGGAACGTCAGCTGCATGACGCCATGCGCTATGCCGTATTATCGGGCGGTAAAAGACTGCGCGCCTTTTTGGTTATTCAGTGCGCTGATTTATTTGATGTCTCCCGCGATTATTCTGTCCGCGTGGCTGCTGCACTTGAAATTCTTCATACCTATTCCCTTATCCATGATGATCTTCCCTGCATGGATGATGATGATCTTCGCCGGGGATTACCCACTGTCCACAAAAAGTTTGATGAAACGATCGCCGTTTTGACGGGCGATGCCCTGCAGGCACTGGCTTTCGAAATTCTGGCAGACCCGGCAACACATCCTTCCGGAACAATCCGGGCCTCCCTTGTCCATAAACTGGCAACGGCTGCAGGAAGTCATGGAATGGTCGGCGGACAAACCATGGATATCTATGCAGATGCCGAGGATATTTCGCTTGCCACGATTACCCGTCTTCAGCAGTTAAAAACCGGCGCCCTTATTCAATATGCCTGTGAAGCTGGTGCTATTCTGGGACATGCCGCTCCTGCCCAGATCACGGCAATCAGGGCCTATGCCCATGATCTTGGCCTCGCCTTTCAAATCACGGATGATATTCTGGATGCGGAAGGTGAAAGTGAGGAAATGGGTAAGCGGGTTCGCAAGGATGCAGATGCAGGAAAAGCCACGTTTGTTTCCCTGATGGGACTGGAAAAAGCGAAAATTCACGCAGAAATGCTTTCCAATCAGGCGATTGGGCACCTATCTATCTTTAAAGACAATGCAGATCTTCTCCGTGAAGCCGCTGTCTTTACAGTAAAACGCAAGAAGTAGAAACGAGTAGTATCGTGCCTGAGAATTCGACAACTCCCCTACTGGACCAGGTTCACCTCCCTGCAGATATGCGCGATTTTTCGATCGAGCAACTCGTGCAGCTTGCAGATGAACTGAGACAAGAAACCATTGATGCCGTTTCCGTAACCGGAGGCCATTTAGGAGCTGGACTGGGTGTCGTCGAGCTTACGGTTGCCATCCATCACATCTTTAACACGCCTGAAGATCGCCTCATCTGGGATGTCGGTCACCAATGCTATCCGCATAAAATCCTGACCGGCCGGCGCGACAGGATCAGGACACTGCGTCAAGCGGGTGGCCTTTCCGGCTTCACGAAGCGAGCCGAAAGTGAATATGATCCTTTTGGCGCCGCCCACTCTTCCACGTCAATTTCAGCCGGTAATGGCATGGCCGTCGGCCGAGATCTCAAGGGTCGCAGGAATAACGTTGTTTCCGTAATCGGTGATGGCTCCATGAGCGCGGGCATGGCGTATGAAGCCATGAATAATGCAGGTGCTATGGATAGTCGGCAAATTGTGATCCTTAATGATAACGACATGTCCATCGCCCCGCCGGTCGGCGCGATGAGTGCCTATCTTTCCAGGCTCCTGTCCGGGCGTTCCTATCATAGCCTTCGGGAAATGATGAAGCAGATCGCATCGCATTTACCGGACCCGTTAGAGCGAACAGCCAAACGTGCAGAGGAATTTGCGCGCGGCATGGTCACGGGCGGAACCCTTTTTGAAGAGCTCGGTTTTTTCTATGTCGGACCCATAGACGGTCACAACCTGGAACATCTGATCCCGATTCTTAAAAATGCGCGGGACGCTGAAAACGGCCCCATCCTGATCCATTGTGTGACCCAAAAAGGAAAAGGCTATGCTCCTGCGGAAGCAGCAGCGGACAAATATCATGGTGTTTCAAAATTCGATGTGATCACTGGCGCACAGGCGAAAGCAACCCCAAACGCCCCTTCCTATACAAAGATTTTTGCAGAAAGTCTTATTCAGGAAGCAAGGAACGATGAGGATATCGTTGCGGTAACCGCGGCCATGCCGGATGGCACAGGTCTTAATCTGTTTGACCAGGAATTTCCAGGTCGCTGCTTCGATGTAGGCATTGCCGAACAACATGCTGTAACATTTGCTGCCGGCATGGCGACAGAAGGGTTGAAACCTTTCGTTGCTATCTATTCAACCTTCCTGCAAAGAGCCTATGATCAGGTTGTTCATGACGT
>JAKSCD010000176.1 GCA_022360775.1 Sneathiellales bacterium | reverse complement strand
GCCATCCGTTTTCATTTCGTCAAAAGCGGTTCATGTATCATGGAGATCCCGGGTGAAGGTACTGTTCGGCTTTGCCGGGGCGATATCATTCTGTTACTCAATGGAAACGACCAGTTTGTATGCGCGTCCGAACAAGATAAAGCAGCAAATGCGGTTCCGCTGCCAGTGTTACTGGAGCAGGGATTTTTAAAGAACGGGGTTTTAAAAGTGGGACAGGAACCACCTGTCACCTCCCTCCTTTGCGGAATTTGCGAATTTGACCCTCATATGAACCATCCTATTCTCGAAGATCTTCCAAATGTTATTATTCACCGTGAAGCGACAGTGGGTGCAGATCCCTGGCTTGCAACTGCACTCAGGTTGTTATCTCTTGAAGTGGAACGCTTCAGCCCGAGTGTTGCGCAAGGTGTAGGGGCAATTCTAATGCGGGCTGTCGAGATTATCCTCATCCAGTCGGTCCGCATTCTGGTCTCGCAAGAGACACCTCAGTCGACAGGCTCCAAAACTTCCCCCGCCGGAGCAAATGGCTTTCTCGCTGCCCTTGGAAACAGACATCTGTCACGCGCTTTATCTGCAATTCACCAGGCACCTGAGCTAGACTGGAATTTAAACTCTCTTGCCCGCAAAGCGGGCCTCTCCCGTTCAGCCTTTGCTCTGGCATTTGCAGAAAATGTCGGCCAGACCCCGATGAATTACCTTGCCTCCTGGCGCATACTCACGGCTATTGATATGCTGCGTACCACGCGATTGCCAGTTGAAGAAATAGCTGCTCGGGTGGGCTATTCTTCAACAGCTGCTTTTTCACGGCGATTTAAAAGGATTTGCGGTGTCGGTCCCGGTACGTTTAGAAAAACCCTCAAATAGTCAGATCTCTTCAGACTTAAGATCAAGAGAAGCCTGGCAAAAATTAACGGTTTCAGTTGAAAATCCCGCTTGTCACGGATTTTACCTGCGATAACGCAATCAGACGGTTTTGCTCATTGCCCACTATGCTTAGGCCTTCATCTACCCCCATGCCGGGTTTGGCAAGAAGCATGTCTGCCTGGGTTGCGAAGGCGACATGTGTAGAGGCAATCGCTGACTGATCTGTTTCAGCACAAGTCCCCCCTACATAAGCGCCCATATTGTGTCTTTTGGCGTATAAAACAGCCTCGATAGAGTCAACCAGTGAACCCACATCGGGCATTTTTACCTGAACAATGTGAGCCGCTGACGCATCAACAAAAGCTTTAATCTCTTCAAGGGTATTACAGTACTCATCCGCAACAATCTGCGCAGTTGATCCCAGGCGATCCAGTTCATCAACGATCCGGGCAGATCCTTCAATCTGGCTCTGAAATTCACCGAAATCCGCCGGGCATTCTATATTCAGGGGAAATGGTCTCAATTCTTCCGCAACCCGCGCTATGAAGTCCGCAATCTGAATCGGATCGTTTTCAAATTCAAAGCCAACCCAGCCATAAACATCAAAATGAAGTCTGGGATGATAGTCAGGTGCACCAATGGTCTGAATACGTTTCTTGACCCACCGCGCAAATTCCCGGAAAGTCCTTCCTTTTTCTCCAAATTTCTCACGCGAATTGATCAAACCATGGGGAAGGATATCCACGGATTTTAAAATCATCTTATCTACATTGATCTCACGGTTGTCCCCGCTTTGCGCATAAAGAGGGATCCGCTTATGCGCCAGGGGGAGATCAAACTCGGAACATATTGTACGCGCCATAGTCTGACGGTTTTTATAGGCGACTGCTCTAAGAACTGCCTGGCTGACACCATATTCAATTGCAAGCGGCAGTCGGGTATCAAACCCGGTTGAAAGGACCTCTTTGCAAAGCGATTTGAAGCTTGTAACAGGCTTGCCAAGAAGTCTCGGAATTAAAGCATCTTGTGTTTGCCTGATAACCCTATTTGTATCAAAGAGAGGATCCCGGCCACCGGCACCAGAATATTGAACACTGACCATGTCTCCCCAGACAACATGATGATCCGATAGGACCAGACCAACACTAACAGCACCTGCAGGCACACGAATTGAGGTGAAGCCGGGCGTGCTCGGCTCACCAACATACAGAAAGCCGTCGCTTTCCCTTCCCTCTCGTATCGCAAGTTGATCATCGTAAAAAAAGCTACCCTGAGAGGGGGCCAGAACAACGTCCTGAATATGAAGTTGATTATCAGAAAACTGCTTCATGGCTCTCATTTACTCCAAGTCCAGAGTTGGCATACTGCCATTAACAAGCTTCAGGTTTTGAAAAGCTCTGAACCCTTCGTCACCCCCCTCATATCCATAGCCGCTATTTCCTATTCCTGGATTGATGACATCAGCTCGCACCCCTCGAAGCATATTGATGCTGATACTTCCGACATTCAGACTCTTCACTATCTTTTTCTGAATATCTTCTGACGTGCTGAACACATACGCTGCCAATCCATAATCTGATGCGTTAGCCAGTTGAACAGCCTCATCCAGCGTATCAAAAGGAAGCACTGGAACGAGCGGACCAAATGGTTCCTCCCACATCACTCGTGCTTCCGGAGCAACATTTGTCAGGATCGTCGGACGCCAAAAATATCCGCTCTCCGGCATCTGCCCACTGTATTCTATGGCTTTCGCGCCTCGCTCCAACGCATCGCGTTTTAGATTTTCCATGCGGTCAATCGCGCGCTGCCCGATCATGGGGCCCATTGTTGTAGCCGGATCCTCACCATTTCCTACAGAGATTTCGTTTACAACCCGCTGGAATTCCATCAGAAAATCCTCGTATACAGACGCTTCGACAAAAATTCGACTGGGCGCATTGCAACTTTGTCCCGCAGTTTCAAATTTGTAATCTGAAATTTCCTTTGCGGCCCGCGGCAGATCCGCATCGGAGAAAATAAGGACCGGCGCATGCCCGCCAAGTTCCAGTACACATTGCTGCAGGTTATCAGCAGCTTTTCTCGCCAGCTGTTTTCCAACTGCTGTTGAGCCTGTAAAAGAAACCACACGAACACTTTCTGAACTCATCAACGTTTCAGATATGAAAGGCGGATCTCCAAAGACGAGATTAACCACGCCTTTCGGGATGCCGGCTTCATCCAGGGCTTCAATGATCGCAACTGCACATGCTGGGGACTCCTCGGCAGCCTTGAGGATTACCGGACAACCTGCTGCCAGAGGCGCTGCGACTTTTCTGGCCGAGATGACTGCCGGATAATTCCAGGGTGTAAAGGCAGCAACAACGCCAAGGGGTTCGGGTACCTTTAGGCGAGCGCCCTCCATAGGAATGGCGGCACACAGACGTTCTGCATTTTCCCCGCACCATTGAAGTGTTTCAACCGCACGCTGCAGCTCGCCTATCGCTTCAAATACCGGTTTTCCCTGCTCGCGGCAAGTTGCCAGTGACACTGTTCTGATCTTGGTTTCCAGTATCTTAGCGGCCCTGCAAAGATAATCTCCCCGTTTGCTTGCCGGCGTTGACTTCCAGCGCGCAAATGCACTGGAAGCTGACAAAAGTGCCAGGTCCAGCTGCTCTGCAGACACCATTGCAACCTTGGCGGCATGCGTAAGGTTAGCAGGATTTGTGATGGAAAGTGCAGACTTCCCCGAAACCCATTCTCCATCAAGAAATAGCTTGTAATACACAGTCATCCGGTCACTCCGATCAGAAACAAATGAAGGAATCTATATTTCCGACATGGCGGTTAAAGCGTATAAGTTTGGTTACATACGGACACCAATTTTACCGAATTGTCCTCCGCTGCCTTGAAATTTGATGGCCTCACCCAGTTGATTAAAATCGTATATCTTACTGATAACCGGCTTCATCTGGTGAAGTTCCATCGCCTGCAACATACGCCTGTGCATTTCCTTGGAGCCGACCTCAACGCCTTGTATTCGGACAGCATTATACATAATCTCTCCGGCATCGACGGTGCCTTCACAAATACCTTGTATCGCGCCGATTTGAGCGATAATGCCATCTTGCCGAATGCATTTAAGTGATTTGTTCAAGTGGGCGCCGCCAACAACTTCAGCAATGTGATGCACACCTTCGCCGCCTGTGATGCGAAGAACTTCATCCGTCCAGTTCATATCTGTCGCATAATTTATCGTGTGATGTGCCCCTAATTCACGAGCTTTCTCAAGTTTTTCATTGCTACTCGATGTCACAATCACTTCACAGCCCATGGCAAGTGCAAACTGCATTGCAAACAGGGAGACCCCTCCCGTCCCGAGTATCAAAACTGTGTTACCAGGTTTCAATTCAGACTTCTCCACAATGCCGTTCCACGCTGTGATACCAGCACATGGGAGGGCCGCAGCTTCCTGATAGCTCAGATAATCCGGTATCTTGATAACTGCCGTTTCGTTAAAGACGACATACTCGGCACCGACACCGTCAGCGCCTGGTCCACCGGGGCTGCCTTGCAGTTTAGCAGGGGTCATTGCGCCATCTTGCCAGTTCGGTACAATCAGGCTGCTTACCCGATCACCGACGGCGATCTCTTCAACATCACTGCCGATCTCAACTACTTCACCTGCTCCGTCTGCCACCGGCACGCGACCATCCTCAGCAAGCTTCCAGCGCGTTATACCATTGACGACCAAATAATCCCTGTGGTTAAGCGCGAGCGCTTTCATCTTCACAAGAACCTGTCCGGGGCCGGGAGAAGGCCTTTCTTCTTCCTTTAGAACAACCCGGTTATTTTCGATGCGATAAATTTTCATAGCTATTCCCTTTGCCTTGTTTCAGTTCCGTCAATTAAGGCTTGCTCTTACAACCAGATAACAATTGTTGCATGGGAAGTTAATGGAGCTTATAAGCAATTATTTATTTCATATGAGGAAATAATTTGCTTGAACCTGATCGCATGTATCTGATGGAACTCTTCGTCAAGATCCTCCACCATGGCAGTTTTAAGGCTGCGGCAGTCGAGATGGGAATTACTCCATCAAAAGCAACTAAAGATATCCAAAGGCTGGAACGAAGCATCGGAAGCCCCCTGCTTAACAGAACAACACGTTCGGTCGGAGTGACACGCGCGGGAGAGATTTACTACGAGGGAGCAGTTGGCATCCTCTCTGATTTCGACAGGCTCAATGAAAATCTGAACTTCGCAAGAAACAGGATTTCCGGTGAACTTCGTGTTACGGCTCCGCTACTTTGGGGGGATATCGTCCTCACCCCTATAATCCTGGAATTCAGACAACAGCATCCGGATGTCTCGATTATTGCGAACTACACCGATCAGTTCGTGGACCTTTATAGGGACAACTACCATGTCGCATTTAGATCAACTGTTCCGGAAACAGAACCATATCTGTTCAAACCGATTTGTCCGGATACAACTGTTATCTGTGCAAGCAGGCAGTATCTAGACGAATGTGCCCCCGTCAATAAACCCCGCGATCTGGAACGGAACCACTTCATCACCTATGGCAGTGATGCAAATCATAGATATTCGAAACTGGTCTTCACCCATAACGGCAAAACGGAAACCGTCAGAGTAACCGGGAAGCTTTCTTTCAGTAGCATGCGCTCTGTTTTCAGCGCAGTGCTTCAACATCAGGGTATAGCGAGCGTCCCCAAGTATTTAGCACAACCTGAACTGGACACTGGTAATCTGATAGAAATTCTCACAGAATACAAACTTCAAAGGATTTGGTTTAACGCTCTATATACCGAACGCCGAAATGAAAGCCAGCTGCTTGCAAAGTTCATAGACTTTGTCAGGGAACATATCCCCTAGAGCCATAGTTTTATAACAAAAGTCTCCGTGTACCCGGTTAAAAACTGATTATCCGGTTTTTCGATTACCCTGGATCTTGGGCCGGTTATTGGATCTTTCCTGAAATTTGAATTGAAATTCCTTACCGCAGCCAGTTGGCTTGCTGTATTTGTTGGTTTCGAGGACCAGGTGTTCTTGTTCAAACAGTTTTCTTACATTTTCCCATCAAAAAAGCCCCACTTTATGGCAGGGCCAAAAACTGGTTGCAGCGCCTCGCAATACCTTGGAATACCTAATAAACAGCATAGCTTGTTACACCAAAGGAATTTGCCGATTTTCAATAACCAGATGGTCTACAAGCTTGCGAATCCGTTCGGGAAGCAATTTCTTACTTGGCATCACCAGATACAAAGGAAGCTCTGGCAAGCCCTCACTTTGAGGGAGTTCGATCAACCTCCCAGACTGAACCTCCTCTTCACATATCGACTGAGATAGGAGCGCAACACCTTCTGATCGCAATGACAAGGCCTTACAGAGTTCTGTGTTATTCGAACTGATCGCCGGTGCGATCATATTCCGCACCAGCGGCTTGATGTGCCGTGCCTGACCAAAAGGATCATATAACACGCATCCAGAAAAATCCGCGGCCTCCAAACATTCAGCCCGTTCGGCTATGTAGTCAGGACTGGCGAAAAGGCCAAGGCGACCCAGGCTCAATCGACGAGATATCAAACTGTCGGTCCCTGGCGCTCTGCCACGAAGCGCTATGTCAATGTTGCCGTCTATGAAATCGAGAATATCGTCTGTCACTATAACTTCTATTTTTACAGCAGGATGTTGATCGATAAAACCGCATAGTACTTTCGACAATCGAGACTTGGACATATCAACCGGCACAGTCAGCCTTATCAGTCCTTTCAGTTCTTTGGATTGATCTCCCGCTTCTTCAAGATTGGCAAGGAGGTCGACAGCTTCCTGACATATGGAAAAGTAGCGTTGCCCCTCATTGGTCAATGCGACTTTTCGTGTTGTACGCCGAAAAAGCCTGACTCTCCAGCGGTCTTCAAGTGCTTTGATACGTGCACTGACTGTGGAAGCCGGTAAAGACAGGCGTTGGCTGGCAATCGAAAAGCTACCGGCCTTTGCGACTTCCAGAAACGTTTCAATCTGACGAAAATTCATATTATCCATTTTTTTTGAATTTAGTATCCAACTTTATCTAATTTTTTTCATCAATAAAAGCCATTACCTTTCGCAAATACTCTTTATGAAGTTAATGATTGGAAGGAAACAAAATGGATCGTCGCTCGTTTATCAAAGGCACCGGCAGTAGTCTCGTTGTTCTTGGCACAACAGTGCATCCTGCAGCAGCACACAGTGCGACAGTATCTCCAAACGTCAGATTAACCTGGTTTGGGGGTGCGACTATGCAAATCACATTCAACGGGATGACGCTTCTTACTGATCCCTGTTTTGGTGATGGCGAAGAGGCATTTACTATGGGGGATCCAAACGAAATGTTTGATCTGGCCAAAGGTCCAAATATTAAGGCTCACAGGCGAGTTACGTCATTCCCGAGAGGCAAATTGAAACCGACTGATCTGGTTGTCCTGAGCCATGCCCATGAGGATCATTTCGATCAAACCGCGGCTGCGGAACTCAACCCGGACATGCCATTTCTTCTGCCTCCAAACGATCAAAAGAAAATCGCCGGAATGGGGTTTAGGAATTTGGATACAGTGGATTGGTCAGAAAAACGTACATTCCAGGCTGGTGAGGGTAAGATTGAATTGACCGCTTTACCCGCAGCCCATTCGGAGTCACCAGAAATCGCCCGGATCCTTGGTAAAGGAAATAGATACTGGATTACTTTTTCGCAGAAAAAAAAAAAAAAAAGCCTATACTGGACAGGTGATACATT
>JAKSCD010000547.1 GCA_022360775.1 Sneathiellales bacterium | reverse complement strand
TTGCCTTTAGTTTTGGATCTTAGTTATATCCTGTAGTGGGCTTGGTGCCAACCGTTCGGCCAGTTTCCTTTGGCCACTGGACATAAAAAAACAGGCTGGGAGCCTGTTTTTTTGTTTGCACCTTGATACGTCCATGTAGCGCTGATCCGGCCCGACATCCCTGTCGGGCGTTCGCCGGGTGGAAGGTCCACTGGACCTTCCACTTATCCGGCTCACCCAAAGATATCGTGGGTGATGTTTTGGAACCAGCTATGGGCGTAGGCCACTTCACGCTTGAGCTGCTCAGCGCTGGCATCACCTGGGGTGAGACCACCGGAGACCTTGACGATCTTGGAGCGGTCTTCGGCCAGGCGGTAAACCGCGGCCACTGAGAAGCCGTAGTCGGCACCGGCGATGGAGTAGCAGGTGTTGACGTACGAAGGCGTGCCGGGCTCTTGGCCGTTCAGCATAGCCACTACAGTGGCGGCTACCACTTTACCCTGTGAGTTGGCAGAGTAACCGGATTTTGGCATGCCTTTGGCGATGCTCGCATCACCAATCACGTGGATGCCTTTGTGGATGCTGGACTCAAAAGTACCCAGGTCGATGGGGCACCAGCCTTTGTCGTTGGTCAGACCCGCAGCGAAGGCGATCTTGCCCGCTTTCTGGGCCGGGATGACGTTCAGTACGTCAGCCTTGATGGTGTCACCGAAGGCGGTGGTCACGCTGTTGCTGGCTGCATCGACAGAGACCACCCCGGCCTCTTCGGCTTCACCGTGCCACTCGATCATGGCGTTGTCGCCCTCGTAGCCGTACAGCTTTTTCCAGGCGCCGGTGAACAGGCCCATTTTGGAGAATTTGGGCTTGGGATCGAAGAGCAGCACCTTCGACTTCGGCTTGTGCTGCTTCAGGTAGTGGGCGATCTGGCTGGCGCGTTCGTACGGGCCGGGGGGGCAGCGGAACGGGTTCGGGGGTGGGGCAATGACCACGGTGCCACCGTCTTTCATTGCTTCCAACTGGCTGCGCAGCAGTGCAGTTTGAGGACCGGCTTTCCAGGCGTGGGGGATTTTCTCGGCCACTTTCTGATCGTAGCCTTCGATACCGTCCCATTTGAAGTCGATACCCGGGGCGACGATACAGCGGTCGTAGTTGAAGGTTTTGCCGCCTGCGGTTTTTACCGTTTTGGCGCCGGCGTCGATACCGGTGACGGTGTCGTTGACGACATTCACGCCGTGTTTGGCCAGCCCGGTATAACCGAACTTGATGGAGTCGATGGAGCGCTCCCCACCCAGTACTTCGTTACTCATGTAACAGGTGTAGTAGTGTTTGTTGGCTTC